>NZ_JACJPK010000105.1:0-6487 GCF_014696035.1 Trichocoleus sp. FACHB-262 | reverse complement strand
TGCCTTTGGCGCTCCCAGGAATGGGACGCAGTGGCACCGTCACGCCATCAGCGGCAATTACCAAAGGCAAAGCAGCCAGAGCTTCATCGAGCGGCTCAGCTTGAGGTGGATGTCCCTGCACTAACGATTGCAGTTCTGCTTCTAGATGCCGAGTGGCTCGCTTGTCAAAGGTTTGCACCCACTGCCAAAGCGTGGCATCACTGAGATGAACGCCACTGAGTTGAGCTAATAGTTCTGTGGCTAACTCGAAGGGTAGAAGTACCGCTAAGAGACACCCCAAACGCATCAATTCCACCGAGGTTTGCTGATAAGGCTCGATGCCCAACTCTTGGTCGAAGGGAACCTGCTGACTACAAGGACAATGATGCGGACATCGCCCAACTCGCCGTTTCCATTCCACCCATCCAACGAGGGTGAGCATACGACGCCCCACCCAGCCTTTGCTTTGCAGCGGATGAGCGCACTGAGCACAAAAACCCTAGGTCTTTTCTTGCTGAGCTCTCTGATGCAATTGTTGTTCCACGAGCACCTGAGCCACGTATCGCCCAATCTGCCAAGCTGTCATGACGAGGCTGGCAAGAGTGGTACTGGTTTGGAGCTTTTCGTCCCAGCGTTGCCACGCCAGAGCTTGGGAAGGGTGAGATGAGTTGAGCGTTAACATGGAAGTAGTTTTTGTAGTTAGAGGGCAAGCCAGCCAGGTTTGTCCTTTTTTGTGCCCTCTTCCATTCTCACGAATCCATCTAGTACTCCCCCAACCACCAGATGCGCCCTGGTCAAAGTCGGAGGGGGCTAGCTACTATAACGGAGAGCTAATTGTTACTCCACATCAGCGGTGGTCACGGTTGGAGAAGCTAGCACTACTTGACTCACATCCAATGTTCACAGGTCGATGCCCTCAATGTGAAACTGGCATTGGTTTAAAAACTCCAACAGTGCATTGGGATTGTGAGTATTGTGGTTGGAAGGATAAGTCAGTTTAAACGGCACATTAATCTACCTGGGCCTTTTCGTCTGAACGCTTCCTTCAGGGCAGGTAGGAGAGCCATTCTGAAGTAAGGGCTTGATTTTGAGAATTGCTTTCCGGCCCACAGCCTCGCAAACAATTTCTAATGGCACGTTGTCTATGTCGTCCTTGCTTGCTTTATTCAGAAACACGGCCCCAACATATCCTCTGCGAACGGAAGCCATCTTTCCAGTTGGCACCGCATAGAAAAATGCTGATGTTGGCGTAACTTGCATTGAATGGGCATACCAGTTCATCTGGGACTTAACACCTATATCGAGAGCATCCATTGACTCGATAAATTTTCCACGCTCAAAGTAGTGGACTTGCTGTACCCGATTTGCTGTCTCGGTAACCGCCTTTCCGTCTGCTTCCATCCTCTTGCAAGCCATTGTTAAAAAAATGCACGAATCAGACAAGATAACTGCATTTGCAGCCAGGAAAGTAATCACTGCTGCTGGCACCAAGAATCGTTTCATGCTGTTGCTGAGAGGGATAGGCTTAGAGTTCCCGATGAAAGCGGGGGAGGAAACGCGATCGCAGTGACTATTTGGAGTCGGCCTACTGGGTAAAAAAGGTTGTAGCTTAGTGGAAGAAGTAAGCTCCCAATCATGCGAATTCAGCCAGCCATTCGATCCTTTGTGCGCCGCTATCGCCTTAACTTTGATGGTTACCTTCGCCTCGTCATGTTGATTGCCAGTTTCTGCGTTCAATTCAACATCGGGCCACGTTCAGTCACGGTTTCGATTGCTGTTGGTGCTATTGCAATCTCTTTCCCCCTGGGCGTATTTAGAACGTGGGAGCGATGGCAGAATCACAAAGCATGGGTAATTGCAAGAGAGGCTCAATTGAGAGCTGATGTGGAAGCCTGGCGAAAACCTTTGGGTGATCCAAACTGTGCTCACTCCGCACGCTCGCCTCATCTACGATGTACTGTGAATCCAGCAGGGCCGTGTGAAACATGCTCAGATTTTAAGGATCTCGAAGGGTGAGGTTAGAAGTCTGGGTTGCCACTTATCCAATTCAGGATGATGGGCGACTGCAAGGTTGACTCGGAGGCTAGGGGTTAGCTCGTGGGGATGCGCTAGCTAGACAAACTCAACGTTTCGAGCCCTTGCGAAACGTGCTCAACAGCAAAATCTTAGTGCTTTAGAGATGGGGTGCACTTGGACCCTAACCCCAGTATTAGGGGCAAACTCTAGAGTTCGCGCCTTACGAGAGAAAGCGATCGCCAAGCTTGCGGTATCACCTTTTGCCTGACTTTCGCAAGGAATCTCGTGAACCCTGTAAGGCGCGACTCTGGGATCGCAGACATGGGCATCCTTGATTCAGTCGTCCTTCAGTTTCATCATCATGGCGGCTTCATCCCAGTAAGACAACACTGTTTGAAGCTTGCCAGCATCATTGATTTCAAAGACACTGATTCCCTCAGCTGTGGCATGACGACCGTTTTTGGCAATAACCTGCATCGTCCATTTGACCGCTGCCCCATTCTTGACAAAGAAAATGCTGTCTTTTGATAGTTCTATCGTTTCAAAGAAGTGAGCCAACACCTTAAAGAGATGCTGAGCATCCTGGTGGACATGTTTTGGGGGAGCTCCAACGGGGTCATAGATTACAGCCTCTTCTGAAAAAATCCCTAACCAGCCTTCTGGATTCATCGCTGTCATGTTGTCAAAGTAAGTCGTGAGTAACGCTGCAATCTCTTCTGTTGACACGTTATTTTCCTCTACGCTGATGTCTCATTGAGTTAGCAAGTTTCAATTTCCGATCCTGACTCATGGCAGAACCAGTTCTTTTCGTGAATCATAGAGTCCATCAACAGTTTTTGTAAATGGATGAGGCCACTTCCCAATCAGTTCAGCTTTCAACCAGGAGGGCGTTGCTGCAAGATGAGAATGTCTCTATAGGATTGTTGAGCGTACTTGCTGTTGCTAAACCACCAAAGCCGCTCATCTCAAAGCACCATCTCAGCAACAGTCTCAAACTAACTCAATCGCTGTGGTGCGTGGACCGAGAGCGCGATCGCTCAGGGTGCAGCTAGAGCCGGCACCTTCTATTTGTTGTAAAAGTTTTAGGGAAAGAGAAGGCCGAAACAGCTTAGGGTGATGATGTTTCCGCTTTTACCTACTTCCGACGAAGGCTATGGGAAAACTTTTGCGCGAGTGTCAGTGAGAAGGGTAAGGGGATTTCTTATCCTTTCTGCGATCCAATCTCTCCCGGTGCAGACCAGTTGCAGAAGTGGCCCACCTGCCCTGGAATCAAGCTTGCCCTCCGTGAATTCAAAGACAACGCTTACCCCCCTCCAACATTCAGCATGAAGTTTTCTCATCTCTTACTAATTTCCACCGCTTTCTTCGTGGCTGCCACTCTCCCGGTCCAAGCTGCCCATTATAGGTCTACAAACGGGACAACTATCATCAACCTCAATGAGTCTGGCAACTCTGACCTTGCAGGTGTGTCTAAGAATAGTGGTACTTATACCACCTCTGCAGGAACGAATCGAGTCAACGGTGGCATCACCATCTTGACCCGAAAGACGGTTCCGAACAACGTTACCTACACGGGCACGTTTGAGGATTATGTGGGCAAACCAGACACGGGTTGCAAGGGCACGATGACGTTGAATCGAACCCGCTTAGCTGGTGGTGGAGGGGCACTGAGATCGGAATGGAGGATCGTGCAAAGTGGGAGTCGGTGTGAATCACCTGTGGGAACCAAATTTGTGGTGAACTTAGTCGAAAACTTGCCTGTGGCGAGGAATGGGAATTACCCCGGAGATCCGGGAAGTGGGTCTCTCAGTGCTGACTACTCGTGGAATCATCCCCTGTGGACAGTCACTGACGCTACGTCACTGAACTGCCGTGCCACTCCGGGTGGGCGAGTAGTCAAGAGCTATCCGTTGGGGACGCAGTTCCCGACGCGGCTCAAAGGCATCAATACGTTTGGCACCGATTCAGCGGGCCAGCGCTGGATGTATATTCCAGGGGCAAACTGCTTTGTGCGCCACTCCCCAAGCTACCTCCGTCCCGTTTCATTACCTTACTAGAAGCCTGTTAGAACCTGGTACGTCAGCAATGCAGTTTCCCGCATACCGAGCTTTTCTGATGAAGTCTACTATTGCACTCGCCTGGGTGTCAGGAGTGGTTAGTTGCGCGATCGCCTCCAGTGCTCTTGCACAACAGATTCCCAGCGCTGTGCCTCGCGCAACGCCGAACTCGACAAAATCTTGGGAGCGTCCCACGCTGCGCGTCTCCTTACCGACGAGTGCGACCCAACTACAATTTAGTCAAGATGGCGAAACCCTATTGACCGATGGAGCAAATAAACAATCTGCCGAACTGTGGAGCTTGAAGACAGGCCAAAGAATTTCAACCTTTCCAGCCAAAGCGGGCTTTGCCTTCTGTGATATCGCTCTCAGTCCTGACGGGCAATTTGCCGCAGGTCTCCTAGAGTCGCGTGCAGCTCCAAAGGTACAAGCTAAGCGCCAGATCGAACTCAACGTTTGGGATCTCAAGACTGGGAAATCTCAGTGGACTCGACCTATTCAAGATCATACGATCCAAACGCCTCCAGCTCCAGGTCAGATGCAACCCCCTGACACTGCTGTTTGCCAGGTTGAGTTCAGCCCCAATAGCCGCGTCCTGGCCACAAGCATCAGCAGCCGTTCTAACAAACTCCAATCGGGAGTCCGCATCTGGAATGTCCCGCAGGGAACGTTGCAACAAGTCACAGGGTCGGCTGTCACCTACATTGACCGTTTAGCATTTAGCCCAGACAGTGCTGTGGTAGGGTTTACCACTCTAGCCAACGGCAATTCTCAACTGCATCTGTGGAATCTCAAGACCCGAAAGCTGCAAGCCAAACTGCAAGCAAGATATGAAGGTAATTTGTTGTCGATTGTGGATATTGTTTTCAGTCCCAATCAGCCAGACGTAATCGCGTTTGCCAACGATGGCATCTTTAGCTACCTTCATCATTGGCAGATTAAAACGGGAAAGTTACAACGGTTGTCGCGGCTTTCCATCGACCGAACCGCTAATCTCTTAGCGCTCAGTCCGGATGGACAAACGTATGTCTATGGGTCTGATGTGATTGGATACTACATCAGTAATTTTCAAACCAACCAGAGCTGGAAGTTTCCTCCAGCCCTAAAGTACAACTCCGGACCAACCAGGGTGGTCTTCAGCCGGGATGGGCAACAGATGGCAATTGTGATTGATAACCAAACGATTCAGGTCATTCGTTGAGTCAGGACTCGAGCGATAAAATCCTCACTCTACTTGAGCCGCACGTAGAATCTGCCTAGGCAGGATGTTCCATGGTCACCTGTTTCCCAACAATCCCACTTTGAACCACAGGATGAAGCGGCTGGCGATGAGTCTGGTCCTACACATCTGGGTGAGGGCGATCGCTAAATTGCCAAACTTATCTAACAATGAGTAAAAGGTAATTGCCCCATGAGTAGAAGTAGAGCGGCACTATTCGTCCTGTTAGGAGGGCTAGCCGTTGCAATAGTGGGTGCTCTCCCGACTGTGTTCTTTCATCTCGTCAACTATCGCGATATGACCATTCCTGGCTGGTTTGAGTTATGGCTATGGACAGCGATTGTTTTCTTTAGCCTTGGGGTCTATATAACCGCTCTGGGGGTTCAGCGAAGCTTAAGACAGGAAGCGAATCAGTCAGCACTTGTCAAGCGCTCCAAGCGCGAGTCGGCAACGTGAAATTGGTGGCTCCGACCTCTGGCAAAACTATGTGATTTCTGAGCAAGGAAGCTCAGGACATAGTGGAAAATTAACTTTAGAAGTCTTGGGTGAGACAGGTGTAGGGGTCGTCAATTTTGACTTTCACATCCTTACTCATACTACGTCAGGCCGATTGACCTATCAAAATCAAACTGAAAAGATCAGCTGTCCCAGCTAGAGCAAAACTTTGTTCATGAGTTCTGGTCGCTTATGGGTCAGCGGCAAAAACCCCAGAGGCGAGCGAGTAGATTTGGATTCCAAAGATTTGATTTATGTGGAGGAGTAGCGATCGCCAACTAAGGTGCGGCAGCAGCACAATATCCGTAGATTGTGTCAGAACGTGCCAAATGGTGCCCTATGTGATGGATTGCTACTGTCGGTTTTCCTCCTAGCATGACAGACTGTGCCAATGAGTGCTGTCTGGTGCGAACGTGCCACCACCGCGATCAACACCTCAGGTTTGCTGGATTAAAAGTGTTGAGGTTTTTGAGGTTTTTCGGGTAGTTCAACGGAAAGAGGGAATCTTACATCAAGCGGGCGATCGGTCTGCAAGCTTACGAAATAATCTCCCGCTTGAGTACTGCCACAAAATCCCACAGTTCCCCGTTAGCACGTGTGCCAGGAAGGGCGTTGCACAATAGTAGTATGATGCAGCGTTGAGGGTCTCCTGATGCAATGTCCAGACTGTCAATCCACTCACGTCGTCAAAAACGGTCGCCGTCAACAGCAGCAGAACTAC
>NZ_JACJPK010000104.1:0-10508 GCF_014696035.1 Trichocoleus sp. FACHB-262 | reverse complement strand
TCATTCAGGTGTGCATGACAAGCACCCAGTTGTTGAGGAGCCGTGTGAGGCGACAAGTCTCATGCACGGTTTTGCAGACCAGCGGAGTGGGTGACTGCTCCGCTGAGTTTAACGCTATCCCAAGTTGCGGCACCCCGGTGCAAGCGCAACAATGACATCTAACAGTTTGCTCGTAGGCATCTGGTAGCAGTAAGGCAGTTTACCGCCCATGGCAACCAAGGCATGAGTGCTGGTACTGTGATCACCACTATCAAGATCAAGGTCGAGCACTGCACTGTTCGCTGGCATGGCTGTCACTGCTCGTTTAACGGCTTACTTGCTACAGGTGCCCCTTGGCAGCAACAATCAAACGGTATCGTCCCGCCAACCGCACGCACAGTCCCAGTCGATGCGTGACGGCTCGGTTTGCAGCAACGGCACTTCGCAGTGCGGACACCGTCCCATGAAGAACAGGTGCCAGTCTAACAGGGCTGCTTTACCAGTCGATACCCAGTCTTGGAGTTCCTGTCGTTCCTCGTCGCTCAACCGGACAAGATAGCGTTTGGACAAGGTAGGTGCTTGGGCAACGAAGTTTTAGGCAACTAATGACCTCTCCATTTTCCCGAAAACTCACAAAATTAAGATTGCCGAACCACGCCTTTGTATAGCAGACGAGTTAAACTCAGCGGGGTGGGTGACTGCTCCGCTGAGTTTCAAAGGCGTAATATTAATTCTCACCCCATTTCTGCACATTCACGAACGGAAAACGAGCTATGAAACTGACCAGCGCCCTCTTGATTTCACTGTGCGTTTCGGGGGGATCTCTACTTTATTTAGGGAATGTTTCTGCAAAAGATTCTCATTCCCTCACTTCAAGGAATTCAGCATCCATTGCGCCCGCTATGACGATCGCCCTGCAACCGATCGCTCAAGCAAAGCCAAGTGCGACCGTGTTAGCACTCGACTCACAGGGATTACGAGTAGTGAACAAGTCTACCGGAGCGACTCGGGCGATCGCTTTCGGCACCAAGGAAGCCGATGTGGTTTCAATTCTCACGAACTTACGTGGAAAGCCGCGCAATCAAGGCGTGAATCAGGAGTGCGGTGCGGGTCCGCTTAGCTTTGCCCGTTGGGCAGATGGATTGGCCCTACAGTTTAATAAAGGTCGCTTCGCGGGATGGAGTGTCGATGGTCGGAGTCCAGGAGCCAACAAACTGACGACTATCAACGGAGTTGGCACTGGCTCAACTCGAACTCAGCTCAATAAGGCTTACACCGTAAAAGTCAGCCAGAGTTCTCTAGGAACCGAATTCTTTGCGGGTAGTCTTGGAGGTTTGCTGAGTGGGAGCAAACCAACCGATCGCGTGACCAGCCTGTGGAGCGGCACAACCTGCTTTTTCCGGTGATATAGCTATTGTAATGATGGAGTTTTGAGTTTTCTAACCTGGCTTAGTTATAGCAACGGACAAAAAGTGGTTGTTAAGGCTAGAAGGCTCATGAAGTAAAGCTTTTAGCGATCGCTTTAATTGGCTACCTAGCGGCTTGCACTGTCCCGTTTTCAACTGTAAGCGGGACAGTGCAAAAAAAGGCAACGTTTTTGCGCCATTACAAGCTCCTCAGCCGTGATCGACCAGACCTCGTAAATGGGACAGTTCATTCAAACGGCTCACTAACGACCAGAGTTTTCCGCTGCTATAACTAAGCTTAGTATGGCAAACACAAACAGGGAGCGCGCTCAACTGCTCTTAGACGAGTACGATCTCTATTTAGCTAGTAAACAGTCGCAACCCACTGAGCAGTCACATTCTCCATCGCCTTGTGAACCTTCAACAACCACTTTGCGATTGCTGCGCTGGCTTGTTTAGGGTGCCCATTCATAAGTAAGGTTAACCGGGCGATCGCCTCAGCTAAAAGCTTTACACCCCTGCTAGAAAGACAGGCTCTTTTGTTGCGCTCTCTTACTAGAGAGCGGATCTTGATTAGTAGGCTCAATTTGCTCTCCTTTTTGTTTGGTAATCTATGAATGAGCTATGAAATTGAAAGATTAATTCAGGTAGAAACCGATGGCAACCGAGCAAGAGCTGCAATCCCTTTTTAATAACTTAGATCGCGATCAAGACGGCAAAGTCTCCCTTAGTGAGCTGTTCTTAAGTCCTAGCTTAAGTGCAATCATCTCAGCCGAAACAAGTACCAGTAGCCCCCAGGCGTTACTAGCACAGTATGATGCCGACGCAGACGGTAAGATTACCTTTGCAGAGTTAAAGCAAGCAGTTGAGAAAGCAAATAATTTAACCTAGCCGTCAAAAAACCAAGACTCAAGACCGTTCAACCTTTCCAAAAGGCGGTATGACTCGTATTGGCAAACGCGCAAGTTGTGTGCCCAATTTCGTGGGTGGTTAAAACTTTGGCTTGACTGTGACCGTCTAGGACCAGCGGGCGCATTTGAACAGAAAGTTACGGTTTCGTCTAAAATTCTTGTTCTATAAGTCTTTCAGGAGTTGTGCCCACATACACGTAAAACAATGCCATCAAGTTTCGTTGGGCTAGAGTTGGCATAAATCACTCAAAAGTGATGGTCCAAAACCATTATTCTGCTGTAGTACTCGATCGCTGAAACTCCCTAAAACTGTCGGAGTAGTTGCGTGCCGAGCAACTATTCACCACCTGTAAAATCTGTGAGTCACCCAAGTGATTAGCGGGGCTGATAGAAATTTATATCTCTTATAGGAAAATGGCCTTTCTTACACAAATCGTTGCAGACCTCCAAAACCGCCAGGGTCGGCTTCCATAAAAAGCGATCGCTCCTACTTCTACCAAGCAGGGCGATCGCTTACCTTTTGAAACTTGATTTTACTTTACCTTGTATCAGACTCCACCCAATAGCCTTGCATCAAATCGGTACAAATTCCTTGGTGTCCCTTTGCATCAACGCTAGATATGATTGACGAATCCTTCGCGTGCCCTTGAGAACTTAAGATAAAACTCAGTTGGGGATTGAGTAGGCAAACTATGCGTGGGGTAGGGATTAAAGCTGAATCCGAAATTGTCTGGCTGCAAGACATCAGCAACATAGACTATATCCGAGAAGAGACCTAGTCTACAGCCGAGCCCTACTGTCCTCCACCAAAGATTTATGGGCAAACAGTGGTAGGCTACTCTGTCCTGAAGCCAGCAATTAAACTTGAGCCCGGTGTCTATACACGGCGTCTCTTTACTCTGAGACCTCATGATTGCTTTTACGACCCACGGGGCATTTACCAAATGAGTTTTCCAGTGGAAGCAGTTGATCCTAAAACGGTTCAGCCTGGGATTAGAGGAGTAAAGACAGACAAAGTAAAAGGTTAATGTAAACCCGATCATCAGCACTAAAAGTGCGCGAACAATTTTCTGTAAATCTGCGTTAGCAATGCCTATGAGAGTGAGGTCTAGCCTTAGCCAGCTGAAAACAGGCGATCGCAATCCCCGTCTAGGTGTCAGTGATGACTCGTGAATTAGCTTCTACTTGCTGGGGCTACTTGTCTTACTTCTCGCCGCAACATCCGCAAAGAGGGTGTTGCAATTCCT
Source organism: Trichocoleus sp. FACHB-262 (assembly GCF_014696035.1). Taxonomy (NCBI): domain Bacteria; kingdom Bacillati; phylum Cyanobacteriota; class Cyanophyceae; order Leptolyngbyales; family Trichocoleusaceae; genus Trichocoleus; species Trichocoleus sp. FACHB-262. The sequence goes on along the minus strand of NZ_JACJPK010000104.1, from coordinate 6,965 downwards.
GTTCTTGCTTCAGGTCTTGAAATAGGCTCAGGAGACTACGAATCTGACCCGATATTTTCTTGAGCTTGGCGATCGTTTGAGCTTGTTGAGCGAGTAGCTCCTCTAGGTCATCTTCCACGTTTCGCTATGAATAGTGCAATCGCTAGCCAGCTTATAGGCTCTTAACTACTCTATTCTCTACGTGAGAAAATAAAATACAGGTGGGTGGCTTCGTTTGCAATGCAGATGGCATTCGAGGAGGTGTAAAAAGCAGCCCTTGAAGAAGCTGCTGACTACCTTGTGGCGTTACCAACTAACCTAATCGATAGCCAAACCCTCGCACTGTAATAAGGTACTGAGGGTTGCTAGGGTCAGCCTCTATTTTTTCTCTCAGCCACCGAATGTGAACATCGACAGTTTTAGAATCCCCCATAAAGTCTAGACCCCACACCTTCTCAATCAAATCCTCGCGCGATCGCACTCGACCTGGCTGCTGCATGAACACCTCTAAAAGACTAAACTCTTTCGGAGAGAGCGTGACTGCTTCGCCGCGTAGCGTGACTTGACACTGCTGCTTGTTGAGAGCTAGGTCTTGGAAGCTCAAGATTTCTTCTTTTAGCTGAGGGTTAAAACCTTGATAATTCCGCAGCAACACTCGACATCGGGCAATGAACTCCTTCAGGCTAAAAGGCTTCGTCAAGTAGTCATCCGCTCCTACTTCTAAGCCCACAACAATATCAGCCTCTGCCATTTTGGCGCTGAGGATCAGAATTGGAGTTGTATTGCTCTGCTGACGAATGAAGCGACATACATCCAATCCATTGATAAACGGGAGCAGAAGGTCCAGAACAATGAGGGCAAATGCTTCATCGCCATTTCCTTGTGCAGATGTAGAGCCCTGCACCTGTTCAAGAGCTTGCTGACCATCTTCGACGGCTACAACTTGAAATCCTTCTGCTTGCAGGGCAAGAGCGACTGTATCGCGGATCACTGCCTCATCTTCAACCAGTAAAACCCTGGCCTGTCGAGCGGATGGTCCAAGGGAAAAATCTCTAGATGAGGACATAAGAATCGTTGAGGTCGAATCAGTTCGTTGGCTCAAACTAGGAAATGAAGGAGTTGGAGGCTAGGATTAGGAGTCGGTTGAGAACAAGTGAAATCTTTCTTTAGTTGCTTCTGGAGTCAGAGGGCCACCCCTACAATGTAGCAGCGAGCAAGCGTTGGAATGACAAGGTATGTCAGCGTACTTAATTACAATAGAAGTAGCTCTACAAGATTCAGCTTTAGCATTGGAATCAGTGATTCAGGCTGAATTGCAAAAGCGAGGAGAGCCGTTTCAGTGGGCGGTGACAGACGTAGATTGTCAGCGACAGATAGTTTCAATAGATGCCCTGTTATGGCTGAAACCTGAACTCATTTAAATCCTCTCTAAGAAGAAAACAATCAATAGGGCAAGATGAAAGCGTTCTGCCAGAGCAAGGCAAAAACCTTCCCGCGATTGCTTTTTCTTAGCTACTGTATAAAGCTCAAAGCCGCGATCGCCCCTCCAGTTGTACTTCCGAAACCTCAAAATACCGCTGTAGTCGTGCCCTCGCGCTGTTCATTTAGGTCATCAAAGCAGTTTGTCTGAAACTGAGGCTACTAATTCTCACCAGCCCCAGGCGATCGCACGTCTCTCGCGGAATTTCATCGGTTGACTTACAACAATTTTTATATCAGTAAACCATAGGCGCAGTGTTAGATAATTACTTTCTCTGACAAATGGTATGGCTTTTTCAAGCAGAAACACCTGTAGGATTGACATTCCCCTGCTCGTGCCATCTGGGAAAGAGATACTGCTTGCCTGCGCTCGTTTGATACGTTTCCACGTAACTCTTGAGAACGCAGTTGACCGGAAATTGCCGCGTTCCTGTTTTCCTTTTGTATTGGCCTTACGCAGGCTAATCTTTACCCTGACGCCTGCTGCGTCATAAGCATCCGTCGCCAGCATTGAACAAGTCTCACTGATGCGGCACCCTATGTAAAGACAGATACCGAAGAGAGCTCGATCGCGAGCGGATTCAAACGCCTGGAACAATTTTGTAATCTCCTGGGGGTTAAAACCTTGGCTTGAACTGATTTGAACCGTTAAACTTCACTATCCAAGCTTTTGGCCTGTACTGAAAACAGTAGTAATGCTTTATAAAAACATCTATTTGGCTAATGCAACCGTGCTGCTCTGTCATCAAATTGAAGCAGCATATTGGCATGAATGGAATCTATTTGCACTGCCTGGGGGTATTCAGCTATTTGTATTGTTAAATATCCCCATCGTACTAGTTATTCTTTGGGGCTTCGGTGCAGTCATTCGCAACTCTGCTTCAGGTACTATCTACTCCTGGGTACTAGTGGTAGGAGGATTATTTGCAGCTTTTTTTCACTCGTACCATTTGTGGCGTGGGGATCAGACTTTTACCCTTCCAATCTCTATCAGTTTGCTGATAGCAACTTTAGTACTTTCAGTGCTTCAGGCTGGAATATTGCTTAATATGGGCCAAGAAGGAGACTCAAAAAACACTTGACCCTATTTTGATTGTGACAGGTCCAACTGCTTTTGAGTCCTAATTGGGGTCGAGCGAGATACGTGTAAAACAGTGTTACCAATTCTGACTGGACTGAGTTTGAACTATATCGCTCAAAAGCTATGTTCTAAAACCTTGATTCTCTCATAGGAATCTATCTTTGAAACAACCTAAACCTTGGTAAGTAGTTAGCCGACAGCCTGTATGGCGAGAGTGGAGATGTCATCGGCATCTTGCGTCAGTTCCAGCTTCCTTACATTGTGGCGATTCGCTCCAATCATGGGGTGCTGATGCCGAAGGGACAACGGGTACGCTATAACCGTCGGCACGCCTATGACCAGCCTCTAGCCGAACGTCCCACGCAACGTCGTTATATCCGCGAAATCATCTTTGGCCAGCGGCGACCTATCCGCTACTACCAAATCACGAAAGGCAGCACTGACCACCCAGACAGGGCAGACAGTTGGTTTATCATGACTAACTTAGCCGGGGATGTCCTTCTGAGTGTAGGTCGCCAATACACGCTGAGAACATAGATTGAGTATGGATTTAAGCAGGTCAAGAATGAGCTGGGATGGCATGATTATCGTTTGACGGAGTACAGCAGTATCGAACGCTGGTGGGAGCTCGTTTTTAGCGCTTACCTGTTGGTTAGTCTGCATGCTGATGCCTTTCAGCATTCCCCACAACTCAAAGGTGAGAATGCCACCGTTTCTTCATCTCCTTTGTTGCCGTTTAAGCAGCATCCCTTTTGGGAGTTAGAAATGACCTGGAAGAGTGCTTTGAACAATCTGCGACTCCTACGGCAACCATATTGCTGTTGGGGGTGGTTAGAGCCTTGGTTACAAGTTTTTTCTATCCCTGAACTGATCTATGGGTTTGAGCAGTTAATGAATTGGATGGATACCTTTCGCCTGTTGCCAAGGCCAGGGTTGAAAGGACCAAACGTACTAGCACTAAAAGTAGCTTGATTGCAGCTGATTACTTTACTCTTATCAAAGTAACAAAAGAAGGATTAAGAGCTGATTTAATTTTTCTTTTACTTCTAAGTAAATGAATTATTAGTTAATTATTAATTAAGTTTAGTTTTAGAAAAAGTTAAGTCTCTTAAATATAATGTAAAAATGTAATTTTTCTTATAAAAATAATTGATTTACGTCTTTTAGAAGAGAGCAGAACAAGACTATCAACCTATTCTAAGTGTGCTTGCATCGCACTACTGGAAGCAGTTTCGTGCGCACGTTTACAAGATTAATTGAGAGACAAACATGTTGATCTTAAAGAAATTGAATCGAAAACTGTTCAGCTATTTGAGTCTTGTACTTTTAGTTACAACATTACTTATCTTTCCACCTGCGTTTCTTACTCAAGTTTCATTTTTAGGCTCACCTACTATCACATCTAGCGTCAATGCTCAGACAAATCAACCTGAAAGCAAGGAGCCTGAGTTTAGCGATTCTCAACAACCTAAGCTTCCTTTAAGCCCGGAGGAACAAGGGGAAGGTGAGGAAGAAGCGATCGATTTCTTCAAGATGGCAATGGGCGCGATCGCGGGTCTAGTGTTGTTTATTTATGGCGTTACGCGCCTAGCTGAGGGACTAGAAGACGTGGGGGAAGAACGGATGAAACGCCTCCTCAGCAAATTCACTACAAACCGCTTTGCAGGGGTTGCAACCGGAATTGTCGCCACAACATTCTTGGAATCATCATCCGTCACGATCATTCTGGTGATTGCGATGGTAAGCGCCAGCATTCTTACTTTTGTACAATCCCTTGGGGTTGTGTTGGGTTCCAATATTGGTACAGCGGTCGGAGCACAAATTATTTCTCTCAATATCGAACTGTATGTTCCTATTTTGATGTTTAGCGGACTATTGGTATTCTTCTTAGGCAAAACGGCTCGTATTAAATCTCTTGGCATCGTTTTGCTTGGGTTTGGATTGATGTTTTATGGACTTGAAGCGATTGACTCAGCAATGGAGCCGTTTCGAGATTACGAACCGTTCTTAAACTTGATGGAGAGTCTGGGTCGTAATCCTGTTTTAGGAGCTTTGCTAGGAGCTATTTTTACGGTGATTATTCAATCTTCTTCAGCCACCGTAGCAATCGTAGTGACGCTAGCAGGCTCCGGTTTGATTGCTTTGCCCGCCGGAATTGCAATTATGCTGGGTGCAGAAGTTGGAACCTGCGCTGATACTCTGGTTGCTACGATCGGACGGGGTAGTGCTGCGTTGCGAACGGGTTTATTTCACCTCTTCTTTAACCTTAGTAGTGCCGTTCTAGGAATCTTTTTAGCTCCACAGTTGGCTCAACTAACTCAATCAATTTCTGGTGATGATGTTGGACGGCAGGTTGCGAATGCTCAAATGCTATTTAATGGCATTGGCGTTGTTGCTATCATCGGTTTTCTACCAATCATTGCACGGGCACTAGAAAAGCTAGTTCCAGAAACCACCGCAGATCGTGAGCGGCAGCAACGCCAACTCGAAAAACAGCAAGCGAATGCTGAAAACCCGCAACCTGAACCGGTTACTCGGTAAACGTGCTTTGTACCTGAATTACCTCTTCCACGCTAGATCAATTGAGGAGCAGTGGCTAAGGGCGATCCGAGGCGAAATCAAGATCACACGGCAGTGAAGCGGACGAGCAAGAAATTCTACGCTTCGTTTCGGTGTTGCTTGTCGCCGCTTACTTTGGCCGTTAATAGCTAGCAACAATGCCGAATTTAGTCATTTTCGGCATTGTTGTACTTGCGATCGCCTGAGTTTTTAATGGTTTGAGGCGTACTACAAAAAATACGCCATTACTTATTTTCGACAATGCTTCTCAAAAGCTCATAGCATCCCCTCGTAAACCTGAAAATCAAGTGGGGCGATCGCTAATTTCCAACACAATGCAAAAGAGTTTCTGTTCAGTCAGTCGCCACTGACGTTGTCGGAGCTATAGCTGAAGGCTGCACGGTAGAGGAATAGCAGGGCACTGAGTGCCTGATTCTGAGTCGAAGCAGCAACGTGTTCCTGCATTGCCAAGTAGCTAAGAAACTGCTCGATTTCCGTTGCTCCCATTTCGCTGGAGTCACGTTTGTTGTAGAAGAGGATGAAGCGGCGAATCCAAGCCACGTAGCTCTTCTCAGTGCGGTATGAGTAGTGCTTCATACGAATGACATCGCGGACTTGATCCAGCAATTTTCGAGGTCGTGATTCCATAAGAGCACCCTAAATTCTGTCTAATTCCGTTTCTGGGATCTTAGGCAGAATAGAAGGTGAAAACAGAGCGAAGAAACGCTGAAGAACTCGGGCTAATTCCGAAATCAGGGGTATTATACGGAAAACCTTTCGGGCTAATGTCCGATTTGGGAGATTAGACAGAATTAATTCTGTCTAATTAATAGTTAGGCACCGTACGCGGATCCGCGAGTACGAGTCGTCCGACTGGCCACATCTATGTGTGATCCATGATGAAGCGCGCAAGCAAGAACTCGAGGCGAGCGGGTTGATGGACGCGTTTCTGACGCTTGAGGAGACTGCAGAGGGTGAGGGCCTGTTCGATGGTAAGGTGCTGGTCGCGGATGACGAGGGCATTCCGTTGGGCTTCATCGCAATCGCTGAAGGCGAAATCACCTGGCTCTACGTCAGCCCGCGGCATCAGCGCCGCGGAGTCGCGAGGCGGCTGGTGCGTGAGGCAATTTCTTGTGAATCCGGTCCGGTTTCGCTCGACGTTCTCGAAGGCAATGAAGCCGCTCTACAGTTGTACCTTAGCGAAGGGTTCGAAGTGGTGAAGCGGGTTTCTGGTCGCTTGACGGGGAACAAGGCGTTTGCTGCTACGGGCCTTGTTCTGCGTCACCATGGCGTTGCCTAACCCCTCCATCGAGCGGACACCGGCCAGCCGCGCTACAGCGGTGCTGTATTGTTGCTTTTCGCGCGGCTGGCCGGTGTCCGCCGCTCATGTCGAACGTTAGACCGCCTCTGCTAGGAGGTAGCTGAGGTGATTATCGAGCAAGCCGAGTGCTCAATGGCTTCAAACTGCTGAAGGCTAGTGGGTTGACTAGTTGCCTGCGCGCTTAGGCTTAGAGGCTATGACCTGTACAGGTTCGGAGGGAGCGAGATTGGCAGTACGGAAGCGCCTGCAATGCTGCAAAACTTCTTCGACGCGTTGGAGGCGCGATATGCTTTGCCTAGGTGATTTGATGCTTGGACAAAGGAGACCGCCGCCCAACACGTCACGGCAGCGGACAGTTGAAAGCTGCTGGTGCTGAGTTAAAGGTTATCTGCCGCCGCTGCGTTTTGCCGTTAGACTCTCTTGTCTCATCAAATTAGAATATCTGACGGATTCGGCATAGATCACCCCATGCCATGTCTTCCAATTCTCGCCGTTCTGTCAGTCTGGTTGCCTGTCTAATCGCTCTACCTTTATCACTGCTATCTA
>NZ_JACJPK010000103.1:0-3050 GCF_014696035.1 Trichocoleus sp. FACHB-262 | reverse complement strand
CTGGGAAGACTTGCCTTCATACTTGCCTCCCTACTCAACTGGCTACTGGCACGTGCATTCAGTGGCGAAGTGCCTGCGGTGGCTCGATGGGTGATAGAACGCTCCAATGCTTGGATGGAGCGTTGTAAAAGTCTAGTAAAGAGCTTTGAGCGAACTCTGTCTCATGCAACATAAGATTAACCTCTGCTTTGTCAGGCTAGTGCTCAAGCGACTTGCAGCCTCTCCTTGAGATCTCAAATGGGTTCTATAGAGGCAGATGCCAAAGAGGGCGCGATCGCCTTCCAGTGCCTCAAACAATTTTGCAATTTCGCCGGGGGTTAATACCTTGGCTTGGCCGTGGCCGTCTACCTTCATTCCACCCACCTCGTTTTTATCTGAAGTAATTTAACTTTCTTCAGGTAACAAGCACAAAGCATTGATACTCCGTTGTTACATCCCAGCAAGGAAAAGCAGTTAATCCCAGCTTATCGATCGCTGCTCTCTCAAAATGGCTGAAACCTTGATTCTGTCGTTGACTGATAAGTTTTACTTAATTCGCTCGCATCGTTTACGTTTACCACAGGCGATCGCTGTATTTTGATCGTGCCCTTTCATACCTCTCGGTCCATTCAATGAGTTTGGTCAATTGAGTCCTAGCGGAACATGCATCTTTACCACTAGGACTAATTTTTGAGGGCCTAGCAGAGTGGGGCAGGGGAAGCCGACAGCAGGCCTAGAAACTTGAGAAGGCGATCGCCCCTTGAGACCACTAGCGGGGAAGTTTAGGCAACCGAATGATAAAACTGGTTCCTTTGCCTGCCGCACTTTCAACTTGGAGCGTTCCTTGGTGCGCCTCAATAATGCTTTTGGCTAGAAATAATCCTAGCCCCCATCCGGTTTGCTCATCAGCGTCGAGGGTACGGCGAAATTGTTGAAACAGGATGGATTGAGCGTCTAGGGCAATGGGATTGCCTTCATTGCGAATGGTCAAGCTAATCTGGGTTTCACTGTGCTGGAGCGTGAGTGTAATGGGTGTATCAGCAGCCCCATACTTCACGGCGTTAGTCGCTAAGTTTTCAATCACCCGCCGAATCTGTTTAGGACTGCAATGGCTCCTGACCTCAGCATCAGAAACAACCACAAACCGCTCCCCATAAGTGAAATTCAAATCCTCTACTATCTCCTGGACGAGCCTAGCTAAATCACAGGCTTCTAATTCCAGCTTTAAGGATTCCCCGGCTCGCAACCGACTTGCATCTAAGAGATCCTGAATCATCGCATCCATGCGATCGATCGCACTGACAATTCTCACCGCGACATCCCTATGGGCGTCTCCGCGTTCCATCCGCCGTAGAATCAGCTGGGTTCCCATTTTCACCACATTGACGGGGCCTCTAAGATCGTGAGTCAGCGTCACCATAAAGAGTTCTTGAATCTCTCGTAAGGTCAGGGAAAATTGTGTGGCGGCATCGTTAACCGATTGCTCGATGGAGTTGATAATAATGTCTCGCTCCCGTAGCGCTAAAGGCCCTTCTTCCTCTAAAACCTGAAAGATGACTTGACGGAGGATGTGGTACTCAAAAATGAGTTGAGTCATGGAGTAGTCCGCATAGCCTGCCCGCTCCTGCCCATGCAGCTTGCCAATCCGAGTGCTTTCCACCTTATCGGTTCTAATTCTGGCAGGGGTCCTTTCAATCTGGGTTGAGAGTTCATCCACTAATTGGCCGAGGTACAGAGGCAGCGAGTCTTGTAAAACCAAAGAGTCTTGATGGATGAAGGAGCTGACTTCCTCGCGGGCTCGTTTCTCCCAAAGCTGCATGATTCTTGGAGCATTTTGCTGGAGTCGGTCAGAAGTCTCGTTCAGCATTGTTTTTGGCTTGGTACCTGGCTGTAGATAGGGGCGAACTTCTAAACAGAGGTTGCAGCAGTGTTTTCAAACAATATCCTACTAAGCTGCTGAGATAAGTTGAGTCGGAATTCGACTTAGGGAGGGGCGATCGCTTGAGCCTGAACTATGGGAGAGTGTTGCCATCTTCCACCATCTTACGGAGCTAAGAGTTGATTCCAAGTGCCAGAGTGATGCCATGACTGATGCTGAAGAATGCCCAGGGAGCGCAGCCCTCCGCATTCTCCTCGTCGAGGACAATGACTTAAATCGTGAATTGCTGGGAGATTATCTGCGTCACTGTGGTTATGAAGTGTTCACTTTGGCGCAAGGTTCAAGCTTCTTTCGAACGATTGAACAGTTTCAACCCAATCTAGTGTTACTTGACTTAAGGTTGCCTGATGTGGATGGGTATCAGCTGCTAGAAGAGCTACAGCAGCAACCACATTTGCCGCAACTACCAATCATTGTGATTTCTGGCTTTGCCTTTCAAGAGGAGCAACAGCGAGCGCTAAAACTAGGAGCCCGTCACTACTTGGTCAAGCCAGTCTCATTGACAAAGTTAATTGAGGTGATTGAGGCAGAAGCCTGCACTTCATCACCCTAAACCCAGTTGTAGAGACCAAGGCGATTGCTTCTTGAGCTTGAAAACTTACCTCAAGTTTTTTACTGGCTCTGTACTCCGCATCACAAAGAGAATTGCACTCTACTCGACCCTTGGGTAGACCTTGTGGGCTAGGAAGTTTTGCCAATATTTAGATGGCATAGCACCGCTACTAGTTACGCAAGTATGACTCACGCTAGAAGATTTGATGAATTGATAGCAGAGCGTACCGAGACGCTCGACACGATTCGAGCCATAATCGAGCGCATGCGCTACTTAATCAGTCTAATCCCTGCACAAATCCAACTAGAGCAGCAGGACTCAAACACTAGCTCTGACTCGCAACACTACCCTAGAGCTGAGATATTGGAAGCCGAGAATCATGTCTTGCGGCGCACAGTAAAAGGGCTAGAGATTAACGCTCAAGCAATTACTGCGGCTAGCCAAGAGGAAATCGCTAGAAGCAGACAACTACAAACTACAAACTACAAACTACAAACTACAAACTACAAACTACAAACTACAAACTACAAACTACAAACTACAAACTACAAACTACAAACTACAAACTACAAACTACAA
>NZ_JACJPK010000102.1:0-200265 GCF_014696035.1 Trichocoleus sp. FACHB-262 | reverse complement strand
CTCGTCTGGAGGAGGTCTGGAGGACGCAGCCGTCCTTCAGCGGGGGTTTGGGGGCGAGTGCCCCCAAGGCTCGAATTCAGTCAAACCTAGCCAGAGCCACCCTAGGTTTTTGTAACAACTAATTAAAATCTGAATCCCAAAACCCTGTAATCATCACCACTCTTGCTAAATTTTGGTAGATTCAGCGATCGCAGCTTCAGATCACACGATTCGTTGTATTCTTCCTGTAAACTACTCATGATTTTCCGCCTCCGCGTAGAACCTTCTACAGATGAGGCCGCGATCGCCTTTAACAAGCTACTTCGCAACCGATTTCAGGAAGCAATCTTTATATCTATATCAGGGCGCACTAGCATTAGCTTTTTTGAGAGATTGGTTGAGCAGAATCACTCCAACCTCCTCCAGCAATACCCGCATTAATTGAACTGTCACCGAGCGAGCAGTCTATGTCCCAGGATGTCGTAACCAGCCAGATGGCCTCAGACTCATTAGAAAACTCAATGCCGAGTCCTGTTTGGTCTGTAGAGGACTATGCTGACAAATTAATGGATGAGCTGTTTGAGGACGTAGATCGCGTCGTAGAAGGCGGCACCTCACTACCCACAGAAACCACACCGATTGAGAACACTTCGGTCCAAGCTCTAGCCATTCCTCAAATGATCCTGGCTTCAGCACTGATGCCACGCCAAGGTCTTACCTCCCAGCCTGTTCGCAGCGACGCTCTCGATACAGCTTTGGTAGAAACCGATAGCTCACTCGAAAAGCATCGCCAGTTCGGCCACTCGTTCGACAAGATCTTGTTAGGGGCGGCTTGTGCCTCCATCGTCGGCATTATCTTGATCTGGTTAGGTAACCAGGGTAAGTTGGGACGATTCTTCCCTGCTAGTAACTCCTCCTCCGTCATAACTACATCCGCCCCCACAACTAAAGAGCTAGCAGATGCTCAATTTGGTGCGTATGTGCAGCGATCGCTAGAAACCATTGCTCAACTCGAAAACCCAGGCCAACAAGTAGCAGCAGCTCCCACCACTGCACCCCAACCTGCCGGAACTCTGCCGAGCGTACCTGTGACTGGCAACTTAGCTCAGCCGCTGACTCGGATTCCCAGCGCATTAGAGCGCATCTACACCCTGCCGAAGATACCACAACGCCCTTACAATCGTCCTGTCCCTGCACCTGTCGCACCTGTGGTACCGCGTCCTGTGGTTGTGCGTCCCGTAGTCCCCATGCCCAGTGTCGCGCCTGCACCTGTCGCTTCTGTCCCCATTGCTCCCGCTGCACCTGCCGCGCCTGCGCCTAAAGTAACTTTGCAAGGGGTTGTGGAATGGGGCGATCGCTCCGCTGCTTTGTTTGAAATTGGCGGTAGCACCCAGCGAATTAATTTGGGTGAGGGCATTGGCTCTAGTGGTTGGACTTTAGTGAAAGTCAGTAACAAAGAAGCCGTAATTCGCCGCAATGGAGAGGTGCGATCGGTTTACGTAGGGCAGCAGTTTTGAGCTAGTTTCAAACTGAATCCAGTGCTTCGTAAGTTCTTCCTTAAGCTTGTAGCGGAGTTTGGGTTACCCCTTGCTACCATCAGACAAAGCTTTATCCGACCGCAGGAGTTCTGGCCGTGGGTTTATTTGAAGATTTCAGCCGTTTTCTGGAAACTCGACTAGAGGAATTTCTGCGGAACAACCCTCATTTGGAGTTGCAAGCTCTGGAAGAACAACTGCGCGAACAAGAGGAAGAAGCGCTGCGACTCATGGCCGATTTGCGTCTGAAAGAGAAGCAAGCCCAAGATAATATTTTGGCAACAGCTCAAGAAATCCAACGCTGGCATGAGCGCATTGGGAAAGCCAAAACTGCCGGGAGATGGGACTTGGTGAAGCCAGCCGAGGAGCGAGAGGCCGCTCTGTTGCGCGAAGGCAATCAACGCTGGGGCCAAATGCAAGTCTTGAAGGAACGCATGAAGCAAACGGAAGAGTTGCAGCGGAAGATTCAAGCTCGTCGCCAGGAAGTCAGAGCCAAGGCGGTGGAAGCGGAGGCAGCTCGTGCGAGTGCTAATGCCAATGCGAGTGCCAAAACCGCAACGAGTTGGCAGACGATTGGCTGGAATCAAAGCAACACTTATCTACACAACAGCGCTGACCCCTTAGAAGCTCAGTTTAAGCGCTGGGAAATGGATGAAGAGCTAGATCAACTCAAGCGCAACATGGGGCGATAGTTCCGACTTCGTGAGAAAAGCTAAAAGTTTAATATTCGGTGATCGCAGCAACACACAGCCCGACCCAATGCAGAACCAGCTTTGGGCTTTACTCTTGGGATTCAGGACGATGAATTGTAAACGAAATGGGCTGAGGTAGTTGAGATTTTAGGTTGGGCAACTGAGGCTCTAGAGGTTTCTGAGCTGAGTTGAGCTGAACGGGAATTCCTGATGCGACAGGATTAATCACTGTGGGAGTTGGGTTAGCGATCGCCTTTGATTCCTCGAACTTCAAGGCGAAAGGCAAGCCTGCACGTTTGTCATAGTTAGAGGCGATCGCTAAAGCTGCCCCGCCCAGGATAAACACGGGCAATGGTAAGGTCACTGTCCAGTTAAGATGCTGCACCCATTGATACAGTTCCACTAAGCCAAACAAAACGACAAACGTAGTTGCCCAGATTTTCATGGCTCAGCTCCAAGCGCTCCACTCATGTACCAGTACTGTACCAGAGCTGTACTATATCGCAAGGTTTCAAGCTGTACCATCTTTGATTGCTGGTAGGGGTACCTCTTGTGCTCTTGATCTAAATAGGGCAGGCACGAGACCTGCCCCTACGAGTGGCGATCGCTGTGGATGGTAGGGTGGCGATCGCGCAAACCTAAGACAGTTCAGATTGAGTGCGACGACGGCGAAGGAAGGCTGCGACAGGGATAACTCCTAGCGCTAAAGTCAAACCGGGTTCGGGGACTTCTTTACCGCCATTTGGATCACCAGCAACTCGATTCCGCACTTGCACCGCAGTTCCGGGGAAATCGCTGAACACACCATCTACGCCCAACGCAAAGAACTGTTCGTACTCCCGTTCCGGATTGCCGTTGTAATCCTGGGCTAGGAAGAAGTTCTCGTTGCGGAACGTGTAGGGATGCACCAACAGACCCGCCGCATGAGCATCATTGACTAGCGTGGTAGGCGACTGTAGAAACCGATCGGCATCGCTAATTACGCCGTCTCCGTTCAAATCATCTGGCTTGCCGTCTTGGTTTTGGTCAACGGTTGCCGCAGGGATAATCAAGCGCTTGGAAGGACCAATGCCGTTGGCGTAGGAGGCGATCGCAGTCAAAGCGTTGGGTCGAGTTAAATCACCATAGGTGCGAGCGTCGCCACTCACAACAAAGTCGTAGGGTTTTTCAGTGGCCCCCCCAAACAACTGCACCAAAGGTACATCGGTGAGTTGGTTGAGCTGCTGAAGGTTGCCCACTTCAAACGACTGGATAAATACCGGAGCATTGAGGCCGATATAGCCATTCTTATTCAGGGTTTCGACCAGAGGTTCTTCGAGCGACAGACCAATCGAGTCAAAGTAGCTAGGATGCTTGGTTTCGGGGTAAATGCCAATCGTACGGCCTAGCTCAGCACTCTTGCGCTGGGCTAAATCAATCACTTCTTGCAGCGTGGGAACTTCAAATTGCCCATCAAAAGCCGTATTGCCCGGACGCAGGTCAGGAATTCGCTCCTTGGCTCGCAGCGTTTTCAGTTCTGCCAAGGTAAAGTCTTCGGTGAACCATCCAGTATAGGTCACACCATCAATGACTTTGGTGGTTTTCCGGGTGGCAAATTCGGGACGCTCAGCCACATCGGTCGTGCCAGAAATCTCGTTTTCGTGACGGGCAACCAACACACCATCCTTGGTTGCAACCAAGTCAGGCTCAATGTAATCGGCTCCTTGGGCGATCGCTAACTCATAAGCCGCCAAGGTATGCTCTGGCCGCAGACCACTCGCGCCTCGATGACCAATTACAATTGGGGGTTGCCCGGTTAGGGTGGCAGCTTTCACTTCAACCATCGGCCATACTGCCAGCACGGTACTTGCTAGCAATCCTAGCTTGAACAAACGCAGCATGAAAAATTCCTCACTAGCAGGTGAACAACGCCTCCTTGAGTAAAAATACGGGGTTCAGATTAAGCTTAAGTCTAGGTTTTTGTTAATGGCTGTTTAGGAGCGGGTTAAACTGCGATCGCTTTTGGTCTTTTTCCTCAACCAGAATCGGAAGTGGGAGCGTTAAACTAGCGTCTGGAGTTTTGATTCATGGGCAACGGAGCGTCTCTGTGGAACAGCCAACTGCACAGCCAACCCCTGCGATCGCAGCGCGAGTGCTAGAACTGCGGAAATTGGTGCAAAAGGCTAGCTACGAGTACTACGTGCTAGATGCTCCGGCGATGGAAGACTCGGTTTACGACCAGCTCTACCGAGAACTCAAAGATTTAGAAATTCAGTACTCAGAGCTAATCACCCCTGACAGCCCCACCCAGCGCGTTGGCGAACGACCTGCCTCTCAATTCACCTCCGTCCGCCACAACGTCCCGCTCTACAGCTTAGAAAACGCCTTTGGCAATGCCGATTTGAACACTTGGCAGGAACGCTGGCGGAGAGTTGCGCCAGATGTCGGCGCAGCAGAATACATTTGTGAACTGAAAATCGACGGTAATGCGATCGCCCTGACCTACGAAAATGGTCTGCTGGTGCGGGGTGCCACCCGTGGCGATGGCATTTCTGGTGAAGAGATTACTCAAAACATCAAAACCATTCGCTCTATTCCTCTGCGGCTCGACCTGGATAATCCGCCCCCTTTAGTCGAAGTGCGAGGCGAAGCCTTCTTACCTCTAGACGTGTTTGAGCAAATCAACCAAGAACGCGCCCAGGCAGGAGAAGCCTCATTTGCCAACCCCCGCAACGCCGCCGCCGGAACCCTGCGCCAACTTGACTCACGCATCGTCGCCAAGCGTCGCTTAGACTTCTTTGCCTACACTCTGCACATCCCCGATGCTTCAGCTCAAGGTGAAGTTGCCCATCCCCTCCAAATTCAAAGCCAATGGGAAGCTCTGGAATGGTTGCAACAAGTGGGATTTCGTGTTAACCCCAACCGCGATCGCTGCCCCAACCTAGAAGCCGTGAAAGCTTACTGCGATCGCTGGTCTACCGAGCGGGTGGAGTTGCCCTACATGACCGACGGCGTAGTGATCAAAATCAACTCTTTTGACCTACAAACCCAGCTCGGATTTACCCAAAAATTTCCTCGTTGGGCGATCGCGCTCAAGTACCCTGCCGAAGAAGCCCCCACCCTGCTAGAAAACATTAGTGTCAACGTCGGTCGCACCGGAGCCATCACCCCCGTTGCCGAACTCAAACCTGTGCAACTCGCAGGTACCACTGTTTCCCGCGCCACCCTACACAATCGCGATCGCATTGCCGAACTCGACATCCACATTGGCGACACGGTGATTGTTCGCAAGGCAGGCGAGATCATCCCCGAAGTGGTGCGAGTGCTGAAAGAACTGCGCCCCGCCGATGCCCGCTCCTTCACCATGCCGACTCACTGCCCAGAGTGTGGTCAACCCGTGGTTAAGCCTGAAACTGAAGCTGTCACCCGCTGCATCAACGCCTCCTGTCCGGCAATTCTGCGGGGAGCCTTGATTCACTGGGCTAGTCGTGATGCCTTGGATATCAACGGCCTAGGCGAAAAACTTGTGCAGCAATTTGTCGAGCATGGTTTGGTGCATTCCGTCGCTGATCTCTACGATCTCACGACAGAACGGCTGATGACCCTAGAGCGCATGGGGCAGAAATCTGCCCAGAAACTCGTCACCGCGATCGCCCATTCCAAAGAGCAACCTTGGTCTCGCGTCCTCTACGGCTTGGGTATCCGTCATGTCGGCAGCGTCAATGCCCAAACCCTCACCGCTCAGTTTCCCAGTGTCGAAGAGTTGGCGAGTGCTGAGGTAAGTGCGATCGCCAGCGTCTATGGCATCGGCTCCGAAATTGCCCAAGCCGTCCACCAGTGGTTCCGTATCCCTGCCAACCAAGCCTTGATTGAGCGCTTACAAGCAGCAGGGTTGCAGTTTGCTGCGGAAGTTACTGCTCAACCTACTAGCGGAAATCAAGCTTTAGCAGGCAAAACATTCGTGATCACAGGTACCCTACCCACGCTGAAGCGCGATGAAGCTAAAGCTATGATTCAGCAAGCCGGAGGTAAAGTCACCGATTCCGTGAGTGCCAAAACCGGCTATTTAGTTGCTGGAGAAAACGCTGGTTCCAAATTAGAAAAAGCTCAATCTCTAGGTATTCCTCAACTTACTGAAGCTGAATTATTAGCGCTAATTTCATCAACTAGTGAGCAATAGGCTTACTGCTGGTTTAAAGGGCGAATTCTAGGCGGGGGCCAGTAGATTTTGTACGCTCTACCCACAATATTTCTGTCCGGGAGAAATCCCCAAACATGAGAATCAAAACTATCGTTGCGATTATCCCCTAAGACTAGGTAGGCATCGTTAGGTACTACCTCTGGTCCCCATTCGTAAGCAGGAGGCTCAGAAATATAGCTCTCCTGTAAAGGTTGGTCATTGCGATAGACCTTACCATCTTTGACTTGAATTGTTTCCCCCGGCGTACCAATCACTCGTTTGACGAAAAACTTATCTTTCATTGGCCTGTCTGCGGAACTTCTTTGTAGTGGATGGAAAACAACCAGATCGCCATCTTTGGGCACATATCTCAAAGACTTTGAAACAAAGATTCGGTCCTTAATTTGCAGCGTTGGCTCCATTGAACTGCTAGGAATTACAAACCTCTCAATTCGTTGCTGGAGAGAGGCAGGCACTGCTCCCATTAATAAACGAATTGCAACAATACTAGCAATCACTAAAACAATAATCTGTTGTGCTCGGATTGCTGGTTTTTTCGGTACGTGAGCGTAGGCGTGATAACAAGCAAAACCCGTAATCATTGCAGGTAGCCAAACATGAATCTTGAGGCCCACCAAACCACTGGCAGCAACAATCATGGCTACTATCAAGACCATGCCAAGAAGGTTTTGCTGAAGGTAAACCTGCCCCAACCCAGGCAAAAGTTGCGACAAAAAAACAGCCAACCAACTCTCTTTTTGGCTCGCATCCTCCTTGTGAAGTTCTAGAATGCTACCCCCCGTTACCCCACGGTACGCTTCAAACAAATCCACAATGTAGATAAAGACAACTGGCAGAATGCAACTCAAACCGATTAACGTATTGCCCGCAGGGCTGAAAATCGACCAGAAAGCCAACCAAATCAGGGCGATCGCCATCCCCGCGAATAGTAATCCCCTAGTGACCTGACCTACATAGATTTGGCCCAAACCAGGAAACAACAAAGATAAATTCGCCGCGAACCAAGCATCTTTACTCGCGATCGCCCCTACCTCTCCTGGCCCCGCAGACTTTTGCTTCTGACCAGAACCAGCCTGAGTCACAGAATGCGAACTGGCAACAGAGCGAGCCGCAGGAATAGCCGTTGTTGTCCTTGTATCAGACACAGAAGCTTGATCCGCGATCGCAAACTCCTCCATCCAACCCAGTGCAGCCTGATTAACTTGCTTCCCAGAAACCTGAACCTGCTGAATTCCTGTCACACCCAAAGCCAGCAAACCACGATGCACATAGCCCACTGCTGCTGACTGATTAGGCAACCGCTCCGCCACCAATTCCACCTGCAAGCGATCGCCCACCAACTCCACCGCCGCCGTTATCCCCTGCGGCTTCAGAGCCCGATTCATCAACGTAGCGATCGCATCAGGATTCCCTTGTTTAGCTAGTTCCAGCAGATTCTCAGTCACGGCAGATGGCTACAAATGCTCAACTAAATCCACCCTAACGCAACCGTAACGTCACCCGCACCTTACCCGTCACACCTTGCGATGGCTGCCAGCCCTGGAGCGATCGCTTGATCACATTAACCACAACCGCCTCTTTTAGGGTAGAAGTCTTGTCATCCAGCAAAATGCGACCGACTCGACCATTCTGCACCGAGAACTCTAGCACCACGTCTCCGTTAAATCCGGTTGGTAGATTCAGGCGTTGCAGATATTGCGTCAACATAGGCATTTGCGCCGGATCTAAACCCGTGATACTTACCACTTGCAAGCGAGAATTGTTAGGTACAGGAGCGATCGCCTCTGCTTCAGCAGCCACCCTGGTCTTAGCTACTGGAGGACTCGCTGTTGCTGCTTGGTTGTTACTCCCCACTGGTCGTCCCGCTAACCTCCTAGATGGAGCCATCGCAGGCATAGGAACAGCGGCACCTGACCCCATCGCAGCGTCTTGAGCGTTCCCAAAGACACCTTCGTAGCTAACCCCCTCTGGCATTTCCACTGGCACTTGTACCCTCTGGCGAGTGCCATCTGGATTGACTCGCACCTCATCACTGACCGCGACAAACGCTGTATATTGCGAGAGCAAGCGATAAGCCAAGGCTGTATCAGTAACTGCTGCCACGCCAGACGTGGTTTCGCCACCAAACATTTGGTTCATCAAGTCTTTGATCCGGGCACGGCCCCAAAGCTGAGCGATCGCGGGATTGTTATCTCCTTGGTCAAAGTTAACCTGGAGCGTTTTTTCATAGCGTTCTCCACCCGCCGCTACTCCGGTGATTTTCAGAGTGCCACTGGCGCGATCGCTTTTACGTCCAAACAGCACCAGCGGTTGACTGGCAAACAAATCAGGAGCCGCTAAAGGATAAATTTCTGGGGCAGCACCGGAGCCTTGCCAAGTGACTTGAACGTTGGTCAGAACGGGGTTGTTGATTTGGCGGAAGAACTTCTCGGATACTTGCTGAGTTGGCTCATCTTGGCGAATCACCTGGGACGTGCCTTGCCCTACTTCTGCCAAGCGATCGAGCAAGAAGCGATTGACTGAGCTACCTACCCCAAAGCTATAGAGACGATTCCCCGGCTTAAGCTGGCGTTGCACTTCGGCAATTACCTGATTTTCGTTGCCGATATAACCATCGGTGAGCAGCACGACACTGCGTAAACGACCCGATTCCGCCGCTGGGAAATTCATCACCGCTTGAATGCCATTCAACAGTTCGCTGCCGCCGTTGGCCTTGAGTTGGTCCACATAAGCGATCGCCTTAGCTCGATTAGCGGATGTATTTGGCAGTGGTGCAGGAGAGAGTTGGGTGGTCGTATTGGAAAAATCAATAATCGAGAAGGTGTCGTTGGGATTCAACCCATTGATGAAGCGGCGCATCAGTTCTTGCGACTTCGCTAAGGGATCGCCTTCCTGAGAGCCAGAGGTATCCATCAAAAACACCACATCTTTCGGCACAATCTCATTGCTGCGGTACTCCACAGCGGGGATGAGATAGACCGCAAAGTGCCCCCCTTTGGCGTCGGCTTGAGTTAACACCGTAGCTTGCGTCTCTTTACCTGCCACCCGATAACGCAGAATCAAATCTTTGTTGGGGATCTTGTCTTCTGCCACCAATTGCACTTTGGTTGTATTACCTGCTGGCTCCACTCTCAGTTTGTGAGAAGGCGATCGCACCTCCTGCACAGGCACACCTGCATCAATCTCAACCGCAACTCCAATATCATGACCAGAGCGGGTGCCAGGTTTGAGCACCGGAGGCGTAATTCGAGAAGCATCAGGCACCACATCTGTATCGCCGCTATTATCGATCGCGTTGCCAGGGATGTAGCGCGGCCCCACCACCATCGGGAAGACGAATTCGTAATCTCCACCTTCAAACTTGAGGCTATCGCTGTAGCGAATCGTTACCTCAATTTGTTCGCCGGGTCGAATGTTTGCCAAAGACTGGGTAAAAATGTTATCTCGCTCTTGCTCTAATAGCCCTGCGGTGCGGCCTTGCTGCCTCGCTTGCTCATAAATTTTCTGCGCTTCTTCCCGCTTTTTGATGTCTCCTTTAATGACGCGATCGCCAATTTTGATTTCCATGTCATCTACTGCTGCCTCATCGGGCAGGGGAAAAACATAGATGGCTTCTAGGGGATCTTTAAAGGGATTCTCAAAGGTTTGAGTTACCTCAACGCGAGAGATATTGCCCGCTACCTTCGCCTTCACCTCCGTATGTTTGAGCACAAAGGCTTGCTGCTGCCCATCCTTTTGCCCAAACAAACCACCAGGCGCAGGAGGAGATGTCGGCTCAGCAGTGTTATCCATCGAAGTTGGATTCACGATTGTAGGGCGCAGAGGCACTGACCTCGCCGATTGAGCAATAGAAAAGTGGGCAATCGCTCCTATCGTGCCAACCAGGAGCAATGTAGCAGCAGGCAGAGCATAGGCAAATTTCATACTTAAACTCTTAGCAGTAGAAAAGAATCGCTAGACCGAACGCGGTTGACTCTTACCATGACATGCTGAAAGCTACCGATCTCGACCGTTGCAATTTTTGTAACATCGGTCATGGCAAGATCGGAAATTATAGCGATCGCGACTGTAGCTACTTACCAATCAGGCTTTAGTTGCTTTGTTTATTGCTTTGCTGTGGCAAGCTTCCTATGTTTAAACCATCTCTCACAATCAGTGCCTCTATCTGCGCCGCGCTCGGTCTGCTCTCAATAACTCAGCCAGCCTGGTCCCGTCCCAGCGCGAACATTACCGCGATCCAAATTGAACCCATGCAGAGAAATGGTCAGGAGCAGTTAACCCTGA
Organism: Trichocoleus sp. FACHB-262; assembly: GCF_014696035.1. Classification (NCBI taxonomy): domain Bacteria; kingdom Bacillati; phylum Cyanobacteriota; class Cyanophyceae; order Leptolyngbyales; family Trichocoleusaceae; genus Trichocoleus; species Trichocoleus sp. FACHB-262. The sequence continues at coordinate 189,595 of NZ_JACJPK010000102.1, read as the reverse complement.
TCGTGCCTGATCGCAATCTGTATAACGGTTCCAGTGGTGCTCTGAGCCGCTACAACCTGCACATGGCCAAAATGTTTGAGGTCACGTTTGCCCACTGTGACCAGTTGCGGCCGCATATTCAACAAGTGCGATGGCAATATGTTGGGGACAATGGCGATCTGAACTTGGATCAATTCTCGATCAATTGCGAACTGGCTCAGGAAGTGGTGGATACCTATGGTCTGACCAACTCCGAACCCACGACTATGACTTATCGGGCTACAGGAACTAAGACAGTAGAGTACATCCCCACCTTGAACTTGCGAGGCGATCGCTTAGCCCGCTTCCAAGATACCGTTCAGCAATTTCGGCCTGCTCCCAGTTCTGGGTTTGGGTCAGCGATCGGCGGTGAGAGCGAGCCTGTCTCGATTGCTCCAGCTACTACGCCAACAAACACAACCGTTCCCGTTGCTAGCATTCGTTTCCTGCCAGCCAGCCAAGGAGGGCAAGCTCGTGGCATTTTTATCGTGCCCGATCGCGACACTGCTCGCTCGGCCTATGGTGGCTCTTTGCGTCGCTACGATGTGCATTTAGCCAAAATGTTTGAAGTCGCCAATCTCTACTGCTCCACTAACGATTGGCAGAGTGTGGAGTGGAACTACTTTGCAGGCAATGGCGACCTCAACATGGGCCGCTTCGTCATGGGCTGCAATCTGGTGCGTGATGTGGTCAATGCCTATGGGCAGGGTCGCAAAGAGCGTACCGTAATTCGTTTTGGCTATGGCAATAATGCTGCGCAGGAAACTCACAATTTACCTGTGCTGAATATCACGGGAGATAAAATTCCCAAGTTTATTAACTTTGCCAAGCGCTTCCAGCCTGTCGGGGTGGCTCAGCGAGTTGATGCCGAGCGACGTTAACGCTTAACCTTCATAGTCGCTGTCGATTTCAATTTCTAGCGTGTCTTCATCAATGCGGACATAAAGCACATTGGGGCGGCAGCAAACTTGGCAATCTTCGATGTAGGATTGCTGTCCCCCAGCGCTGAAGTCAACAAAGGTCAAGTTAGGTTCACCACAGAAGGCACAGAAATATTCAGCCGTGTTTTGCATGAGTTCAGGTGCAGCGCAAAGCCCTCATTTTACCTATAGGAGGGTCTTAGGCGGGAACGCTTAACTGTTGCTCTAACGCGGCTTGGTGTTCCCAGTTAAACAGACTGGTGGCCGTTGCCAAATGCTTCAGCAGCGTGTTTTGGGGTAATGGTCCCTTTAAGTGCTGCCAAGGCAATACGAGATCCGGAGTCCAATCAGCATGGACATAAAATTCCAGGTCGGGTAACTGTCCTCGCAGTTCTTTGAAGGCGCGGCGATAGCTGCCCAAAGAGTCTCCGTAGTGGCGGGTGAGTTCTAACAAACGCGAGAGACGGCGATCGCCCCTGGAGATCAAGGCTTGAATCACCGACCAGTTGTAGCTTTCCGGTCGAAAATCAATGCCTTGCGATCGCAACTGTTTTTGCAGAAATTGTAGCCGTTTCTCTGCTTGGCGATTCACGCCAAACCATTGGAACGGAGTATGGGACTTGGGCACAAAGGTACTACAGCCAAAGGTGAGGCGCACACCCGGAGCCGCTTTCTTGAGGCCGCGCAGCATCGTCACGGTTTGCTCTAGGTCATCTGTTTCTTCGCCAGGCACACCCACCATGCCATAGAGCTTCAGGTTGCTTAAGCCTCCTGCCTTTGCATTCACTGCTGCCTGGTTAATTTCGTCGTTGTGCAGCTTTTTATTGATGATTTGCCGCAATCGCTCCGAGCCACTTTCTACCGCGATCGTGATCGAGCGAGTATCGTGCTGAGTGAGAGTTCGCGCTAGTTTCTCGGTGACAGTGTTGGTCCGTACCGAAGCAATGCTCAGCCGTACTTGGTCATGTTGAGGTTGGCTGATGTAATCCAACAAGGAGTCAAATTCTGGATGTTGGGTAACTGAAGCTCCCAATAAACCGAGGCGATCGGTCACGGTCAGACCCTGTTCGATCGCGGGAATCAACGACGTTTCCACATCGGCGGTGCGGAAGGGCAAAGTTAGGTAACTGGCGAGGCAGAAGCGGCACATCTCTGGACAGCTCCGCACCACTTCCACCATATAAATGTTTTCCCAAGCAGCTTTTTCGGTGACAACAGTAGAGGCGGAGAGAGTATTGCCCCGATAGGTTTGCTTTTCGACTTGAGCAGGAATGGTGGAGTCAACGGGTTGAATAGTGGCGATCGCTCCGTCTGGGCTGTGGTAGGTGACTTCGTACAAGCTGGGAATGTAAATTCCAGGGACTTGTGCCAAGTGTCGCAGTTGAGTGGCGCGATCGCTGCCTCGCACTTCTTTGTAGGCGGCAACCAGCGCATTTAGCAGAATCTCGCCATCTCCGAGCAGCACCACATCAAAGAAGTCAGCGAAGGGTTCGGGGTTGGCCGTCAGGACAGGGCCGCCTCCGAAAACGAGCGGGTGAGTGTTGGTGCGATCGCTAGCCCGAATCGGAATATCGAGAGATTCTAGCAAGTTCAAAATATTTACATAGTCCAGTTCCCAAGACACCGAAAAGCCGAGCAGTTCTGGTTGGGAGGGGAGGGGTTCGTGAACATCGGTAAATAAGCGGATGACTTGCAGATCCGAGCGAGCGGCTAAGGTGGCCCAAACGACTTGATAACCCAAGCTGGTGATGCCGACGTTGTACTCGTTAGGGAAGGCAAAGATCGTGGGAATCGCGTCAGGGTTGGGTGTAGCGGGAGTAAAGAGGAGGCGTTCGGCAGCAAAGGGCGAATTAGTCACAGAAGGGCGATCGCTCGGATCTAGGCGAATTGAACAAGGATTAGCTCTCTCACTCTAGTCAATTTTGAGCAAGCGATGACAGGCTGGATTTCCGGACATCCCCGAACTCTTAGGTACAGGTGCCTTCTGCTCTACAGAGGAGAATAATTCACAATAGAAAGGCAACTCTCTAAAAAACTGATGCCCTACACCGTAATCTATGACGGCAAATGCAACCTCTGCGTTACCCTGGTACAACTTCTAGAAAGCTTAGACCAAGGCGATCGCTTTCAGTACATTCCCATGCAAGATCCAGAAACATTGCAGCGCTGGAACGTCACCCCTCAGGACTGCGAACTAGGCATGATCTTAATTGACGCAGAAGCCCCAGAGCGCCGATGGCAGGGAAGTGATGCCGCTGAAGAAATTGGTCAATTATTTCCTCTAGGCAGTGTATTTGTGGCTGCCTATCGTGCCCTCCCTGGGCTGAAATGGAGCGGCGATCGCATCTACGAACAAGTGCGCGACAATCGCTATACCTTGTTTGGGCAGCGCACGGCTGTTTACCATTCTGCTTATCCTGCCTGTGACTCTAATGCCTGCGATCGCTACTTTGCCACTCCAGCCGCGTCAGCTAACAGAGAATCTTGAAGTTTAGAGCGAGATTAAAGCCAAGTCTGACAGTTTGAACACAGTTAGAACTCAGGCAACTAAAGTATCCTAAATTTCGACCCTAAGATTATGTTTGGGATCGTGCCAACTCCTAGAACAAATTAGGGAAATTTAGTAATAGTGAATGATCCCAATGTGGTTGATCATAAAGCGGGCGATCGCATTCTGGTTCTAAGACTGCGCTCTCCTGGTTGTCTTGCTTAGGATGATTGTGCAGCATGTTGTTCCCTCTTCCATCCCCCAACTCAATTACGAAGCCGCCAATTATTGGCATCACGACTTCTTGCAAAAACGAAACAGGCCACTACTCTCTGTTCAGCAATTACATAGATGCGGTCAGACGTGCTGGAGGTGTGCCTGTACTCCTAACTCCTGGTGAAATGCATCAGGCTCGAATCCTTGATTTTGTCGATGGCCTGCTCTTTTCAGGGGGCGGCGATATTGACCCAGCCGAGTATGAGGGTTCATCACACCCCAGCATCTATCGCGTCAATGCTGAGCGAGATGCCTTTGAACTCGGACTTGCTAACCTAGCTCTGAAAACGTCAATTCCAATGTTGGGAATTTGCCGAGGGCTGGAAATTTTTATGGTTGTGAGCGGCGGCCAGTTGGTTCCTCACATTCCTGACGAATTTGGCAATACCGTCATTCACCGAGCCGATCAGTCTCACTGTGCCAAGCACCCTGTGCAACTTGTGCCCAGAACGCGACTTGCAACTTTGCTCCATCGAGAAACAGAAATTAATGTAGTGTCTTGGCACCACCAAGCCGCCCGAAGCGCACCTCCCGGTTGGCGCGTTGCCGCTCAAGCCCCGGATGGTGTGATTGAAGCGCTAGAACATCAGCATCATCCTTGGGCGATCGCGGTGCAGTGGCATCCAGAACTTGCCCCAGAAGATTCTGGGCAACAAAGGATTTTTAAGGCATTTGTCCAAGCGGCAAGCCAACCACAGGTCCTAGCTCTGCCTCAGCCCGCCTCAAACTAAAAGCGAAGAGTGCCAACTGACAACTCTTCGCTTTAGCTTTAGCTAGCCCTAGTTTAGTGAAAGCGATGTTTGCGACGTCTGGCTAACGCTTTACGCTTCTCCTTGTCCTGAGGAGTTTCAAAGAAGCGTTGACGCTTCACATCAGCGAGAATTCCAGCTTTAGAAACTTGACGCTTGAAGCGACGTAGCGCTGACTCAATTCCTTCGTTTTCGCCCAGAACAATTTGGGTCATTCTGTATATCCCTCAGGTTGCCTCTGAATCGTGATGAGTATTGTTTACCAGGATTACCGCAAATTCAATCCACTCAAGCCAGTGCTTCAGTTTCTAGGAAATGATTAATACCGGGAGTAGCCTCTGCCGCCACCGCCGCCACCGCCGCCACCGCCGCCGCCCCAGCTATTGCGATCGTCACGACCTCTACCACCACCACCGCTACCGCTGCGCTCTTCGCGAGGCTTAGCTTTGTTGACTCTTAGATCGCGACCCATCCACTCAGCTCCATCCAGAGCCTCGATTGCTGCGGTTTCTTCTGCTTCTGTGGACATTTCAACAAAGCCAAAACCACGGGGGCGACCCGTTTCCCGGTCTAGAGGGAGTTGAACTCGCTTAACAGTGCCGTACTCTGCAAAAACGGCATTTAAATCGTCTTGCGTGACATCGTAAGACAGATTACCAACGTAAATGGACATGAAACTCTCCAGAATCAAAGAAATTGCAGAGATTTAAATTCGGAGAGATGCCTGTCGAAATGAGAAAACAAACCCTACAACCGAATAAAACTCTTCGAGTACAGCTTACCATACCATTGTTTGATTTAACAGGACTTTGAGCCGCTCAAATGTCTCTGCATTAGTCCAATAATTTTGTTGCAATTAATACAAAAAAATGCAGTCCTACGGAAATTTTGATCGGTTAGTGAATTCAGTCTCAAAGTAAGATTGAAGTTGATATTTTTCTAGACTAATCACTAATTTCAACTAATTTTTTCTGAGGGAAATTACCTTGATGGAGTGCTAAACACCTAGCCTTGCAACTTTTTATCCGTCGAGAAAGAAACTTTGGGTAAGGAATGCTAGAGCGATCGCCACGACAAACTTCTATCGAATCAGCCGCAACTAAGCAACTCTCTAGAAATGACTGGAGATACTCTCTTTCCCCCGACTGTAGAGCGTACGGGCATAGTCAGTCCACATCCCTTGACCCCAGTAGTTAAAACAACTGGTTTGGATTAACAGGTTGTAAAGGAGGGCTTGGCGATAACGGGACTGCTGAGTTAAAGCAGAACTTAACGTATTAGTGTGGGGGGTAGCCTCACCATTGCTTAATTGAGCTTGCAAGAGTGGATCAAGGGTTTGGTGAAACAACGCACTGAGTTTCTGCATGGAAGCCAAAACAGGGTCGTTGCCTTGACTCCAGCGCAGAGCATGAACTGAAGAAACTCCCTCTACCTGAAAACTAGGATCTTCTCGCTTGAGTTCGGTAATGGCCCGCGCGATCGCTTTGGGAGTATCTGCTTCGGAAACTCGCTGCCAAATTCGGTGCTGTCCCTTGGCTTGACAAACCGGATAATCCTCTGGGGTACAACCTGCTGCCTCTACGAGTTCTAGATATTCAGTGCCCGTTAAGCCAACGACGCCGAAGTGGCCTTGAGCTTGGGCACTCATGTCATACCAGGCATTTCGGAAAGTGCTAGGAAAGTCATTCATCATAATGCCGCTATTTTCACCATCACCAATTTGCGCTACCAATGGCGGGATAGTGACCTGGCCAACGAGTTGCGGGCCGAGAGTTCTAGCTTTCTGGTAGGGCTGCATTTGACCGACTAGCTGATTGTTAGCACCCTGGGTTTTAATCAGCGCCGTCATGCTAACAGTTTCTCCCTCAGCGTTGCGGGCCACCAATCGATGCGGGAGATGGGGCTGCGATAGCGGTTGGCCTGTGGTGGTTTCTACTGTGTCTGCTTGCAAAAGAAGCCAACGATACCCCGCTTCCTTTAAGGCTTTTATGAGTTCAAATAGGGTGTCGGGATGATTGGGAAGGTGCATTTCTGGCAAGGAAAATCCTTTCACTCGTGCTAAAGCATCCCAGCCAAAGATGGCCGCAAAGTGATGTTGCCAAGCTTGAATGTGCAGCTTCAGGTCAGGAATCGGAGTGGTCGAGGCGATCGCGTGACCCCAGAAGGTACCTAGCCACTCGACATACGGGTGGTAAGTGCGATCGCAAGTGATGCGCTTGAGGTTGTCTAGAATGTCTCCCCGACCCATCTGGCGCAGTCCCCACAAAAGAGTGCCAGAGTAATCCAGCATGATGCGGGGGTTGCAACCTTGACCTACCAGATCAATCATGAAGTCGGCAATGCGGCTGTAGCAGTAGGCGAAGGGGCCAGCATTGTGGTTATCTCCTTCGTAGGGATGCTCAAACATATACTGCAAATTGCTGATGAGCTCTCCACCTGGACCTGCCGGAATCATGGGCTGGTGCATGTGGAGGGCGATCGCAAAAGCAGCGGAGACATCCTGAAGGCGAATATTGGTAGTGGGTAGAAAAATGGGGCGATCGTGCTGCACCACCGATTGCACTTCTGCCTCCCAGCCAGAAATATTGGGCAATCCATCAATCAGTTCTGGAAGCAGCGGCAGACTAGCTGCTTGACTGAGGGCAGGCATAAAGCTGAGGTCTCATTTCAGGGAATAAAGGCATATTCCTCTATATGCTGATCATGAGGCAAGCCTTTGAAGTAAGTGTTTGGAATCTGTTTATTAGTTGTTTGTTACTTGATGCCCACCATTCCCGCTAAAACCGGAACTAGAGGACGGGTATTCGTTTCTGCAATGCCTCGCCCAACCGCAGTCGCGATCGGCTTCAAGCTAGCGACTAGTTCCGCCATCTCTTCTAAAGAAAGGGCTTGGCGAGCATCCGAGACAGATTGCTCTGGTTCGGGGTGGCACTCAATGATCAAGCCATCGGCACCACAGGCGATCGCGGCTCTCGCTAGATCTGCTACTAATTCTCGCTTTCCAGCGGCATGACTCGGATCAACAATGATCGGCAGATGGGTGATTTGCCTGAGGGCAGCAACCGCACCCAAGTCGAGGACGTTGCGGGTGTAGGTGTCGAAACTGCGAATTCCCCGCTCACACAGCACTACATTAGGGTTGCCGTGAGCCAGGATGTATTCCGCTGCCAGAACGAATTCTTCAATCGTGGCGGAGAGACCCCGCTTCAGCAAAATCGGTTTCCCTGCTTGGCCTAGTGCTTTGAGCAAGTCGTAGTTCTGCATGTTGCGGCTACCAATTTGCAGCATGTCAGCCTGAGCAGCAATTTCCTCAATCTGAGAAATCGCCATCACTTCAGTCACTACAGGCAAGTGGTAGCGCTGCCGCACCGTGGCTAAAATCTCCAAGCCTTCCAAACCCATGCCTTGGAAAGCGTAGGGAGAGGTACGAGGCTTGTAAACTCCACCCCGCAAGGCTTGGATCGGGGCTGTGAGTAAGCGGCTAGCCACAGCTTCCATTTGGGCTAAGTTTTCTACAGTGCAAGGGCCACCGACAATCAGCAGATCTTTACCCCCAACGGTCACGTGATCAGACAGTTGAATCACGCTTTTGTGGTTGGCGTGGGCTTTGCTAGCGAGTTTGGCGTTTAACATGATGGGTCTCCAAGAGAGTGAGGAAGTGAGAGATAACAAAAAACCCGGAACTTTGTGAGAGTTCCGGGTCGTGCAGTGAACAGCATGGCGACTTTACCCAGAACTCCTGGTCCAAAAGTAAAAGCTATAAAACCAGCTTCCCCAAAAAGAAAGACGCAGGTAGGAAATACACTGCGTCTTGAGGGAATCACCAAAGCTGATGGCACACAGACTAGCTGCGGCCACTTGAGAAATTGCTTTAGTGTGGAGAGTCGTCACGAGCTTGAGTCCTGCCTATATGTTTGGAATGAAATCTGTCCTTAAAAAGCAAAAGACCGCAGAGCCTGTTGTCTGCGGTCCACCTGGAGAATCAGCAAAAGCTGGATTCACTCCAAGTGAACCTCCATAAACCAAAAATAAAAGTAGCTGCTGCGAAGAGATAGCATCTGCGAAAAAATCTTTTGCGAGTTTTTAAGCCTTATGCACTGACGCTAACAGAGAAAAACCAGCATCGTCAACCCCCACCTTGACTAATTCTTGAGGGGATTGATGGGAAGAAGGCGATCGCGCTTTTTCTAAACTCCTTCCTTAAATTACCGCTGGGCCATGTTCTACCACAAAAACATTGGCGTAAAGATTGGCGATAATTTGTTGGCCTTGTTGAGTTAATTGCAGATAAGTAAGGGCGTTTTCTACGTAGCGGTAAACCACATTCCAGAAGAACTTTGGGTAGCCTTGCCGTAGGTCACCGGGATGGTGATAACCCAAGTGTTTGTTGGTGCCGTTTTCTTCAAATTCGTAAAACAGCGCATTGATTTTTTGCAAATAACGAACATCACTCAGTTGACCAATTAAATCTGCGGCTCTGAGCAAACCGGGGTAGTTAATTGTGTCTTGATGGTCGCTGTCGTTTGGCACCGGAAAACGGGTAAGTTCGATATTGCGCTTAATTTCTTCGGCGTCAATTAGTGGGTGTCCACCAAACCGCTCCTCAATAAATAGCTTGCCACGATCGATGTGGTAAGGCGTGAGACTGGCATCAGTGGCTCCGGGTGGTAGAGAAATCATTGTGTCGCCCATACCCGTGGCGTATAAACCTGGGCGATCGCGACGGCAAACCCCTTTGATATAGCCAATGTCGTGACAGAGCAGGGAAATCATGCAGTGCAGCCAATCATCACAGGAGACCCCTCCATCGCGGATATGCTTACCCCGTAAGATTTCCTGCCCTACCAACGTGACGAGAATCGTGTGCTCCACGTTGTGGTAAAGCGCATCACTGTTGGCAATATTCTCTAGCGCCATGCTCCCTACCCAGGTAATGATCTCCTGGTATTCGGATTTCCAGCCGCCATAGGTACGTTGGTAGGCACTTCTGAGTTGTTCTAAAAAGTTTTCGATTAAAAGCTCTGTGGCATTAAACATGCTAGATTGCTGTCTCCCAAACCCGCGATCGCCTTAGTGTCATTAAGCAGCCATGTTCTAAGTTTGCCCCAGTGATCATGGGTGAGCACAGAAATAGCTAAATCTCATCTATAAGATGCTTTACCAGGGAATGGGTTGGCGATCGCGAAAGAAACCTCCGGTGGGGCCACCATCCGGTAGAGTGGCTAACCAGGCGATCGTGTCTGCTCCTTGCTCTGGCGTACGAGGGGCATCAGGGCCACCCATATCTGTTCTTACCCAACCGGGACACACCGAGTTCACTAAGATATTGCTCCCTTGCAACTCATTCGCCAGAATGCGAGTTAAAGCATTGAGAGCCGTTTTCGACATTCGATAACTGGGATAGCCGCTGTTCATCTCGCTTAATTGCCCCGCTCCAGAAGAGACATTCACCACTCGGCCATATCCCCGGATTTGCATCAGCGGAATGAGTGCCTGGGAGAGCAGAATCGGGCCATAAAGATTGGTCTGTAGGGTTTGTGTCAGTGTCTCGATTTGAAGATTGAAGAGACTGCCATTGTCAAAATCAAGGCCGATGCCAGCATTATTGACCAGAATTTCTAAATGGCCAAATTGGTCACGAACAAACTGGGCGAGTTGTTGCACACTGGCCGCATCAGTCACATCTAAGGGATGATATCCAACCTCCAACCCCTCAGACTGCAACTGCTGAACGACAGGCTGTCCCTTCGCCTGATCACGACTCGTGAGAATGATATAAACGCCTTGCTTAGCTAATTGCCGCGACGTTTCCAAACCCAAACCTCGATTTGCACCCGTCACCACAGCAATTTTGCGATCGCTAGCCATCGTTCCCTCCTGTTGCAACCGTCACCACTCGCCCCTCATTACACAATCAAAAGCGATCGCCCGCATCCCATCACAGAGAGAAGTTCGCAAAAACCTGACCAACTTTTGGAGGGAGTCTGAGGGACGCAACCGTCCTTCAGCGGGGGTTTGGGGGCAAGCGCCCCCAAAGGTTCGGTTCCAACTAGCTTGAACAACGCTAAGAGTTAGTAGGCCGATAAATGGCATAAAGTTGAATCGGCTTGTCCGATAAGATCACATCTTTTTCATACGTTAAACCCACCCGCAACGCTACCTGCTGCGAAGCCAAATTGTGAGGATCGATCAGAGAAATTAAGCGATCGCAACCCGCCGTATTAAAGCCATAATTCCGAATTGCTGCTGCTGCCTCCGTTGCCAATCCCTGCCCCCAATAAGCGTGGGCAAGCAAATAGCCAATCTCAACTTCTCCTTGTCCTTCAATGGTTTGAGGAATCAGCCCACAACGTCCCATCAATCGGCGATCGCCCTTATGGATCACCGCCCACAGCCCAAAACCATAATCCTGATAGTTTTGGATGATGCGCTCAATGTGTTGCTGTGTAGTCTTGTAAGAGCGCGGCCCGCCCAAAAAGGTCATGACAGCAGGGTCAGCATACATCGCCGCGAGGTCATCCACGTCATCCTGAGTGAATTGTCGCAAAAGCAGGCGTGGCGTTTCAAAGACCGTCATGAGTTTTCTAGAGCATGAGTTTACAAAGCCGTTTCAGCGAGCCAGTCCAAAATTAGAGCATTCACCACTTCTGGTCGCTCATCATGTGGGCAGTGGCCTGTGTCAGGAATGGCGACAAAACGCACCGGAGGCACATCTTTCCCAGATTCGCGATCGCTCAGCTTCCGGTAAACCTCTGCTCCTCTGATCGGAGTCCAAGGGTCACGTTCTCCCCACAGCACCAGCAAAGGGCACTGAACTTGGGGCAGCAATTCTGTGGGAGTGGGGCCAGGAGGAGCCGTGAGAATAGACGCGAAGACCTGTTGGGCACCTTCGTCGCATGATGGGGCATAAAGCAAGTCTACGAGTTCATCTGTCACCGCTTCGGCATTGCGATAAACCTGACGCAACGTGTTCCGAATGCGATGTTTTTTGCGAACTCGGTTAAACAAAAACGGACCCAATTGGGGAGAACTGACCAGTTTGGTAAAAGTGGCCATAATCAAGCGCAAGGGCAGCACCAGTTCATCGGGGCGATGATTTAGCCCTCCCGCACAATTGAGCAGCACGCCTCCAGCAGCAATTTCGGGATGATTAGCCAGTACCATCAAGCTCAGTAAGCCACCAATGGAGTTACCCACAAAAACAGCAGGTTGCTGAATTTGCTCTCTCCAAAAGTCCTTGAGCAGCGCTTGCCAAAGTTCTAAGTTGTATTCAATATCTGGCTTGGCCGAGCCACCAAACCCCAGTAGATCCAAGGCAAACACTCGGTAGCCACCCGCTGCCAAAACTGGAATATTGTTGCGCCAATGGCCAATGGAGGCTCCGAAACCATGAATCAGCACCAGTGGGCGTCCAGTGCCCATGACGGTGTACTGGATCGGGTAGCCGCGCCAAGTCCAAGTCAGTTTTTCAAAAATATTGGTCTTTGTTAACTGCTGGGTCATTCCCACTATCTTCTTAAGATTTGTAAATAGTCTTCGTTCATCATATATTTTTTGGCCTACGCTCAGCCATAAAGACCTCTAAGGCATCAATCAGGGAACATATACCAATTAAAAACCGTCCCTTTAACCGTTTACGTGAGTGTGAGGATCTATGAATCAAGGCATTTTGGCCTCTTTGGGCAAGCTGTTTTTGGCTGCCACGATTTTGTCGATGACTGCTTTTGCTCCAGCAAATGCTGTAACTTCGGAAGCTGAGGCTACGAATTCACCTGTTACTAGCCAACAGCTTTCTACAGAGCAGTCTGGCGAGTTGCTCATCAGTCAGTCAGACGATGACGACGACGATAGTGATGATGGTGACGATGACAGCGACGATGATGGTGGAGACGACGATAGCGACGACGATGATGGCGATGACGATGGTGGCGAGGAAGTCGAACTATCTGAAGGCGCTTCCAGAACTATCCTCCAACAAATCTCTACCAGCCAGAAGATATCACTTGCTAGCCTGCGAATCGCTAGAGCAGAGAGAGTAGAGTGGTCCGATGGTTGTTTGGGTCTGGGGGGTGCTGGTGTTGGTTGCACCCAGGCGATCGTTCCAGGCTACCGGGTTTTTGTAGAAGGTGATAACAAAACTTGGGTCTTCCGCACCAATGCCACTGGCTCTCAAGTTGTGTATGACGAGGCTGCAACTCGGACCGTTGCTAGTCAGACTACTAGTTCCACTCAAACTACTGAAACTCGTCAAACCACCACAACTACACAATCTAGCAGCAGCCAAGTTAGATTTACTCAAGCGATCGCCACCTCTGTATATCAAGCGATCACGGCTCGTAGCCAAGTCCAAGCGACTCAACTGCGGGTGGTTTCTGTCCAACAAGAGACTTGGTCTGATAGCTGCTTAGGTGTTCCTGGCACTGCATCTACCTGCACTCCTGGTGATGTTCCTGGTTTCCGAGTCGTTGTAGCCAGCTCCGAGGAAGTTTGGGTATATCGTACCAACGCGACTGGCTCAGTATTGGCATTTGACCAAGCTGCCACCCAAACTCTAATGGCTCGCCTAACCAGCCAAACTACTACTGGCCAAGGTACTACTTCTGCTGGCCAGCAAACCGGTGGTCAGCAAACCACAACCAGCACTACTCAAGGTAGCTTTACGGATGTTTCCCGTAGCTACTGGGCCTATGAATTCATCGCTCGCTTGGCTCAACAGAATATTGTTGAGGGTTTCCCCGACAATACCTTCCGTCCTAGCGAAGCAGTTACTAAGGCTCAATTTGCCGCAGTGTTGCGCAAAGCCTTTGACCAAAGAGCCGTTCGCGAAGCCATTGAGTTTCGTGATGTCTCGACTAGTTATTGGGGTTACACCGCTGTTCGCGAAGCTTACTCGATGGGCTTCTTTGGTGCTGATAGCGATCGCCTCTTCAACCCCACCGCTCGTCTGACTCGTCTGGATGTGTTGGTAGCCTTAGCCAGAGGCTTAAACTACACCTCCGTCAGCAGCACCAGCACTGTTGCAACCTTGCTGCAAGGTTATGGGGATGCAGCTACTATTCCTGCTGATGTCCGGACGCTAATCGCGGCCCTGACCGAGCGGGGAATCGTGATCAACTACCCCAACACCAATCGCTTAGAGCTCAACCGCGTAGCGACTCGTGCAGAAGTTTGTGCGTTCTTGTACCAAGCTTTGGTTAGCACAGGTAAAGCTCAAAGCTTCTCTTCTCCCTATGTGATTCAGCAGGGCACCACCCAAACTGAAACTCAAACCGAGCAAGAGACTGAAACTGAGCAAGAGACCGAAACTGAGCAAGAAACTCAGACTCAAGAGCAAGACGACGAGAAAGAGGGCAAGCAAAACTGTAACCAAGGCATTGGTAATGGTGCCGAGGGTTGCGATCCAGGCAACTCTAGCCCCCGTGGTGGCAGCAATGACGAAGGTGGCCGCACCCCTGGTCAGGCTCCCTCTCGCTAAATAAGTTCTGGCTAAGAACTGCCGATTGAAAGAATGAAGCTAGTAGGGGCACCTCTTGTAGGTGCCCTTTCCTTTTCGAGGGCAAAAAAAATTACCCCTACCGATCGCCCTGGTTTTGAGGCTTTCTAGTAGCTGATTTCAACCAATGGGTACCTCTAGCCACTCTTGCAGGTGCGATCGTAGTTGTTGGCAAAATTCTGGACGGCGGTCAAACCATTCGGTGCGGAGCGGTTTGCGCTCGGCATCTAAGGTCCAGCCATAGTCGCTGCTGAGACGTAATTTGTCTTGCCAGTCTGCCACCGATACAATCAACTGATTCGCAGGACTGTTGTCGTAGTCATGCACTCTAAACACATAGTTAAACGTATTTTGTTTCGCTGCGGCAACGGTCGAAGGCTGACCAAACTTTTCCTGAAGGCGCGATCGCATTTGCTCAATGAGTCCTGGATCGGGGATATCTTCGAGAGTGCGAACCGCTAAGGTGAGAGCGAAATAAAAATCTTCAACAGGCACAAATTCGAGTTGCATGAATCGTCGCAGGGCTTGGACTCCATCTACTATGCAAGCTGGAGGGGCCTTAATGCAACCTCGGAGGGCCATCTAGAGCTGCCAGTTACCAATTAGCTAATGGCATGGGTAAGGCGGGGTTGGCGGCTGTTAAATGCGGCTAGCTTGGCAGCAAATAGAGGCGCGATCGCAGGTCGGCGATTGACCAGAGGACAAAAACTAGAAATATCCAATCTCTGCTGTTGCAGTGTCACTTCGGGTTTAGCTAGCCCAAAACCTTGACCAAAATCAACGCCTAGATCCCGACAAAAAGCAATATCTTCAGCCGTTTCCAAACCCTCGGCTACGACTAAAATGCCCATTTCGTGGGCTGAGTAAAGAAGACTCTTGAGCAGAATTTGCTGGACTGGATGGCGGCTGCAACCTTGCACGAGCTGACGATCTAGCTTGATCACATCCGGGTGGAGAGCCATGAAATAATGATCGATTGCAACTTGCCCCCCTAAGTCATCAATGGCGACTCCAAATCCGTAGTCCCGAATTTGATGAATTAAGCGTGAGAGGTCTGGATGTTGAATCAGCGCTTCTACTTCGGTTAACTCGAAAACAATCTGCTGCGGTTGCAACCCTAGAGCCAAGACTTGTTGCAAATTGCGCTCTAGAGATTTAGGCCCTTGCAAAATGGCATTGGGTAGCACGTTGATAAAAAAGGTTTGCCCATTGCTTATCTGCGCGATCGCATTGATGCAAGTTTCACGAGCCAGCTCATCAAATTCATGGGTGCAATGAGTCGAGAGGGCCGCATCTAAAATCTGTTTGCCATTGAAGTATTGGCCTTGGCCCTGCACCGCCCGCGCCAAACATTCGTAAGCCAGCACCTCACCGGAAGCCAAGTTATAAATGGGCTGATATTTAAAGACAAAAGCGCGATCGGCCAAGGCTTGAAAAAACCATTGATGCTTGATCGGCACCGTAACACTGCTCAGCGGTTGAGCGTGCAGAAATTCAATCAATAATGCTTTGGACTGGAGGGGCGATCGCGTCAAAATAAAGCGAGAATCGGCTTGTCCAGCTTCCGAGAGCCTCTGGCTGATTTGGCAAAAAACTCCTCGGAGTTGGCTTTCATCGAGCACCAAGCAGAGCAGTTGTGGAACATCAGGAATCGGTTGCAAGCCTAGCTCACAGAAGAAGGCATGCGCTTCTGTGTCACTCGGTTGAACCACCAGGTGGAGCACTTCGGTTAGTAGGCTGGTATCACGCACTACTCGGATCTTCCCTTGCGTTACGCACTATCCTTGTATGAGGCAACAATCGTCCTTTAACGTAAGCGAATCAATTGCTTTTGAAGAGTGTTAAAAAACACAATTAACAAACAATAAAGACGCTTTTTGAGGAAAACGGCAGAAATCGCCAACGTCACTACTTCAGGAAAGCTCTAGCCTGCCGTTGCTAGTTCTGCCTCTCGCACAGACATCCCCATCATAGCCAGAATCACGAGCCTGTAAACCGTGAAAACAAAAGTAGATCACAACTGTAGTGTGATCTAAAGCACAGAAAAAGAATAATTTAGAGCGCCTTAGAGCGTAACCAAGCAACTGGCAGGCACATTAGTTTCCGAGGGCCTTTGACGTAAGCCCGCTGCTGAAACACATCGTACTGGTTACTTTCGATCGCGTTGAGAATTTGGCTATAGAGTCCTGTGGCTGCCCAAACTGGCCAGCGAGCATCAGGACTGAGCCGACTAATGCCTCTTTCTGCTTGGGCATAAAACTTGCGGGCCCGCTGGATCTGGAAGCGCATCAATCCTCGCCAACGCTCATCTACGACCCCATTAAATAGATCTTGCTCGGTGTAGTTGAATAAGGCTAAGTCTTCTAAAGGCAAATAGATTCTGCCGCGCCGTGCATCTTCACCCACATCACGCAGAATATTGGTGAGCTGGTTTGCTACCCCTAGGGCGATCGCTTCTTCAATCGGTCCTTGAGGCGTGCTGCGGTCCCAGGGAGCGGTGCGATAGGTGGTGTCTACACCCATCACCGCTGTAGACATCAGCCCCACGGTACCTGCGACCCGATAGCAATAGAGATTTAGCTCTTCAAACGTCTCATAGCGGCTGCGATACAAATCCATCTGCTGTCCCGCGATCATGTCGCGGAAGGGCTGAATATCCTGGGGAAACCGCTCTAAGGTATCCACTAAGGCGACATCTGGATCTTCCAGCGGATGTCCAGCGAAAACCGACTCTAATTGCTGCTCCCAGCGATCGAGCGTTTCCGGTGTTGTCTGTGCTGCCTGCGGTCCATCGACTAACTCATCAGTGCGACGGCACCAAACATAGATCGCCCAGATTGCACGACGCTTTGCCTCTGGCATCAAGAGTGTGCCGAGGTAAAAGGTTTTAGAATACTTTGCCGTAATTTGGCGGCAAAATTCGTAGGACTCCTCTAAAGAGGCCAGAGTTCTCACACGAGGGGAATCAGGCAGTTGCAGCATGTCCTTCGGGGCGCTTCGCTAACGTCGCAGGCTAGGCAGTAGTGGTTTGCAGGGACTTCCGCCCTGGAGCTGGAGCAGCTGAATTGGGATGAGCAGAAGCGATCGCCTGCGCTGTCAGCTTACCAGAAAGTACGGCCCCCTCCATACTGGCTAGATAGCGTTGCATTGTATAGTCTCCCGTTAGATAGAAATTGCTAATGGGAGTCGTTTGGGTGGGACGGCATGCTTGGCGTCCTGGTGTCGCCTTGTACACGGAGCGGGGAGTCTTCACGACTTTGTACTTTAGTAACTTGGCAGGGTCATCGCCGACAAAATGATCGGGGAAGAGCTTTTCGATCTCCAGCATCGTGGCGGCGATAATCTCTTCATCAGATTTGGTAATCCAATCTTTAGCGGGAGCTAAAACTAGCTCTAGCATGGAGCGATCTGGGTTCTCGTATTCGCGGCAGGTGTTGCTCATGTCGGCATAGACGCTGAGCAGGGGCGATCGCGAAAATAAAAGATGATCCACGTCAGTCAGTTTGCGATCGAACCACATGTGCAAGTTGATCACAGGTACGCCTTCTAAGCCATCAAGCTTTTTGAAGTAGTCCATCTGCTTCCAAGGCTTCGGCAACATCACCTTTAGCGGATCGACGGGCATCGCAGATATATACAAATCAGCGGTCAAGATTTCGTCGGGTGCGCCATCCAACCCACGAATCACAAAGTGCTTCACCGTGTTGTCTTCATTCAGCACAATTTCTTTCAGCAGAGCCTTCAGGCGAACCTGACCACCGCGCTCCGTGACGTAATCTACCATCGGTTGACAGAGCCGTTCCGGTGGTGCTCCATCCAAGAATGCCATTTTGGAGCCGTAGCGCTCTTGCAAGAAGCGGTTGAGGGCAGTCAGGACTACGGTGGCAGAGATTTCATCGGGGTCGATGAAATTCAATGCTTTCGCCATTGCGATGAAGACTTCCTTCTCGACGCGAGGTGGCACATTTTGCTTCTTCAACCACTCGGAGAAGGAGTATTTGTCCATCTCTTCGACATAGTTCTGACCTTTAACCATCGCGGGAATCAGACCCAAGCCGAAACGAATCTTTTCTCCCCAAGTCAGCATGTCGTTGTTCCGCAAAATGGCAGTGACACCATTGATGGGAGCAGGAATGTCGGGAAAGTCAAACCGCGAGTAGGTGCCCGGAGCGGTGGGCTGGTTGAAGATCATGGTGTGCTCTTTCCACTGCAAGCGATCTTCAATGTTCAATTCTTTAAACAGTTGCAGCACGTTGGGGTAGGCACCAAAGAAGATGTGCAACCCTGTTTCGTACCAGTCGCCATCTTCGTCTTTCCAGGCGGCTACCTTGCCACCCAATACGTCTCGGCTCTCCAAGACGATGGGGGTGTGCCCCGCATCAACCAAATATTTGGCGCAGGAAAGCCCTGCTAAGCCTGCTCCAGCGATCGCAACTCGCATGTAACCTACCGCTCTTCAGAATTTTTTAACGGTTTCCCGCTCCTCATTATACGTTGCAATCCGTTACATATTGAAGTCTTAGTAAAGTTAATCGCTCAAATCGCTGTTTTCTACCCTCTGGTCGTTGATCGCTATCCAGGTAGGGGGGATTACCTACTGGTGCAGTAAGATCGATCGCCTCTCTGTTTCTACAGGCGAGCGTGCTACTGCTGCTTCCGTTTCTCAATTTCCGCGATCGGCAGGAGTAACGTGTCTTCTATTTCTCGTCGCACTTCTTGACTAATACGACAACCATTGTTCAAGCAAGTAACTAGCAAATTATTTGCATAATAATACTGCTGTAGGAGTTGTGTTTGTTTATCGTCAAAATGCCAATCATGCCCAATGTTGCAGTACTCAACGATTACTGTTCTTAGTTGATTAGCCCAAGATTGGCCATGCAATTGCCACCAATGCTCGAATTTTCCTTTGTCTTTTTTAAAAATGGGAATTTGCCCTCTAAGTTGCTGTAGTAGTTGACTAAGCCTTGAATCTTTTGTTAAGTGACAAGCCTGATCAAGCCCTGCCAGTAGGCACACATCTTGATCGGGCATGTAGCCCCTTGACCAATCAAGAGTTAGAAGAAGAACAAAAGACAGGTCAAGACTGGGAGCGAAAGGCTCAGACGTGGCAAGGCCGATACTACTAGGCATGCCAGGGTCAATACTACGAGCAAAGGCAAGAGTGTCCCGTTTAATTTTTAGGGCAAATAAACAGGTAAGAGTAAAGTAAAATGCCCTTACTCCCGCTGGTTTATAGGGAAACTCTTCGGAGCTAGATTTTTGACTAGTCCAAATAAGAAATTCTTGAATTTTCTTATCTATTACGAATAGCTTATCAATATAATATTTAACTGAGCGCAGTAAAGTATCTGCATTGTCTAACATTTCAGCAGTTAGCAGAATTACTTCTCGCCAACGTTTTTCTGCAATATGACTTGCCAATTTTTCTGGTATTAGACTATGGGCTGGAAGTTTATGATTTAAAGAAATATAGTGAGCTGTAAAGTATTCATGAAAAGCCAAATGTGAGAAGGAGTAAATGCCCCTTGCCCTGCTTATCAAAATGCCATGCTGTGTTTCAATCGAATCCAGAACAGCTTTAGAATCTAATTTAAGATAATGTTTTGGCGAGACTCCAGGTAAACCTCGAATGTATTCCTTAACTAGGCAGCTAACTTCTCGCTGGAGAAAGAAGTAGTTTCCTATATCAAAAGTTTTCCACGCAATGTAGCTAAACAGATCTGCTCGATGGTCTGGCGATAGTTGCTTATAGGTTTGATCGCGCTCTCTTCGATTTAGATTCCATTTGCGCAGTAATTGTTCAATGCCTTGTTCGTATAGGCTGATTCGGCTGGTGGGGAATTTGCTAGATTCCTCATAAACCAAGCATAGTAGTGTTAAGAGTAAAGGGTTGCTTGTTAATTCTCTAATGGGGGAGTCTTCTTTTAGTTTTGTTAAAAACTGACTAGCTCTCAGTGCTCCGCCTTTACTGTCAAACCAATTATTTGCAAACTCATTGATTTGCTTGTCATCAAAATCAGCAATTTCAACTTCTGTGAATTGCTCAAATATGTAATCTTGGGCTGCAATACGGCAGGTTATGACAAATTGATTTTGAGAATATCGTTCAGAGAATTCCCTAATCTGTCGTAAAACTCGGCTGCTATCTGCTTCTTTGATCTCATCTAATCCATCTAATAAAATCAATACCTTACCTGCATGCAGAATATTGTGTAAGGATGAAGCATTCGGGCGATCGCCTTCTGAACCTAGTGAAAGTAAACGTTCGATGTAGGTTAGTAGATTAGGCTTTTCATCTGCTTCGGCAAAATCTTTCAAAGTAATAAATATCGGGACACGATCGCTCTGAAATTCACCACCAATACACTGAATTGCTAGATGCTTCAGAAATGTAGTCTTTCCAGCCCCAGGTTTGCCCAAAATCATCAGCTTGGAAAACTTCTCAATCGCTTCTAGACCTGGAACCCGCTTTTCTCGCACCTTCCCTAAACAAAAGCGATCGAACTGTTCAGGGTCAGCGTTCTGCGTCAGTTCTGATATATCTAGCCCTCTACGGCCAGTAATTCTTTCCAGAATGTTGACGCTGGTGTAGATGTCACCCAACCCGATTGGTTGGTCCATATCCAGCACCCGCATCATGCCGCATTTCTGTTGGATGTAAGGTTGAATCTGTTGCCATGCTTCCTGAACCAAGGCCGCGATCGCATCAACATTATTTTCTTGAGCTTGAGGGTCTCCTACAGAGGTAGGGTTTGTCGTAAGGCCAGCAATTTCTTCCCAATCAAGCTCTAAGGTTTGGCAAATCGTACGAAAACTATCAACTCTAAGAGGCTTGCCTGCCAAAAAGTTTTGAACTGTAGCACGGGAAACTCCAGCGAGGTCTGCGAAAGCTTTATTGCTACTAAATCTCTTGAGCTTTGCGTGGACTAATTCAAGACCCTGTTGTGTGACTGAAGGTGATTTCCTTGCCCGTTCTGCCATGTTGTAGCCCACCACTTTTGCCAATCTTAGCCACTTAGACAAAAGTTGGATAAAAGCTCGACACAACCTCTACATCTTCAAGTCTTTGCCTAGACCGCGTTCCACGATTTCGACTGGATGATGTGAGAGTCGAACTTGAGATTGTAGATGAACATCATTATTTGGTTTGTGCTCGAACGGTTAGCTGATAAAGTGCTTGACAAGCTCTTGGAAAAGTTAATCAGCGATCGTAACCTGAAGCGTCTATATAATGTCCTGAAACTTCAGATTGTTTTGCTGTATTTAGATTGGCAGCTAACGCGATCGCAAATGGCCGATCCTGGAGAGGGGGAAATAGGGCGGAAACCCGAACCTAGTCTATCGGCGGATTGATGGGTACCCTAGCACTGAGCAGCCTCGCTAGCAAGATAGAATGAATCCAGCAAATGATCTCAACAATAGTTAAGATACGCGGGGAGAATTTCAACGCATGGGTAAAGTAGTCGGCATTGACCTGGGTACGACAAACTCAGTGGTCGCCGTCATGGAGGGCGGAAAGCCAGTGGTCATTGCTAATGCCGAAGGCATGCGGACTACCCCCTCAGTGGTTGGCTTCAGCAAAGAAGGCGAATTGTTAGTCGGGCAAATGGCTCGGCGGCAAGCAGTCCTGAACCCACAAAACACCTTTTATGGAGTCAAGCGATTCATTGGGCGGCAATATGCCGAACTAAGCCCGGAGTCTAAGCGAGTTCCCTACACCATTCGCAAGGACGATCGCGGCAACGTCAAAATTAAATGTCCCCGACTGGATAAAGACTTTGCGGCTGAAGAGATCTCAGCAAAAGTTCTGCGAAAATTAGCCGATGATGCGGGGCGCTACTTGGGTGAGTCTGTGACAGGGGCGGTGATTACGGTTCCTGCCTACTTCAACGACTCCCAGCGCCAAGCCACCCGTGATGCGGGACGAATTGCGGGTTTGGAAGTGCTGCGAATTCTCAACGAACCCACCGCTGCATCCCTCGCCTACGGTTTAGATCGTCAACAAAGCCAAACGGTATTAGTGTTTGACTTGGGTGGCGGCACGTTTGACGTATCTATCTTGGAAGTTGGGGAAGGTGTGTTTGAAGTTAAATCCACCAGTGGCGACACCCAACTGGGCGGTAACGACTTTGACAAAAAGATTGTCGATTGGCTAGCTGAGCAATTCCTAGAAGAAGAAGGCGTAGATTTACGTCGCGACCGCCAAGCCCTGCAACGCCTCACCGAAGCAGCCGAAAAAGCCAAGATTGAGCTGTCTGGTGTCACCGTCACCGAAATCAACTTGCCCTTTATCACCGCTACTGCCGATGGGCCGAAGCACCTTGAAACCAAACTGACGCGATCGCTGTTTGAGGGATTGTGCGGCGATTTGGTTAGCCGTCTACGGATTCCTGTGAAGCGGGCGCTTTCCGATGCCACTATGTCTCCGGGCGATATTGACGAAGTGATTCTGGTGGGTGGCTCGACTCGGATTCCGATGGTGCAGCAACTGGTGCGAGGCTTGATCGATCGCGAACCCAACCAGAACGTTAACCCCGATGAAGTAGTCGCAGTGGGAGCAGCGATTCAAGCAGGTATTTTGGCAGGGGAAGTCAAAGACATTTTGCTGCTAGATGTAACTCCGCTTTCCCTCGGTCTGGAAACCATTTCTGGAGCGATGAAGAAGCTGATTCCACGCAACACCACCATCCCAGTTCGCAAGTCTGACATTTTCTCCACCGCTGAGAACAACCAAACGGTGGTGGAAATCCATGTGCTGCAGGGTGAACGTGAGATGGCCTCGGATAACAAATCTCTAGGGCGGTTCAAGCTGAGTGGCATTCCCCCAGCTCCTAGAGGACTGCCCCAAGTACAGGTATCTTTTGATATTGATGCCAACGGGATTTTGCAAGTGACCGCGCTCGATCGCACGACTGGGCGCGAGCAAACCATCGTCATCCAAGAAGCCTCGAATCTCAGTGAAGCCGAAGTTCAGAAAATGATTCGGGAAGCGGAGCAATTTGCCGATGCTGATCGCCAACGCCGCGATCGCGTGGAGAAGCGCACCCGTTCAGAAGCGCTCACCTTTGAAGCGGAGCGAGAGTTGCGGCAAGTCGCGCTCGACTATGGCATGTACTTTGCCAGCGACAAGCGCCGCCGCATCGAAGTCTTGATTCAAGAACTACGGGAAGCTCTGGAATCTAACGACGAGCGCAGCGTGGATTTGGCCCAGGCGAATCTGCAAGATGCGCTGTACAATCTCAAGCGAGAAGCGTATCAATACGCCCAGGCCGAAGAAGAAGAAGACGACTTCTTTGGGTCGATCCGCCGGACAATTACGGGTGACTCGCCTCGTGATTCTCGGCGCGATTACGATGATAGCTTTGACACGCCCTACCGCAGACCTGGTTCTGGTTCTGCCTATGGCGTGGGTGCAGGCCGTTCTGGGCCGAATTACCAGAATGATAACTGGGACGAAGATGACGATGACTGGCTCTAATAGGTTTTTGGGTGTGGGGAGCTAGGTTTGAACGCCGACTACTAGTTCCTCACAATCAACAACGGACAATCAATCATTGAGTGTTAACTTCCTTATGCAAAACTTTCGGAACTACTACGAAATTCTGGGAGTTTCCAGAGATGCTTCTATAGAAGAGATCAAAAAAGTTTATCGGCGGCTGGCAAGGCAATATCACCCCGACCTGAATCCGGGGAATAAAGAAGCTGAGG
Organism: Trichocoleus sp. FACHB-262; assembly: GCF_014696035.1. Lineage (NCBI taxonomy): Bacteria > Bacillati > Cyanobacteriota > Cyanophyceae > Leptolyngbyales > Trichocoleusaceae > Trichocoleus > Trichocoleus sp. FACHB-262. The sequence goes on along the minus strand of NZ_JACJPK010000102.1, from coordinate 165,940 downwards.
AAAAATTTAAAGATGTCGGAGAAGCGTATGAAGTGCTTTCCGACACGACCAAGAGAGCGCAGTACGACCAGTTCAGTCTTTTTTGGAAGCAGAAAGGCTTTCAAGGGGGAAATGCGGCGCGGGGGGCAGCGGCATGGAGCGATCGCAACAATGGTCGCACCAACGATGACCTAGATTTCGGCTCCTTCCCCGATTTCAACAGCTTTGTGGATCAGCTGCTCAATCGGCGCACCACCGCTAAAACGGCGACCGCTGGCACAAATTCCCGCACTACCACTGCCACCCAAGAATATTACCGACCAGGCACCACCAAGACCACCTATACGGTGCGGACAGGTCGCCGGGATGCCGAAGCCAAGCTGAGCGTGCCCCTGGATAAAGCTTATACAGGCGGTCGCGAACGAGTGCGGCTGGAAGATGGGCGATCGCTAGAAGTGAATATGCCTGGTGGAATGTTTTCTGGGCAGCGAATTCGGCTCAAGGGGCAAGGTGTTAACGGGGGCGACCTATACCTAAAAATTGAAGTCACCTCTCACCCTTACTTCAAGTTAGAAGGGACTGATATTCTCTGCCAGCTCCCAATTACTCCAGTAGAGGCGGTTTTAGGGGGGCAGATTGAGGTGCCAACTCTAGATGGCTTGGTGAAAATGCGAATTCCCCCAGCCGTGCGTCCGGGTCAGCGTCTGCGTTTAGCTGGCAAAGGATATCCCAATGATCAGGGAGTTCGCGGGGACCAGATTGTGGAAATCCAAATTGCGGTGCCTAGAGACCTGACTGCGGAAGAACGCAATCTCTACGAAAAACTCCGTCAAATTGAAAGTTTCTACCCCCGCGCTGACTTGCCCATCTAAATCACTTCAGTTTCTAGTCTTTATTTTTAGCACTTGAAGAAAAGTGCTCTAGTTTGCGCAAGTGGCGGATGTTTTTAGCTCAACTTGCGGATTTTTGCTGCGCTAGTTACTGCCACACTAGACTTTATTACAGCAATTTTTAATTGCTTAGAACTTAGGCGTTTTTCTCGGAGTTGTGCAGAGAGAGTTTCTACACAACTATGACCTACTCAAAAAACCAACTTTTTTAATTACTGTTAATTATTGCTGCGATCGCGACCCATCCCAGAAGCAACCCAAAAAAGCAAATCAAGAGAAGCAGACCATTATGATGACGCTTCAGGAACTGACGACTACAACCGACGTGCCTGTGCTAATCACAGATCATCAAGGCTTCATTACCTTTGTCAATTCTGCCTTTCAAGCCACTTTTGGCTGGCAGAGTGAGGAGATTCTCGGTCAACCGCTCACAGTAGTCATTCCTACGAGCTATCACGATTCCCATCACCTCGGATTTGCCCGCTTTACCCTGACTGAGCAACCGACGATCATGAACCATCCTCTGCGATTAATGGCAGTCACTCAGGATGGTAGAGAAATTCTATCCGAGCATTTTATTACCGCAGAGCAGCAGCTTGGCCAATGGATGTTTGGTGCCATCTTACGGCCTTTGGAGTCGTAACAACCCCTCACGGAGCAAAAGCCCTAATGCTAGGCGATCCCACCATCCTGCTCAATCAACTGCGCTCCACACTAGGCAAGATGGAAGTGGCTTTAGGGGCCATTGTCGATTCCATCGTTTGGACGGACGAGGATGGCAGAATTCAATGGTCTAATACTACGTTCGACCGTTTAGTGAATCGGCAACGCTTTGAAGTGTTAGGTACACCACTTCTAGATTTATTGTGCCTAGAGCAACAGAATCAACCACTTACGCCGGAGGAACACCCAGTCAATCGAGTGTTACACGAACGACTGAATGTGACTGGCATTTATGAATTTCAACAGGCTGAAACCAGGCAAGTTTTAGAGATTTATGCCACTTGCATCCAATTTAAGGGTCAGGGAACTAATGCTGTCTTGGCAATTCGAGACCTAACAGAGCGCGATCGCCTGGATGCAGAACTGAGGCAATCTAAACAAAAGCTATCACTCCATGTGCAGCAAACTCCCCTAGCTGTGATTGAGTGGAACCTAAATTTTGAAGTGATGGACTGGAACCCAGCGGCAGAGAAGATCTTTGGTTACTCTCAAAGCGAGGTCATAGGTTGTCATGGCTTGGACTTGATTGTGCCTGTACCTGCTAGAGATCAGGTGAAGCAAGTCTGGCTAGAACTGCTGTCCCAGAGGGGAGGCATGCGTAGCACCAATACGAACCGGACAAAAGATGGCAGAACGATTGTCTGCGAGTGGTACAACACACCTCTAATTGATCAAAACGATAATCTCATCGGTATTGCCTCGTTGGCGCAGGACGTGACAGAGCGCAAGTGGGCAGAAGAGCAGTTGTTACATAGTGCGCTCCATGATGCGCTGACGCACCTGCCTAATCGAGCTTTGTTTATGGATCGCTTAGAGCATGCCATGCAGCGAGCCAAGCGATCCGCTGGACATTTGTTTGCAGTTTTATTTATAGATTTAGATCGCTTCAAACTGATCAATGACAGCTTGGGGCACTTGATTGGGGACGAACTGCTGGTGGCGATCGCTCGCCGTTTGACTGCTTGCCTCCAACTAGGCGATACAGTAGCCCGCCTAGGCGGTGATGAGTTTGCTGTTTTACTAGAAGATATTCCAGATTTAAGCGATGCCACTCAGATGGCCGAGCGGATTAAGCAGGCCCTAGCCCTTCCTTTCAACCTCAGCGGCTACGAAGTGTTTACTACGGCTAGCATTGGCATTGCGCTTTATACCCCTAGCTATGTGCAACCAGAGAATTTGTTGCGAGATGCTGATATCGCTCTGTATCGCGCCAAAGCTGTAGGGAAGGCTTGTTATGAAGTCTTCAACCTGAGTATGCATGCTCACGCGGTGGAGCGATTGCAACTGGAGACGGATCTGCGGCGAGCCATTGATCGTCAAGAGTTCCAGGTTCGTTATCAACCCATTGTGGCTTTAGCCACAGGTGCAATTGTGGGATTTGAGGCTTTAGTGCGTTGGCACCATCCTCAACGCGGCTTGGTTGCTCCGACGGAGTTTATTGCAGTTGCTGAAGAAACAGGCTTGATTGTGCCACTGGGGCATTGGGTGTTGCAGGAAGCTTGCCAACAGGTAGCGAACTGGCAAGTACGCTTTCCCTTCTGCCAACCCCTGACGATCAGTGTCAATATTTCGGGGCGGCAGTTCTCCCAGACGGATTTGATGACCCAAGTCAGTCAAATTTTGCAGACCACCCAGCTAGCGCCTGGGAGCCTAAAACTGGAAATTACTGAGACTGTGTTGATGGAAAATTCGGAACCCGCGATCGCTATGCTACTAGCCCTGAAAACTCTGAATATTCAGCTATACATGGATGATTTTGGCACTGGATATTCATCTTTGAGCTATTTACACCGCTTTCCGATTGATGTCCTCAAAATCGATCGCTCTTTTGTCACTACGATAGACACGAATAGTAAGAATTCAGCAATTGTTCAGACGATCATCACGCTAGCCCACAATTTGGGGATGCAAGTAATTGCCGAGGGCGTAGAAACGGCAGTTCAACATACTCAATTAAACCAGATGGGATGTGAGTACGGGCAGGGTTACCTATTCTCTAAACCTGTGTCTGCTGCTGTTATCACCACCCTGCTAAGTCAGCAATATCATTGCCGCGCTCGCCAGCTCAGTCCTCATCCGCAGCATCAACGCCAATTATCAAAAGCTGGCAAGGTTTTACCTGGAAATTGATTCAGAATTTCTGGTCTGAGCGCTACGGCAAACCGATCGCGAATCGAGCTAGCAGTTGATATGCTGGAAATTCTCTAGGTAATAATGCGATTGCCCCTATCAAGCTGGAAGACCCTGATAGGATCGAGAATAGACGGAGACACACATCATCAACCCATCATGACTCTGGGCAACTTACGTGATCTATATCAACAAGTGATTCTGGAGCGTTATAAAAAACCTCGTAACAAGGGTACAACCTCTCCAGTCCATCGCTACCAGAAAGGCCATAATCCCTCTTGTGGTGACACGATCGAACTGACCTTGCAACTCAACGAGAACAGCGACCGGATTGAGGATGTCAAATTTGAAGGGGAAGGCTGCGCGATCGCGATCGCCTCTACAGATCTGATGGCTGAGGCATTGCGAGGTCGCACCGTTGCTGAAGCGCTAGAAATGGTGCAACGCTTTCAGACCATGATGAAAGGCGAAGCAGAGTTTCCTCAAGAGTTGCGGAAGCTCAATGTGATGCAAGGGGTTTCTCAGTTTCCCGTGCGGATTAAATGTGCCAATCTTTCTTGGCATACCTTAAAGGCAGCCTTAGAGCTCTCTGAAGCGTCTCAGCCTGCGGGCTTTGTTAGCAACGAATAACCGAGGAATTTCCTCAGCTTTATTGATCTGTCGTTAGTCTTAGTTTGCCACCGTCATGCCTACAACTGCCGATTTTTTAATTGCTACTAAGTGGTCGGGCATTCTGACCTTAGTTTGCGCTGCTTTAACAGTCTTAATGTTTGTGTTCCAGTGGGGCGTGCGGTTCCGCTTTGTAGGAGTCACAGGCTTTATGGGGGTTCTAACCGTTGGCTTCTTTGCTCTCGGTTTGGTGCCTCTGACCCATACCATCATCCCGGGTGCCGCTCCTTTCTCCCTCATCTATGACTCTGGAGCCAGTCAGGCTGTTATTTCGGTTTCACCCAAGATCAAGCAATCCGAGCTAGATGCCACCCTACGCCAAGCGGCTTCCGATTTGTTCTCCTTTGGTCGCTTGGGAGGAGCAGACGAGAAACTCACGATTCGGGCTCGGACCATTATTCACCCAGAAGCGGGGCAATCGGTGCCTCTTTATTTAGGTGAAGTCAAGCGATCGCTGGCATCGCGAGATGATACCAATTTAGCGGTGACGATCTATGACCAAAATTTTGCTCGTTTGCCTCAGCTAGAGACCGCATCTCGCCCATCCTAAAACTTCCATCGGTTAGTTAGAAACTGGGTGATCTTTACGCCTTAGTTTCAGTGCAAACTAACCTAGAAATAGTAGTAAAGTTGTCCTTACCCTACGTAAATTTTAACGACCCTGCGATCGTGCCCTATGCCTCATCCCTCATTACCGGATTCATCATCAACCCAAACTAAAACCACGACTGCGCTGCTCTCGCTGATGGTTGCGCCCGCTCAAGTGATTCGAGGCGAACAAGCGTTGGCCCAGGTAGGGGAGGCAATTGGTCGCTTAGGACAGCGGCCTTTAATTGTAGGGGGCGATCGCACCTTGGCAGTGGTGCAACCTTGGTTAGAACCTGTCTTGCAGCAAGAAAAACTGTCATTCACTCAGGCTGCCTATGGTTTAGATTGCAGTGAGTCAGGACTGGCAGCGCTACGGGAAGCGGTTGCGACTCATCAAGCTAACGTCATCATTGGTGTTGGGGGTGGTAAAGCTTTAGATGCGGCTAAATTGATTGCTCATCAGTCCCAGTTGCCAATTGTGACTGTGCCCACTTCAGCAGCCACTTGTGCGGCTTGGACAGCCCTCTCCAACGTCTATTCTGATCAGGGAGCCTTTCTGTACGACGTAGGCTTACCCCGCTGTCCAGATTTGTTGGTGCTCGACTATAGCCTGATTCGGACGGCTGATCAGCGAACTTTGGTCGCAGGTATTGGCGATGCCTTGGCGAAATGGTACGAAGCTTCCGTCAGCAGCGGTCACTCCGACCAAACGTTGATGATTGCAGCAGTCCAGCAGGCCCGCGTTTTGCGCGACATTTTGTTTCAAAAGTCTGTGGCCGCTTTGCAAGAACCAGGGAGTGACGCTTGGCGCGAGGTGGTAGATGCTGCTGTGTTGTTGGCGGGCGTGATTGGTGGTCTGGGTGGAGCCCAATGTCGTACGGTTGCCGCTCACGCGGTGCACAATGGCCTCACGCATCTGTTGGCTAGCCATGATGCTTTGCATGGTGAGAAGGTAGCTTATGGCATTTTGGTGCAACTGCGCCTGGAAGAAATGCTGCAAGGAAATCAACTAGCAGCGACAGCACGACAGCAGCTCTTAAAGTTCTATGCTGAAATCGGCTTACCCCAAACCTTAGGAGATCTGGGTTTAGAGCAGATTTCGCTGGCAGATTTACAGCATGCTGCTGAAGTAGCCTGTGCTCAAGGCTCGGACATTCACCGTCTGCCATTCTTGGTTGTGCCTGCACAACTCATGGCAGCTATGGTTTCGACAACGGCTCCGGTTGAAGTCAGTCGTACCACTCTGACTCAGGCAACCAGCAAAGAGGTGTAAGGAATGGAACTGGATTGGATTACCCCTGCCGAACGTCTGCGGGCGCTCCCTCCCTATGTATTTGCCCGCCTAGATGAGTTGAAAGCTCGCGCTCGCGAACAGGGCCTAGACTTGATTGATTTGGGAATGGGCAACCCAGATGGCCCTACACCGCAACCTGTCGTGGATGCAGCGATCGCAGCTCTACAGGACCCAGCCAATCATGGTTATCCGCCCTTTGAAGGCACTGCCAGTTTTCGTCGCGCCATCACCAGTTGGTACCACCGTCGTTATGGTGTTAGCCTTGACCCTGACGGAGAAGCTTTGCCGTTGCTGGGGTCCAAAGAAGGCTTGACTCACTTAGCGATCGCCTATGTCAATCCCGGTGATGTAGTTCTTGTTCCCAGCCCCGCTTATCCAGCTCATTTCCGGGGACCGCTCATTGCTGGGGGTAAGATTCACAACCTGATCCTAAAGCCAGAAAATGATTGGCTAATCGATTTGGCTGCGATTCCAGATGATGTAGCCAAGCAAGCCAAAATTCTTTACTTCAACTACCCCAGTAATCCAACAGCGGCCACAGCCCCCCGTGAGTTTTTTGAAGACATTGTCGCTTTCGCCCGCAAGCATGAAATTCTGCTGATCCATGATCTTTGCTATGCGGAACTCGCCTTTGATGGTTATCAGCCCACCAGCTTGCTAGAGATTCCAGGGGCTAAGGACATTGGGGTGGAGTTCCACACCATGTCCAAAACCTATAATATGGCGGGTTGGCGTGTAGGCTTTGTGGTGGGCAATCGCCACATTATTCAAGGATTGCGAACTCTAAAAACCAACCTAGATTACGGTATCTTTGCGGCGTTACAATCGGCGGCTGAAACTGCCTTGCAACTGCCCGATGTTTACCTGCACGAAGTTCAAGCTCGTTACCGCACCCGTCGAGATTTCTTGATTCAAGGATTAGAAGAACTCGGTTGGAGCATTCCGAAGACTCGCGCCACCATGTATCTCTGGGTGCCTTGTCCACCAGGGCAGAACTCCACTGACTTTGCTCTGTCGGTACTGCAACAAACAGGTGTGGTTGTGACCCCAGGTAATGCCTTTGGCCCTGGCGGTGAAGGCTACGTCCGCATTAGCTTAATTGCAGATTGCGATCGCCTCGGTGAAGCCTTGCAACGATTGAAACAAGCTAACATTCGTTATCAAGCCGAAGCCGTTGGGTCGCACTCCGAATAATCATTACCTCCAAAAATAATCGTGGGTCTAGTAAATATTCACTAGACCCACGGAAAGTTAGACTAATTTAGTCGCTGAAACTCAGCTTTGCTATTTAACGGCCAGTGGTTCCAGAGGTGCCACCAGTGTTAGTTGTGTCATTGCCAGTTGTACTTGTGCCCTCTGTAGTTGGTGCAGTATCTGACTGATCTCCCGTATTCAGATCGTTGGTGCTAGGTGCGGTATCAGTTGTACTGCCACTGCTGCCCTGAGTAGATGTTGTGTCATTTCCAGTTTGAGGCTGAGTAGGCGCAGGCGCAGGATTGCTGGGTACTGTAATGTTTACGTCAGGAGCGGGAGCGGGTGCTACGTTCACCGTAGGTGCTGGAGCGGGAGCGGGAGCGGGTGCTTGAGGTGCTGGAGCCTGTGGCTGAGGAACAGGTACCACTCTGTCTCTCTCGATGATTCGAGTTTCGGTTTTGGTCACCGGGCTAGGCGATGGCTTGGCCGCTGGAGCAACTGAGCGATTCGGCACAATAATGGGTGCTACAGGCGCAGGAGTTTCGCGTCGTTGATTCAAGAAAAATAGTGTGCCAAGAACTAAGCCCAACAAAGAGGTCAGAATGATGCCGATCAGGAGCCCACGAGCTGCATTGTCGTTATCACGAGCAATTTGATTTCCGTCTCGCAATTCCCGTTCGGTGACTTGACCGCTTACGTAGCCATCGCGATAAGACACCTCGTCTGTCGTGGGTGTACGGGTATTGACGGTGTCAGCGTTGCGAGTGACACGAGTATGAGTATTTCCTTGAGCGTCTTGATAAGTCTCTTGACGAACTTCTGAATTGTGGGTTTCGCGGTTATCTCTGTTGTACATTTTTATTGCCAGAACGCTTTCAAAACAAAGGTTTTTAGAAAAAGAGCAAAGAAATATTTGAATCGCTAGAGACTACTAGAACCTAATGGGTGAACTCTAAAATCAGTAGATTTCAATAATGACTTCTAAAGTTTTTGAGTCTGAATTTTGTACTAGCTCTACGTGAGCTCTGTATACAAAAGATACTTGGTTTGCAATAACAAACAGTTCTATCGGAAGAGTGGATTATTTGCTCTACCTCCAGGCTGACTTGCTTATTTAACTTTTTAAAGAAGATTTTTTATAGCGCGATCGCTGAAAGAGTAGGGAACAAAAGTTACCCTACTCTTTCAGAGCTCAAGTTTTTTTTGAGTCAAAACTAGCTAACGCAGCAAGGCACTCCAAGTTGCAGGCCCAACGATACCATCTGCTTCTAATTGATACTGGCGCTGAGCTGCTTGAACCGCATTTTGGGTTTCTGGCCCAAAGGCACCATCTATGGTTCCTTGAAAAAATCCGGCGGCTTGTAAGCGCTCTTGCAGTCTAGAAACTGCGGAGCCTTGCATGCCTAATCTTAAAACTGGTAACTCTACCGTAGAGGCTCCAGGTTCAGTGGAGCTCGAAGGGACAACTGACCTTGCAGCACTATTACTACCTGCTAAGTCCCCATTGGGGTTTGAGTTGCTGAGACTGGTAGTAGCTAGAGCTGGGGAGCGATCAGGATTTGGGTTGCTGGAATTAGTGATATTAGGAGTGGGAAAGGCCGCAGCAGAGTTGGTAGTAGGGGAAAGATTGGCCGCAGAGATAGTGTTGGTGGTAGACGAACGCAGGTTAGTGGTTGGTGGAAAGAGTTGATCCCAGGTGGCAGGCCCAACGATGCCATCCGCAGGAAGCCCTGCCGCTGTTTGAAAGCGAGAGACCGCGATCGCAGTACTTTCTCGATAAAAGCCGTCTACTGCCCCAGCGTAGAAGCCCAATAACCTTAAAGTTGCCTGTAACTCAGAAACGTCTCGACCTTGAGTGCCTAGTTTTAAGGTAGCTCGATTAATCAAGCTACCTGGAGTTCTAGTTAATGTACTGCCAGTTGGCGCTTGGTTGGCAGCTTCTTGAGCTTCAGCCATCCATGCGAAGGTACCGACTGAGCTAGCCGTTAGTAGACTGATGATGCTCCAGCGAACAAGCGGAGTGTAAATGATGCTGGGAGTCGCTAAGCCTCGATCCAGGCTGCTTTTCATTGACTTCACTCCTCTGTCAACTCAGTGACATGCGATCGCATGCCAAACTCCCCTGAGTTTATCTCATGTGTGATCTGGTTCAGCTAGGAACCTGACAATCTACTTTAAAAACAAAATTGCCCCACTGCGTAGAATGCTGTAGGGCAAGAGGACAGTTAAGCGCTTTTCATAGTGTCGTTAAATTCAACTCTAATCTTGGGGTACCGTGTGACGCTTTCTACATTGTCCATCCGGTGACTGGAGAGAGTTTTGTGAGGCAAAATTTTTGAAAAGTTTAAGCTGTGGGCGTTTCAGGCGATTGTATCGAAAACTGTAACTGAATTGCAGTTGCCATCGAACTCCCTTAATCTAGAGCTAACTACTCCTCACACACCACACCAGCAGCCTACAAGGGCTGCTTTTTTCTTGCTCTATTGCTTGACTTTACGCGAAATAGTGAAAGGTCCAGCCTAATCCTAAGCCAACTAGAGAAAATGCTGATAAGACCCAGAAGGCGGTTAACTGCTTGAATCCGGCAGTTTGTAAGTCTAGCCTTGCCAACATACAAGCAGAAATTGTAACTAAAATATGAACAAAAACGTTAGCCATGTAGAGAACTACGGCCGTTAGCGCAGAGCCGCAAAGCACTAGGATAAATCTACCAATGCTAGAAACAGACCAAGTGAAAAATCGCGATCGCAGGCTTTTTTCAGGCGCGGTCAATAATCCTGCCACAATGATGGCGAAGGCGGCAGCAAACAACCAATCAAACCCCGAACTGCGGGATGGGTAAAGGAACCAGCCCCATGTACAGTAGGCAACTACTAAAAGTGCTAGAGAGAGCCAAGGAAGTTTTTTCAGCAATGCCATTCACGCGATTTATTGCCATCCATTTAGTTTACAGATTAGTTGAGATCGCTTGAACTGGGCACGTTGGAATGCACTGCTCGCAAACAATGCAGCGCGATCGCGTAAAAGTAAGTCGAAAAGATTGCGGATCGAGGGTCAAGGCTTCGGTGGGACAAATGCCAGTGCAGAGACCACAATGCACACAAACATCTTCGTCAATCAGCAGTTCTCGACTCGCTAAGGAAACTCCAATGTCTTGCGATCGCATCCAGTCAATGGCTGCATCCAACTGATCAATATCCCCAGACAACTCCACAACGAGCTTGCCAATCTGATTAGGGGCAACTTGAGCGCGGATAATATTAGCGGCAACATTAAAGTCTTTGGCCAGCCGATAAGTGACAGGCATTTGCACAGAACGTTTAGGAAAGGTCAGAGTTACCCGTTTTTTCACAGCAGGCGCTCATAAAGGTTGCTTCGTTGTACTGACCTTTATTATAGATTTCTCTATCAGCGCCCCAAGTACAGAATTGCAAGGAACCTATCTTGGGCCTACTCAATGCAAAAGGGCACCTACCAGAGGTACCCCTACAATTGTGTTGTGCTCAATCTAACAGAGAGGGCTGTTGCAAGACCTAAATCAGACAGCCTAGTACTTTATAAAGATGAGGGACTATCAGGGGCGACCTCATTGCCTGCGAACTGGATTAGCTGTTGTTGATCTGTAATCAGATCGCTGAGCTCGTTAATGTTAACCCCAATGTCTTGACAGGCTTGGTGCAATTCCCGCTCAAATGTATTCAAATCACTGCCATAGCCACAGAGATGAGCAGCAGTTTCAACTCCTTGTTTGGCATTCGCTTTGGCACAGTCAATCAGATCTGTACCCTTTAAAGGTGTAGGTGAAGCCATGAATTTAATTCTTCTCAGTTCTGCCTTACCAGCCAATTTAGCTAAGCTTTTCTCCTAGTTGATCTCTCGTAGGGCAGAATGCTCGGTTGATTGAGGTTGGTTGAGTTGGGGTGAGCATGGTCGGAGTGTTGACCAAGACCGCTCAGTCTTAGCGATGCTCTCGTTGCCAGTACTTGTAAACAGCGTGGGCCAGAGTAACAACTCCGGTTAGAATTGCCGACTCATCCACCTCAAATTGAGGATGGTGTAATGGGTAATTGAATTTATCAGGATAGCCCACACCCAAGCGAAACATGCTGCCAGGAGCATGTTCTAAATAAAGAGAGAAATCTTCGGAGCCTAAAGAAGGCTCTAGTAAAATCTGTACGCGATCGCTCCCCCAAGCTTCATGAGCCGCTGCTTCTAACAACTGGGTCAAGGCTGGATCATTCTGGACTGAAGGCACTCCCCGACGATAGTGCAGCTCGTATTTGGCACCGTAGGTTTGGCAAACATTAGCGACAATTTGCTCAATCCATTCGGGCAGATTGCTGCGAGTTTCAGGATGGAGCGATCGCACAGTTCCTTGAAGACGCACTTGGTCAGCAATTACATTAGGAGCCCGTCCCCCATTAATCTGCCCAAACGTCAAAACCACGGGACGGAGGGGATTTTGGGTACGGCTAATGGCTTGTTGCAAGTTAGTCACGACTTGAGCCGCAATCCAAACCGCATCGATCGCTTCGTGGGGTCGCGCCCCATGACCCGACTCACCCACAATCAAAATTTCTAAATCATCAGCCGCCGCAGTCAGGGCTCCATAGCGGATGCCGACAGAACCAGCGGGAATCGACGGAAAGACATGAACGGATAAAATCGCCGTGACTTGATCCATGACGCCATCTGCTACCATCCAACCTGCCCCTTGGGCAATTTCTTCTGCGGGCTGGAACAGAAAACGCACTGGGCCTGGTAAAGCGCCGTTGAGTTGGGACAACACCATGGCTGTACCCAAACCCACCGTGGTGTGGATATCATGGCCGCAGGCGTGCATAATCCCAGGCCGTCGCGAAGCAAATTCTAGACCAGTTCGCTCCTGGATTGGCAGGGCATCCATATCTGTCCGGATCGCGAGCAACCGTGGGTCGGTGCCTTGATTTGGCAGTTCACCTACGACTCCAACTTTGCCTACTGCTTCTTGCACATGCAACCCGCAGGAGGAAAGAACACCCGCTACATAAGCAGCCGTTTGATATTCCTGGCCGCTTAGTTCTGGATGACTGTGCAGATGGCGACGAATTTCAATTAAACGTGGGGCGAGGGTATGAGCAATCTCTTTAATCTGACTAAGCATGACAATGGGCGCTGCTATGGCTTTCTGGTTGGTGCCAGAACGAGTAGACTATCAAACTGTTGCTTTTCTGGTGTAGCAGAATTAGAAGCACTAATGCTATAAACTGTGCCGAGCCAGCGCTTGACTTCTCTCGTCTCTGGGGCGTTGCTATAAGGCTGAAATAGGCCGTAGATAAACGATAGGGAAGCTCCCATGTTCGTATAAAAATAACCTTGGTTGGGACGTGAAAAAGAGTCAGTAGCGGTTTTGAAGGTGCGATTTTGGTTAAGTGGTAGGTACGGTTTAGGGTTGAGCGCCTTCATGGGACCGAGCCCAGTTGTGATCACTAACGTATCTTGATCCACCCAACTATGGGCGAAGAAACTTTGGCGATCGCCTGCTTCTGCAAATTCCCAACTGGTGACGGGTTGGCCTTGAATGCTCCGGGTGGCAATGTTCAAAGCGCCACCGGATTGCGATTTAATGAACTGGTCAAACTTTGTCAGGGCAGCTTCAGCGGCAGGGCGATCGCTGGTTTGCATCACCAAACCCAAGCCCAAGTCCAAGTTGGGATAGAGGCGGCTGAAGGGGCCTTGATTGTCGGGAAACAAAAACGCTGCATATTCCCCATCCATCCAAGGCAGCCAATCGCGCTCCAAATCTAAACCACTGAGGGTCCGAATCCCATCCCGAACGACCTGTAAAGCTGGTTGTAGGGTTGGTTCCGCTTGAGTAATATCTACGAAGGATTGCCATTGCTGCTTAAGATTCCGGCTGGTGCTGGCAAGATAAGTGGCTCCTGGCATCCGCGTTAGAATCTGCTCGGCATTAGGAGTTAAAACATCAGCTTTGGTGGGTTGTGGCGTTTTGTAATAAGTACTAATTTGGGTGTGAATGCCTTCTGGCTGCAACCATACATAGCCATCAACGGTGCTGTAATCTTGGGCTAAGCGTTCCAGACCAACCGTCAGGCTTTCCATTGGCACTGGACTGGGTGGCTGAGAAGCTGCTTTTAATTTACGGGGCAGAGAAGTTTGCGGCTGGGGAGAAGTAGGTTCTTCAGGGGGAGGCGTTGTGGGAATCGGAAATTGGGGTTGAGGGAAGCGAGCAATCTCGGCGATGTTGCCGTAAGCTACCAGCAGCGATCGCTGAAACTGGGGATGCTGCATTGTGCGCTGAAACTGCGGATTCGCTGCTAGCGCTGGGCTCTTACTGCGGCGGGCATCAATTAATTGTTCGATGGGGCCTGGAGTAGTAGCTGTCACCAAGTAACCAGGCAAGACAGCGATCGCTAAACCTGCCTGAGGACTAGGAATGGAGGGAATCGAGAGTCCCCCTCCGGGAATGGGAGGTAAAGGTAAAGTAGGCGTAGAACCGACAGCTTTGAGTTTGGAAAATGCCTGTGGCTTGCCTATCGAAGTCTGAGTCGTTGGTTCAGTCGGCTGAATTTCTTCTTCAGAGGGTGCTTGAGGTGTGGTTTCAGGCCCTAATTCAGTTTCTGGAGCTGACTCGCAGCCTGGCTGGTTTGGTGAGGCACTGTCGCACTGCGCTGGCTTTTCCGCAGGCCACTCCCAAACGGTAACTCCTTTATATTGACGCTCGATCGGAGGTTGGCTTCGGGATGCCTTGAGCTTTGTCAAAAAAGCATTCAAAAGCTGAGTGTCTTTAACTGGGGCTAACAAAAGCGCATGGTTTGCGTTAAGAAGTTCCGAGCTATTTTCTAAGCGGTCGTCGGAGTTCTTTTCTGAACCCGTAAAGGGCATGAGAGCGATCGCAACTCGCTCACCTAGCCAAGGCTTTACATCCGTGGTTAAGTCTAGACCTAGAAAAAGAGCGGGCAGTCCGGCTAGAAAAGGTCCAGCTTGGGAAAACAACTGAAACTGTGTCAGTGTGGTCCAAGCCTCAGTATTGGTGTTGACAAATACTACGCCCGCAACATTAGCAGGCAACGTAGTAGTGAGTGAGGAAGATTTAGCAACGTTAGATGGAGAACTGGGTTGCGCGATTACATAACTTGGACTCGTTGCTAGAAGTGCAAGAAGTGGTAATGCGAAACGATGTAGCAAAGTTCTCTCCACCTTTTTTGTTCACAGACTAGCCTATTCCTGTAGGTTTAGCAATCTAGGTTCAACTCCAGGTTTGACTGGTTCTTCTGGCAGTTCAGGTGGGAATAATGACACCATCAGCCAAAATTGACGGCTGAACACCTGGTACTGAATAACGAGATTGCTGGAGACGATTATGATGTTGAAGAGCGAGCCGAACCGGATGCCTTATCATGGCTGGCTCCTTGAGGTCATCCCTTATGGTGATTCCTTCAGGTTCGATGCCCATCACCCCAGTGTACCGGGTGGCATGAATGAAGGAGAGACCTATAACAGCTTTGCGGCTGCCTTGGTAGCAGGACGTCATTTTATTGACCGCGAAGTCGCAATTCAAGCTTTATTAGATGTGCTAGGCACCCTACTAGAAGACGAGAAAATTAGCTGCGATGAATATTGGAGCTTGACCTGCTTTTACTAAGTCCTGAAGTTAAGGATCGCTTTGTAATTCTTGAGGCTGGAGATAGGCCACCATCTGCTGGATGCCTCTCTGGATGCGTCGAGTCACTGTCATCGGGCTGACTTCAATCCGCTCTGCAACTTCTTTACGGGATAAGTCGCTGAAGTAAACAAGCTCGATCGCGGCTCTTGTTTTGTCTTCTAACTGGCTCAGCGCTCTCTGCAACTGCTGACGGTCTTCTTCAAGTAACTGCAAGGTTTGGTAGTGGGCATCGGGGAGCATGTCGCCCAAGGTTACGGTTGAGTCTACTTGCTGGGAAACCGTGGCATCCAAGCTCAACAAGGAGCGATTCTTGCCTGCGAGTTTGATTTCTCTCCACTCGTTGACTGAGACACCCAACTCAATGGCGACTTCTGCATCCTGGGGCTGTCTTCCCAAGTCTTTCATCAATGCTTCGCGCACCTTCTGGCCTTCCTTCTGCAAGTCTTGCCAGCGACGGGGAATCTTCACCGTGTTGCCGCGATCGCGGAGGAAGTGGAGCATTTCACCGCGAATGTAAGGAACGGCAAAGGAGCTGAAGGCACAACCTTGGGAGGGGTTGAAGCGCTCGATGGCGCGGATGAGACCGAGGTGGCCGATTTGCTCCAGGTCTTCGTAGGGTTCTGCACACTGATGGCTGACTTGGTGAGCAATCTTCCGCACGAGTCCAGCGTTAAGGCGGACGAGTTGGTTGCGACGCGAGACGGAGGGGTTCTGGTGGTAAGCAACCAGGAGTTCCATGACTTGAGAGCGGGGAGAAGATTGAGTAGTCATCACACAGAGCCTTGCATCAGAGTTGAACTCATTCTCCCTACAGCAGCCTAGTCGAACTATCGTTGTTTCACGGTACTCCTTTGGGGTGCTCCGGAGGGTGTCGGCGGAAATACGTAAGTGTCACCCCGCAAATTTGAGGGTGTTCCTTTCCCAGTCTGTGGTACGGTTGCTTCTAATTTCCTTCAAAGAAAATTTTTAACTTTGAAAGCTGAGGAACTGCGGGAAAGCAAGATCTACGTCACAATGGGCGTAGTTGGGCTCTATTGTTGGTGGATAACAAGGAAGTCTTATGAGCAATACCAGTAACTTCCGCAATGCCATTCGTGAGGCCAAGACGCAAGCGTTAATTGGTCCCAATGTCATTGCTAATGCTCTGCCTTACCTAGGGGCAGGGTTGCTCTTAACAGCGCTAGGTACTTATGGGGGCTTACAGGTCTTCAGTGCCAATCCAGGTCTCTTCTTCCCGACCTTTTGGGGCGCTCTGATCTTGGAGCTGATTCTATTTTTCGTTGCGAGTGGAGTTGCAGAGAGGGGGCAGAATGGTGTTGCCTTGCCACTACTAGCAACCTACAGCTTGTTGTCAGGTTATACCTTGACTGGGTTGGTAGCGGTAGCCTTAGGGACACCCGGTGTTGGTTTGCCAGGCATGGGCTTTGCGGCACTAGGCTGTGGGGTTACCTTCATCGCGGCTCGGCAAATTGGCTCCAACTTGTCCGAGCAGGATGGCATGGCCTTAGCTCAAACTGTCCGTCTTGGCGTTATCGCTTTGCTGGTAGTTTTAGTGGGGCAGCTACTTTGTAGCTTCTTCGGTATCTATACGCCGACTTGGCTCGAAATCGCTATTTCTGGCCTTGGCGTGTTGCTGTTCGCTGGGGTGGCGGTTGTAGACTTCTATGTTCTACCCCGCACCTACCGGGATGATCAGTATTTGCCCGCAGCTTTGTCGATGTATCTGACCTACATCAACTTGTTTGTTTTCATTCTAAGATTGCTAATTGCGATCAACAGCCGGGATTAAAACTGCGGTGCTTCTGAGAGCATTGGCAAAATTAATTGTCTAAATTATGCAGAGCTGTGGTCTTTCGGGCCGCAGCTTTTTTTTGAGCATCATAGGGATTAGGGCATAGTGGAGTGGAATCAGAGCTAAACGATGAATGCGATCGCTGACTCTCGCTAAGATGAACTATGCAACCTTTTGTGGCTTAGGAGCTAACAGTTACTGTCTATGGATGCACTAGAGATTAAACGCGAAGTTGAAACGTTGTCTGAGCGCCTGGGTAAAACCCAGGACTATCTTTGACGTTCCAGCCTTAAATGCCAAAATTCAAGATTTAGAACAAATTGCGGCCCAATCAGACTTTTGGGATGACCAAACTCAGGCGCAAAAAACCTTGCAAGAGTTAAATGACCTCAAATCTCATTTAGATCAGCTAGGACAGTGGAAAGCTAGCTTAGAAGATACGAGGGCCATCTTGGAGTTGCTGGAGTTAGAAGCAGATGAAGCATTACTGCAAGAGGCCCAGAATAATGTTTCCCAACTGAGCCGCGAACTCGATCAGTGGGAGCTGCAACAGTTGCTCTCTGGCCCCTACGACTCCAAGGGGGCAGTCTTGACAATCAATGCGGGGGCTGGAGGTACGGATGCTCAAGACTGGGCTGAAATGCTTTTAAGGATGTATACCCGTTGGGGCGAAGACCACGGCTATAAAGTCCATCTGGCAGAAATCTCGGAAGGGGATGAAGCGGGGATTAAGTCAGTCACGCTAGAAGTGGATGGCAAATACGCCTACGGCTACCTCAAAGTCGAGAAGGGGACCCATCGCCTCGTTCGTATTTCTCCCTTTAATGCTAATGACAAGCGGCAAACTAGTTTTGCTGGTGTAGAAGTGATGCCGATGATTGACAACTCTGTAAACCTAGAGATTCCAGAGAAAGACCTGGAAATTACGACCTCGCGTGCGGGGGGTAAGGGAGGGCAAAACGTCAACAAAGTAGAAACAGCGGTTCGGATTACCCACATTCCTACAGGCATTGCAGTGCGCTGTACGCAGGAGCGATCGCAGCTCCAGAACAAAGAAAAAGCCTTGGTAATCTTGAAGGCGAAATTGCTGATTATTGCTCAAGAGCAACGAGCTAAAGAGATTGCTGACATTCGCGGAGATATGGTGGAAGCTGCTTGGGGTAACCAAATTCGTAACTATGTCTTCCATCCCTACCAATTGGTGAAGGATCTGCGAACTGGGGTGGAGACTACGGCGATCGCAGATGTGATGAATGGCGAGCTAGATTTCTTCATCCAAGCTTGTCTACGCCAAGACAATCAACTTGTTGAGACCCAGTCCGCTTAGAGTTCCATGCCCTGAGACAGGGAGTTGGCTGTTTGTCAGGGCGAAGCATTCGTAAACAGGCTCATCAGCTAACCTGTGTTTTTATACGAGCGCTCCGCCCTCAAGTGTTGTAGCTATTCGCCCGTAATCGCGAGACCATCGACCCAAATCCGAGGACAGACCCCACCGGGAGTCACTTCGGATTCTGGCTCCACATAAGCGATCGCCTTGAGCAGTTCCAAGAAATCTCCAGCTACGGTGGCCGATTCCACACTGACGCGATCGCCTTTGTTCACAACCCAGCCATCAAACGGTAGCGAGAACGAGCCTTGCAATGCTTGCACCCCTGCATGAAGGGCTTGCAAATCATCAATCAAAACCACATTTTCAGCGGTATCGAGACTATAAGTTGTGTCTACTGCCTGACCTGGAGCAACATGGTAGTAGTGCGGCCCCACAGTGATTTTTGCGCCCATATTGGCATTGCCTGTTGGCTGAGCATTCATTCGCTTGGCAGTTCCAGCGCTGTGCAGGAAACCACTCAAAACACCTTCGGTAATTAGAGAGACTTTTCGAGTTGGGGTGCCTTCGCCATCAAACATCTCCGCGCCAATGTTGCCGGGATGATGTGGGTCATCACAGACCGATAGTAAGGGTGAAGCAATTTGGGTGCCCAGAGATTCGGGAGTAGAAAGACTTTGTTTGTCGAGGATACTTTGGGCGTTGTACAGGTTGGAGAACGCTCCCAACAAGCTCAAAAACGCTTCTGGAGAGAACGCTACCAAGTATTTACCCGACTGAATTTTGTTGTAGTTCAAGTGGCTGATGGTTTTCTCCGCCGCTTCCTGCACACAAGCTGATACGTCTAGCTCTGGGAAACCATGACCCACCCTAAACGCCCCGGCACTACGTGGCTTTCTGCCTTCCTCTTCGGTTTTGCTGTAAAGATACACCGAAGCGTAAGAGCCACCTTCGTAGCGCTGTGCTCCCTCACTATTGAGGTAGAAGCGATCGAAATCTCGCTGGGCCATACCATTGTAGGGAACCCCAGCGATCGCCGGATGTGCCTCTAGCAATTCTTTTTCAGCTTTTGCCAAAGTCTCAATTAGCCTTGAAACGGGAGCTTGAGGAGTCTTCTCGTGAGAGGTTTCGGGAATCGGAGCAGTGGCTTCGGGGCTAAAGTCGGGTACATGCTCTTTAGCGCCAAAGAAACTAGCCTCGTAAGCGGTTTTCAACGCCAACTCTACCCCTGCTGGATCAACATCCGTGGTAGAGGTAATCCCCACTCGGTGTTCTTCATTCCACACCCGCACCGTGACGCTGGAACGATTCGACGCCTTAACCTGCTTCGGTTCTCCCTGGTCTACCTGGGCACTGGTTTCATCCACTGAGGAGCCGTAAATATCAAATTTTTGGATGCCAAGTTTTGTGGCGCTTTCTTTGGCGTAAGTCGCTAGTTCTTGAATATTCGGCATATTGCAGTCTTACTGGCTAATGATGTCTTTGCAAAAATCTTAATTAAGTCCTAGCCAACCTCTCCCCAAACCCCTCGCCTCGCAGGAGAGGGGCTTTGAATCTGGCTCCTCCCTAGTAGGGAAGGGGCTGGGGGTTAGGTTAGATCTCTTAACGGCCACCCACCGTAATCGAATCTACCTTGATGTGGGGTTGGCCAACGGTGACGTAGATGCTGCCACTGACCGAACCGCAGAAGCCTGCTGCCAAGCCTAAATCTTGAGAGCACATGGAGATCTTGTTCATGATTTCCTTGGCTTCCCCGATTAAGGTTGCGCCTTTCAGGGGCTTGGTGACTTTACCGTTTTCGATCAGGTAGGCTTCATCCACTGCAAAGTTAAATTGTCCGGTGGGGCCGACACTGCCGCCGCCCATCTTCTTGCAGTAGATGCCTTTGTCGATCGAGGCGAACAAATCTTCAACGGAGTGTTCACCAGGAGCAATGTATGTGTTCCGCATCCGGGATGCCGCCGCGTGAGTATAGCTTTGGCGACGACCGCTTCCGGTGCGAGGATGTCCGGTGCGAATCGAACCTGTGCGATCGCTCAAGAAGTTCTTCAGGATGCCATTTTCAATCAACAGCGTCCGTTGAGCGGGCATCCCTTCGTCGTCCATGTCGATGGTGCCGAACTCATCGGTAGACAAACCTTCATCCCAAGCAGTTAGGCTTTCATGGGCAATCTTTTCGCCTTTTTTGTCGATAAAAGGCGTAGTTTTGCGCTCAATTTGAGTGGTTTCGAGCAAGTGGCCGCAAGCTTCGTGGAAGATCACCCCACCGAACTTGTTTGCCATGATGATTGGGTAGGTGCCCGATTCCACATAGTCGGCGTAGAGCATCTTACCTGCGGATTCCGCCACATCTGCTGCGGTGGCAGAGTAGTCCCAACCCCTTAGGAAGTCAGGGTTGCTGGTGTCTCCCACGCGCTGACTAATGGAGGAACGATTGGCACCGTCCGCACAGAGCAAGCTGTAACCAACGGATTGGGTCAGGCGGATGTCTCGCGCGAAAGTGCCGTCACTGGCTGCAACTAACACTTCTTGCCAATCCCGGAAGTAAGCGGCCCGTCGAGACTGGACGTGAGTAGCTTTGGTTTGCAGTTGAGCATTGGCAGCTAAGAGAATGTCGCCCATCTCCCTCATGGAGCTACAACCACCGAGCCAAGCTTCTTTGCCTTTCTTGGTGGCGTAGTCGCGCAGCAGTTCCAGGTTAATTTCGGGGACAAAAGCACTGGGGGCAGGCAGGTGTAAACCGAGGATCGACAAGCCTTTTTCCAGAGCCGCTTTCAGTCCAGCAAAAGTGAGATCGTTGGTGCTGACGTAACAGTCGGCTTTGCCACGAAACACACGCACGCCTGCCCCTGTGGATAAGCGCGGTGCAATGCTGCTGATGCCGTCATCTTCTGCTAGACAGCTGATGTAGTTGGTGCGCTCCAAGAAAAATTCGATAAAGTCAGCGCCCGCTGCTCGTCCTAAACCTAACAGTGTGGAGAGGGGGGCTTGCCAGGTTTCGTCAAAGCGATCGCGGGTGGAGTTGTATTGAAGGGTGGGTAATTCTTTAGAGAGCAACAAAGTCTTTGGAGGCATCGATAACGTCATCTGCGGGCGTCCTTACAGAAAGTTGACTGACAAGCCTATTGGTTTCAGTCTAACAAATCGCTAGAAGCCTGATGCCTGCTACCGTTTATCCTTCTTCGGCATCCCCAAAGCGGATAATGTCGTCTTCTCCAAGATATTCGCCGTTTTGCACTTCAATCATCACCAGCGGAATCACGCCTGGATTCTCAACTCGGTGTGGCATGCACATCGGCACATAAGTGGATTGCTTTTCAATCAGAATTTTTTCTTGGCCGTCACAGATTACCTTGGCCGTCCCAGAAACCACGATCCAGTGCTCGCTGCGGTGGTAGTGCATTTGGGTGCTGATGTGGTGCCCTGGCTGTAGCTCAATCCGATTGATGCGGTAGCACTTGCCTTCTTCTAAGGCGGTCACTGTACCCCAATTCCGCATGCGGGTGGTGGCAGTATTGGCCAACTGGTTTGCCAACAGGGGTGTGGTGGGAGTTTGCTCGTTATTTTGGTTACTGCTCATCGGCGGCTCTCCCTCTCTTTGTGGCTGGATCTTTGTGACTGGCTCAGATGGACGACGCTGGAATTATTCAAAATTTACCTCAGACCCGCTCAGGTTCCAATCATCTCGTGACTGAATTAACGCCTAATTTGCTTGGCGGGGTGAGGTCAGTCACATCTTTACCTAATCTTCATCACGTCTCCGGATGATTACGGTCACAGGTTTATAGGTGTGTCATCACCCGATCGAACGGAAAAATAGATCACAGTAGGAAAACAGTAATAACACTGAAACTAGCTGTGTTGATCCAGGAGTGTTCGCCAATCTGGTTAGGTTGGTGTCACGCCTGGTGCTGAACTTATCGCATTTGTTCTAGGTGGCAACCAGGGTCCAGCTACCACACTTAACCCTGGTTGTTCTCCCAAGTCCGTATTACTTAGGAGTTACTTTTTATCATGACAAATAAACAGCGGGAGTTTGCAAAGGCTCAGCCTTTTGTAACTCACCCTTCAGCCTTCTTAGGAACACCGCTGACCTACATCGTGTTGCCACTTTGCGGGGGTGTGGTGGGCGAAGCGATCGCCCCTAGCCATTCTTCTGAGTCATCAATCAGTGACAAACTTGAAGCTGAGGAACAACTCGTTCCTGCAACCGCTCCTACAGTTGCGAAGTTTTCTGGTGAGCCAACTCAAACTAGCGAACGAGCCATGACCAACCTCTGTAAAGTAGCGATCGCCCTCTTGATCTTTGGCAGCATTCTGGGTTGGCTCACGACAGTCCCTATGTGGCTACCGCAATTTTTTCCCAAACCCTACTCCGCAACATCCTGGTGTGTGCATTTTTACTCGAACTCACGACCATTAGCGCGCTTGAATATTAGTTGAACAAAAAGGTCAGTCAAAAAAATTCCCCAGGCCATTGGTGGCTCCAGGGAACGGGGTAGGAATTATGAAATCTAGGGGAGGAAAACTAACCAGTTAGGCAGGCGTAGCTTGGAGATTGCCTTGAAGTAGGCGCAGAATGGCCGTTTTTTCTAAAAGCCCGACCAAAATGCCATTAGTCCGAACTACAGGTAACGCTGTCAGTTGTTGTTGCTCTAGCAAATTCACTACATCGCTCAGCGGTTGGTCTGCCTGAATTGTGGTTTCTGGGTTAATGGGTTGCATCACATTCCAGACTTGAGTTGTAGCCCAACGCTCTACTGGTAACTGTTGCAGGTCAGCCAGCGCGATCGCTCCCATCAACTGTCCTGTAGTATCGGTGACTAAAAAGCGTTGCCAAGCCATGTGGTGGAATAAAGACCAGTCGGCAAATTCTCGTAGGGTCCAGTCAGCTTGTACGACTGGGCCATTGGGAGTCACCGCATCGGCTGCCGTAAATCCTGACAACTTGGATTGCACCGTGGCATATTGAGCTGTTCGCCCTGCATTCTGGAGCAAGAACCACCCAATCAGCAAGTTCCAGAAGTTAGCAGTGCTGCCAAAGACCAAGAGAGGAATTAAGCCAGAGGCGATCGCGGCCCAACCCAAAACTTGACCCGCTCGGCTGGCGAAAGCAACTCCCTTGTAAGGATTTCCGGTAAGCTTCCACACCAGCGCCTTGAGCACGTTCCCGCCATCGAGAGGCAAGCCTGGGATTAGGTTAAAGAGGGCTAATGCTAGGTTAATGGAGGCAACCAATCCTAAAATAGCTGCCAGTGGACCTGAAACAGGGCTAACTAGAGCGATCGCAGTTAGAAGTCCAGAAATTATGAGACTGACCCCAGGACCTGCAACAGCCACCCAAAAGGCTTCAGCCGGAGTCTCCGATTCTTTTTCTAATTGGGCGAGTCCGCCAAAGAGAAACAGCGTAATCGATTTCACGCCAATCCCTTGCCGCAATGCCACAAAGCTATGACCCAGTTCGTGAGCCAACACCGAGGCAAAGAGCAATAAAGCTGTGACTAAACCGAGTCCGAGGGGAAGCAAGCCACCCAAGCTAGGAAACTGAGCCGCCAGCCCACTGCCATAACTCCAAGTTACCAGTGCGAGCACTATGAACCAAGACGGATGAAGATAAAACGGAATACCAAACAGATTACCGACGCGCAGAGTGCCGTTCATACGGGGCACCTCTAAAAATTGTTTACTTTCACTGTAAACAAATGTAAACAATTCTCTCAGCTTTCACTAGGGCGGAAGCCGCACTTTAGCGTTCGGTTATAGGAACCTACATTCCTAGGGCTCTTCATCCCTAGGGATAGAGTTACTCCGCCGCGATCGCTCTTACAAGGTAATAGAAAAGATATCTCTCGAAGCAACTCGGTGCCCCGTACCCATGATGGCAATCTCCAAGATTCAGGTACGCCCGATTCACTTCCGTTTTCCCGATACCATTGAGCGTTATTGGCTCGGTGACAGTGCTTACAATACTCATCTGCTAAATAGCTTGACGTTGCTGCTCCCTAATATCGAGCGCTATATGAATCACATCATTAAGCAGCAATTGCCTCATATTACTGACCCCCAACTTCAGCAACAGGTGCGAGCGTTTGTTGCCCAAGAGTCCCAACATGCCAACCAGCACACCCATTTTTGGAAAAATCTCCAACAACAAGGGTATTGCTTTGAGGGATATGTCCGTTATGCCCAAGGGATTTGGCGACGGCTGATGCAACATGGGAGTTTGGCGTTAAATTTAGCGATCGTTGCTGGGTTAGAGCACCTGACCTCGCTGATGGCCGAGATTGCCTTGACCGAACGCTTCCTCGATCCAGCAGAACCCAATCTTAGAGCGTTGTTTGAATGGCACGCCGCTGAAGAAATAGAACACCAAGTAGTGGCCTTTGAGGTGTTGCAATCTGCAACTCGCAATTATGGAGTGCGCCTCTTGGGTTTAGTCATCTCAAATCTTTTAATGCTGGGTCTGATGAACTGGGGCATAATCCTGCTGTTGCAGCAAGACAAAAAATGGGGCGATCGCCAAGTTTGGCAAGACCTCATGCAATTTTGGTTCTTCAAAGAGAAGCTTTTGTTCAGGGCAATCATCAGCGGATTGCGCTATGCTCGGCCTTCTTTTCATCCCTCTCAAAAAGACAACCAAGTGTTAGCTGCGAGAGTGCTACATTCCCTCAATCCTCACCCCAGCTCCCCACTCCGCTTGTAGCGAATTTTGAGGCCCAAAATGATTGAGGAAAGAACTAGGGTCACAATATTGGCACAAATGACTGGAATATCGTGAACATAACTGCCGTAGACGAGCCACAGCACAATCCCGACGCAAAGCGTGATCAGCATGCTCCAAGAAAGGTCATCGGCTGATTTAGATTTCCAGGTTTTGATTAGTTGGGGCAAGTAGGCGATCGTGGTTAAACTGCCTGCAATTAGTCCTAGTGTGGTGGTAAATTCCATGCAACTCTACTCCAGCGAATTGAATTTCACGTCAACGGATTGAGCCGCGATCGCGCTCTAGCTTCTTGTTTGTAACTGGGAATCTTCAGAGATGCGATCGCAGGTTTACCCAGACTGATGGAATTATCTACTACCCTCTGCGTGGAATTTCGGATTTAGATTATTGAGATTTCGCTAGAAAGAGCAAAACTGCGGAAGGTAAGCAGTAACGTCATTAGTACTACTTTTGAGTCGCGAGTGAGCCAGGATGGATACAGCTCAGACTGACACCCTCAGAACTGCTCATCAAGCTTTTGAGCACTTTACCCACGGTTTAGCAACAGGAGAGTGGCAGGCCTTTTTGGACATGCTCACCAAAGATTTCAGCTTCTGGTTTCCGATCGGGCCGTATCACGGACTCAATACCGGAAAAGCTAGGACTGAGGCGTTCTTGCAGTATGTCTCTGATACGTTTGAGGATGGCCTGACTGTGACACTCGATCGCGTCATGAGCAATGACACCACCGTAGTTTTTGAGTTTCGGGATGAGGGTGTGATGCGAGGTCAACCTTACAAAAATCGGGTGGCGATCGCTTTTGATGTGCGCGGAGACAAAATTTGCGCTTACCGCGAGTACTTTGGCAGTGATGGCAAGTCTTATTGATTGCAGTTCACTTCAGAAATAACTCTCGAATTCCCGAACTGCTAATCTCAATCGCCAGTGCCGCTAGCAGAAACCCTAAAAGTTGCGTGATGATGATTGCACCTTCTGCCCCTAACCAATGGTCAATCCGAGAAGACTGCCGCACAATAAACCAGGTGACAAACATCGCACCAACAATGCCGAGCGCGACACTGAGATGACCGATCGCGGAGTCTGCGTCAGACATCAACAACATCACACTGGTTAAGGTACCTGGTCCTGCCAAGAGCGGAAATGCCAACGGGGTAATAGCTACGTCTCGACCTTGCTCCATAACTGGAGTCTCTGTGTGCCCTTCCAACATCTTTAAGGCGATCATCAGCAACAGTAAGCCACCAGCTATTTCCAAGGAACCCATGCTGATGTGCAAGTAATCCAAGACTGTTTGACCACCAAAGGCAAAGGCTAGAATTACCGAAGTGCCAACAAGACTAGCGCGATCGACTACGCTATTTTTCTGCTCTATTTCCATGCCCTTGGTCAAAACTAAGAAAATAGGGGCATTTCCCAAAGCATCAGCTAAGACGAAGACCGCCACAAAGGTTTTGACCAGAACTGGAACATCTATAAATGTTTTGGCTAAGCTAAGGAATTCCATACCAGGGAAGCAAATTTTCTCAACAGTAGCGCGATCGCCTGTGCCTTACATTCCCTCCTTGGCTGATTTGTGAATCGCACAACAAGTTGAAGTGTTGCTGTAACATTCAAACACCCAACGAATCCATTCGTTTCCCTCTTAAAATGCCCAGCGTTCATCGTCCGATTTATCTGGATTGCCACGCTACGACTCCGGTAGACCCCAGAGTGCTAGACGCGATGCTGCCTTACTTTACGGAGTATTTTGGTAATCCGGCGAGTGTGACTCATACCTACGGTTGGGAAGCCGAAGCCGCGATCGCCAAAGCGCGGGAGATTTTAGCATCTGCGATCAACTGCGGGCCAGAGGAAATCGTCTTTACCAGTGGGGCTACAGAAGCGAATAATTTGGCGATCAAAGGGGTGGCGGAAGCTTACATCAGCAAGGGACGGCACATCATTACCGTGAGTACCGAGCACAATGCGGTTCTCGATC
The DNA here is from genome assembly GCF_014696035.1 of Trichocoleus sp. FACHB-262. Lineage (NCBI taxonomy): Bacteria > Bacillati > Cyanobacteriota > Cyanophyceae > Leptolyngbyales > Trichocoleusaceae > Trichocoleus > Trichocoleus sp. FACHB-262. The sequence goes on along the minus strand of NZ_JACJPK010000102.1, from coordinate 138,986 downwards.
CCTGTCGCTATCTGGAATCGTTAGGTTTTGAGGTCACTTATTTACCTGTGCAACCCAACGGCTTGATCGACCTCGCAGAGCTGGAGCGATCCTTTCGGTCAGACACCATTTTGGTTTCGGTGATGGCGGCAAACAATGAGATTGGGGTGTTGCAGCCACTGGCTGAGATTGGGGCGCTTTGTCGTCAGCATCAAGTTCTCTTCCACACCGATGCGGCTCAAGCGATCGCCAAGATTCCTCTAGATGTCGCGTCAATGCAGATTGATTTGATGTCGCTCACAGCTCATAAGGTTTATGGGCCAAAGGGGATTGGCGCGTTATATGTGCGGCGGCGCAATCCCAGAGTGCAGGTGGCACCTCAACTACATGGCGGTGGGCATGAGCGAGGCATGCGATCGGGCACGCTTTACACACCGCAGATCGTCGGGTTTGCGAAAGCGGTAGAGTTCGCACTGGCAGAACAAGAAGCAGAAACGCAACGCTTAACTCAACTGCGCGATCGCCTGTGGCAACAGCTCAGCACGGTCGGCAATATCTATCTCAACGGTCATCCCACTCAGCGTCTCCCGGGTAATCTCAATGTCAGTGTGGAAGGAGCAGATGGGCAGGCGTTGTTGTTGGGGTTACAGCCTGTAGTGGCGCTGTCTTCTGGTTCTGCTTGCACGTCTGCTGAAATCAAACCCTCTCATGTGTTGACTGCTTTAGGGCGATCGCCGGAATTGGCTTATGCTTCCATTCGGTTTGGCATTGGGCGGTTTAATACAGAAGCTGAGATTGACCAAGTGGCAGAAAAGGCGATCGCGACGATCCAATCTTTGCGGGGTACGACAGTTTCTAGCCAAGCTTAGCGAGCTGACCCCTGTTCTAGAGCAGTCCTAATGCTTCTAGGGCTTGTTTAGCTGCGCTCTTTTCCGCATCCTGCTTTCTGTGCCCCTTGCCTTCGCCGTACTTTTGGTCGGCTACGCGCACTTCAGCGGTAAATTCTCGCGCATGATCTGGGCCAGATTGAGCAATGATGGCGTACTTGGGGTTCTGACCTACTTCGGCTAAGGCCCAGGCTTGAAACCGACTCTTGAAGTTGATTTGCGCTGCGGTATCAACCAAAGTATCCGCGATCGCTTGAAACAGCGGTTCTACATAGTTGCGGACTATCTCAATATTGGAACCTGTATCTAGGAAATAAGCCCCAATCACTGCTTCAAAAGTGCTGCTGAGCAAGTTGGGATTTTCCCGCCCCCCGTTAATTTCTGCGCCTCGGCCCAAATGCATGAGGGAACCGAGGTTGAGGGCGATCGCAAATTTGGCGAGTTGTGGCTCATCGACTAAGGCAGAGCGTAGCGGCGTTAATTCTCCCTCTGGCTTCTGAGGATAGCGCTTGTAAAGAAATTCGCCGCTGAGAAAGTTTAATATGGCATCGCCTAGAAACTCCAAGCGTTCGTTATCTTCCCCAAACGCCGGATGTTCGTTGATGTAAGAACTATGGGTCAGCGCTCGTTGTAACAAAGCGTTGTTTCGGAAGATGGGCAGTTTTTGCATCTCTACTCTGGTATGGCTCAGGCTCACCCACCTAGGTAAGCCAACTGGAGGGAGCAAAGAGGTCAACAATTCAGGGAATATACAGATTAATAGAGCTTCTTCATGTTTTCCTTACAGAATCGTCCTCATGAATACTGACAATAGCAGTCTTGGTTCTGCCATTGGGCCAATCATCCAGCGCATTTTTACTTCTGGAAAAATTACCCAAGCGGATGAATGCGGATTTTTTATGGCGATCGCTTCAGACGCAGTGTTGAGTGCTGAGGAGTTGAATCAAATTCGGCGGATTTCTGACCACTTGGATATGGGACTCCTGAAAGTAGTGGATTGAGTTCCAACTGCTAGAGCAGCAAACCTGATCAACTGACGATCAACTTCCACAACAGTGAGCCGATGGCAATCGTAGCTAAGTGTTGAGGCAGCAAGCTGACCAAAGGTTGACGCGCAATTTTCTGAGTCAAAATCACACTCAACCAGACTGAGGCAATCAGCGTCACGGCTTGCAGGAATGCGATCACTGCGGGTTCAGCCACGGCGATTGGCACATTCACGCCGCTATAGCCAAAGGTGGCTAGCGTAATCGGCAAGACTCGGCCTGCTTCGGTTAAACCCAAGCGCAGATAGTGAGCTAAGCTGCCGCCCAGCACCAGTGGAAGATAGGCGTAGGCCAACTCTAAGAATGGACGCGGCTTGATGGTGCGGCTAGAAACTCGGATTAAGCCTTGAGCCAAGAGCGCGATCGCCACAGGCACCAACAACGCCACAGCAGAAACGGCAGCATGCCAGCCAAAATGCTCTAAATGCAAATTCCAGCCAAAGTGATTTTGAATTTCGGGGAGGCGATGCAGAAAAATTGCCCCAAACAAGAGAAACAGCAACGCAACTTCGGCATAAGTTGGCTGATGAGTGGTCCAAAGCTCAATGCCTGGAGGCCGTAAATTCACTTCCACGGAGCGGTGGGGACAAGCTTTGAGGCAGGTCATACACAGTACGCAGTCGCGGTTGTCTTCCAGTTGGGCGGGGTGCGAGTAGAGCGGGCAACCGAGACTTTCTTGCCCTTCGCCTTTTTCGGGACCACCTTTGTAGCATTGATAGGTCGTGCAAGTGGCAGAACAAATGCCTTGCTGTGCCCGCAACTCAGTCATGGAGAGTTTGGCAAACAAGCCATTCATGCCCCCAATCGGGCAAAGATAGCGGCACCAAAAGCGACGCTCAAACAACAGCGAAAAGATTACTGCGCCAGCCGTAATCAGCAGTAAGAGACAACCCGCCAGATAAGCCGTGTCTTCTAGATTCCAGAGTTCTTCCCAGAGCAAAATCAGCGTGAATAAGCCGAATAGGAACCAGCCACCCCACTTCTCAGCTTGCTGGCGGGGCCAAGGCAGTAATTCGCGGGGAAAGACTTGTAAGGAAAGCTTCTGGGCTAACTCACCGTAGATCATGAAAGGACAAACCGAGCACCACAAGCGCCCCACAAAGGGAAAGGCAAGGAGCATCAGGGGCCACCACCAAGCCCAAAATAAATTGAGGCCAATGTTGCTGTCGCGCGTTTGGGGGCCGAACATCAAGATGGCGACGATGACAGCAAACATACCCAAAGTAAAGCCAAAGTTGATGCGATCGGGCCACCAATCACTCCGTAAAAACTGCCGCAGCTTAGGATAGGCATTTAACAAGTTCACGCGGAAGCGTCGGGTTTTGTTGCTCACGGCCCAGAAGACTTCTTCCGTGAGTTCGGGTGCGCCATTCGATTGTGCGATCGCCCGTTCAATTAGTCCTTCTAGTTCCGTGAAGTTGCCTGGAAAGTCATAGCCTTGGAGGCGGCGCAGCGCTTCTGGGGTGACGTGGGGGCGAGCAATATTTTTGGTCCGACAGGTCAAGCTGATGTAGTACTCGGCTTGGGCCGCAATATCCGCCTTTCGCACCCGCAGCGGTGGCACCTTGATCACATGGGGAACGCAATGCTTCCGTTCTAGCTGCGGCAGCGTTTTTTCTGACACCATCATGATCCGAGCGTGGCTGCGTTTAGGTTCTGGTGTTGGTTCTCCTTCTCGGCTAATTGGGGTGTAGGTTCCGGTTTCTAGTAAGAGCAGAATTTTGTCTAGGAGAGCAGGCGGTAGTTCTTGGATGTTGTTGAGGAGGAACGTACCCTGACCAATCCACTCTAGTAGCCCTGCCTTGCCGCCTACACGACCAAACAATTCCGCGCCGCTGGCTTGCAGCGTGTTGCAGTTGATTTTGATCATCGGCTGGTGGCGATCGCGAGAGCCGAAGTGAATCAGCGCTGCGGTGTTGTCTTTGCCCAGCCCTGGTTCACCAAACACCAACACAGACTTGCGATCGGCAGCTGCTTTTTTAATTTCCTGACGCAACCGCACCGCGTAGCGGCTAGAACCAACAATTCCCCGCCGCACTTTTGGCACCAAATAAGGACGCAACGCAGTTTGGCGTTCTTGCTCGAAGGCGAGTTGGGAGGCTACTTGATCTAGTTGGACAGCAAGCTGTTGGGCGGAGCGGAATAGATCGGCATTGAGTTCAGCTGCGCCATTCGATTGGCTAATCGCTTGCTCCAATAAGCTCTCTAGCTCTGGCAAATTACCAGGCAAGTCGTAACTGGCTAAAACTTCAGCAGCTTCGGGTGTGAGTCTGGGTCTAGGAATGCCTTCCGCACGCGCAAAACAACTGATGTGATATTCAGCTTTGGCTTTGATATCAGCTTTGCGATCGCGCAGGGGTGGAACTTTTATCCAGTGACTCCACAAAGCTTGCCCAGGTTCAAGGCTCAGTTGCTCATTGACCTGATCTAGCGATCGCTCTGCGGTCAGGATGATGCGCGCTTCACACTGCTGCAATTCAGCCATCGGCTCGCCGTCACGGCTCACCGGGCGATATTCTCCAGTTTGGAGGAGTTGAATTACTTTGGCTTGCAGTTCTGGCAGGAGGTCTTGCAAGTGATCCAGCACTAACGTTCCGGTGCCTAGGTAAGCAAGTACCCCCAGTTTGCTACCTGAGCCTGGGGTGCTGCGACCAAACAGTTCTACCCCACTGCTAGAGAGCGTGCCACAGTTGAGCCGAATTAAGGATTCGTGCCGCGCCGCAGACGTAAAGTGAATCAATGCCGCTAGGTTGACTTTGCCAACTCCCGCTTCTCCTGTCAGTAAAACGGAGGTACGATCGCGCGCTGCCTCTCTCACTTGTTTGCGGAGCCTGATCGCCACTTCACTACTGCCAATTACCCCCCGCTTCAGTTTAGGAATCACATAGGGTCGTAATGCTGATTGGCGCTCTTGTTCATAGGCAAGTTGAGAGGTGACCTGGTTCAGCTCCGCCGCAAGTTGGCGCGAGAAGGTACGGCTAATCTCTGGATATTGCTGCGCTAACTCTAGAAACTGTTCTTTAGTGATCCGCCACAACAAACCATCGTCAAGCGTAATGACGGTTCGCTCAGTCGGCTGCTCTAGCAACAGTTCCTTGAGATGAATGATGCTTCCAGGCAGCAAGCTCACCGCTTTAGCCGGGCCATTGGGGCTGGTATGGTAACTCTCTAAATGTCCCGCTTTCAGGATGTAAAGTACGTCTGGATGGGTGTCTTCTAGAACCAGACGGCGATTTTCTTGTAACGGTTCTTCGACAATAGCAGCGGCGATCGCCTCTAGAGCTTCATCAGAGAGCGATGCCAACTGAGTATGCTCTTTTAACCATTGAATCCGCTCAGCCCCATCCATATGCTCGCCCCCTGTATTTGTGGTTTGAACGTGCTTTATCTAAAACGTCTTATCCAATCCACCTTACCAATCGACTTGCGATCGGTCTTGTACCACCCGTTTGTAAACCACTTCTGTTTGCTGGGCAATTTTGGCCCAACTGAAGCGCCGTTCTAGGTCTTCATAAGCGTTGTCTATCAGCCACTGGGCATAACCCGGATTCTTCAAGACTTCTAAAATACCCCAAGCCAGTGACTCCGAATTATTGGCCCAAGTCACAATGCCTGTTTTGGTATGACGCACCACTTCCGGAAAGCCACCTGTATCCGAGACCACGACAGGTACTCTCGCCGCAAAACTTTCTAAAGCCACAATGCCAAAAGGTTCGTAGAGACTAGGGAAAACCGCACAGTTGGCAATGGTTTGAAACTTGTTCAAGTCTTCTTCAGACATAAACCCAGTGAAGTAGGTTTTGTGGGCGATGCCGAGGTTCCAAGCCTGCTGTTTCAAGTGGTCTGTATTGCCGCCGCCGATGACTACCAACTTGGCATAGCCGCCCATTTCCCACAGCACCTTGGGCATGGCATTGAGCAGAACTGCCACGCCTTTTTCGTGAGTCATGCGGCCCACATAATAAACAATCTTTTCGGCATCCTCGGCAAACTGGCGACGGAAACTAGCAAAGTCAAAATCTGGGTGCCGTCGCTTCTTTTCGGGGCGGATGCCGTTGTAGATGACGTCTACTTTTGCTTCAGGACTGCCCAATGCCCGCGCTGCTTCAGAGCGCATGTAATCGGTACAAACGATGACTCGCCAAGCATTGTAGGCTAGATGGGTTTCTTTACTACTGATGTACCGATGAGTATCGGTATGAATGCCGTTATGGCGGCCATATTCAGTGGCGTGTATGGTCGCAATGAGCGGGGTTCTAAACGTGTGCTTGAGAGCGATCGCCGCATCTCCAACCAGCCAATCGTGGGCATGAATCAGGTCGAAGGGGCCATCTTCTAGAATCAACTTGCCACCATGACGGCCCATGCTCTCGTTCATATTCACGACCCAGTGAAAAAAGTCGTGGCTATAGCCCACAGGCACCCGATGCACTTTGACCCCATCGACCACTTCATAACTGGGGGCTTGCCCAAATTCGACGGTAATTAGATGCACTTCATGGCCGAGCTTGACGAGTTCTGGGTATAGCTCGGCCACATGTCGGGCAATGCCGCCCACAATGCGAGGCGGAAATTCCCAAGCTAATACCAGAATTTTCATCAAACGCTACTCCTGCACCTTCACATAAGTCCTAAGAACTTCACATATCAGTGTAGCGGCGACTGTAATTGCTACGAAGGAATGCAGACATGATTCCTAAATCTTCACAAAGCGTTGCTTGGCTAGTCAGGCTGTCGCAGAATCAGTTCCAGTTCTTGCCGAAAACTAGACCAAGCCGTAGTCGCGATTGCGTCAGAACTAGCATTACGCTGCATCAACAACACGCCATCTCGGAAGCCAATCAACCCGTAGGAGCGATCGCCCAAAAGCCGCTCAACGACAGGCACCATTGTTTTCAGCAGCAGCCGATCGTCATCAAATACGACTTGATATTGCCGTAATTGTTGAAAGTCCAGAATCACATAGTCCACCGAAATCACAGCCCGCGCATCATTTCTCACTTGTAAGGCTGGAAACCGCACGATCTCCCGCCGATTCGAGAGATGAGACACGATATGGGTCGTCGCTGAAACGCTGGCATCCGTTGGGATTTGAGCCATCAAACTGCGAATTGCTGCCGCATGTTGCCATTGAGCTTGAGGCGCTGAGTAAACCCAAGGCTGGAAGGAATCGGGAATTAAGAAAGACAAAGCTCGGTTGGGATTCGAGACAATCGTCAAAATTAGCGACACACTCAGGCAAAAAATCCAAAAGCGCCGAAACCGCCGAGTAAAGGCCCCTGGATGCTTGGCCCACCACAGCACCGCCCCATAAAAGAACCCGGGAATTACCGTGAGGGCATAGCGCAGATCAATCGACAGAGCGGTTGGGTCTTGCCGCATAAAATTTTGTAGTAGCGGAAAACCCGCCACTAGCCAAGCCGCCGGAGCTACCGCAGGCACAAAAGCCAAAGGTAGCCAATGGGCTAGTAAATAGCTGATCGTGCGATCGACAGGTGTGATGACTTCCTGAATGAGTCGCAGCGGCTGCGTGGCGATCGCTCCAATCACCTGGATCGAAGATGCTTCCCGGTTGCCCACAAAATGCCCAAACTGCTCCACCATAAACCGCCGGGAAATATCAGGCGAGAACAGCGGCATAGCCCAATTGGTCACCAGCAGTATGTAAGCCACACTCAGCGCACACACTCCCAACCCCGCCCAAAGATGCCGCCGACTCACCGCCAGATAAAACCCCACACTAAATAAGACGACTCCCGCATCTTCTCGTACCAGCAGCGTCAGCCCTGCCAGCAACCAGAACAGCCACCACCAGCGCTTTTCCATTGCCAGCAGCAGCCCAAAGACAAACAGGGGAATCTGGCACAAATCATGAAAGTTAGCCACCGTTGGCCCAACTACTGCTGCTGCTCCATAGAAACTGGCCGCAATCATCACGGCTAAGGGTGGGTTGTGATAGTGTCGCGCTAAGGCATAAAGCACCAAGCCAGCCGCCGTCATCAAAGCCACTTGTAGCACTGACAGCAGTGCAGGAGAGGGAAACAGGGCATAAATTGGCAACCAGATCAGTAAAGCAGGGGTGAAGTGCTGGCCCAGCCGATGGTAAAACACTTCTGGCACTTGCCCGTCTTGGGTGACTGCTGCCGACAGCGTTGAAGAGAGTGAGCTTTGGAAGAAGCGACCGTGCAAGCCATTCCAAAACACTTGATTAAAAATGCCTTGGTCAAAGGCCACATAGGTTGGGTAGAAGTTGTAATAACGATGCAGCGCGATCGCGGACAACACGACAAAAAAAGCGATCGCCATACCCCCCACCCACCGCAACTCCGGCTGTTTCTGCCACTGCTGCAACATGATTAGATGACTCTCTTCGCTACAGCCTTAACGCTCTCATGTTGTCGGCCTTGGCTCAACCTATTCCCCAAAATTTCCGCGATCGCCTAGAGTTTCATGAATATTTCCAGACAAGACACCAATTTTTGCTCAGGTTTTGCCTATGTTAGGGGTAAGAAATGCCCTGCCTAAGTTCTATTCGGGACTGGAGCTGTCGATCATGCCGTCTACTACTTCTCCTTTGCTGCCACCGCTGCTACTGGCTACGGATGGTTCTACAAGTGCTGGCACGGCACAGCGGCTTTTGCTTCCGGTAATCCAGCTTTTCTCCCAGTTGCCACCTGAGGCAGACCGACAAACCTGGCTAGACGTTCTCACTGTACAGCCTCGGCCTGCGGGAATGCGCCCAAGACTTCCGGCCCTATCCAGGAAACCAACGGCTGAAACCCGGACGCCTGAAGCAGAGCCAGAACTGACCTCACCCTTGCCACTACCTGAAGTAGAGAATGGGCATCGGGCTGATTTGAACCCGAATGATCTGTTCGCTCAAATTAAAGCTGAAATGCCGCTAGAGAGCAAAATTGCTTGCCAGAGCCGAGAGGGGCGACCTGCGACTGAAATTTTGAACCATGCGCGGACAATTCAGGCTGGATTGATTGCTGTAGGTCATCGGGGTGTTGGTGGATCGCGGGAGTTGTTGCTGGGTAGCGTTTCTTCAGCGATCGCGCGTTATGCCACCTGTCACGTCTTAGTCGCGCGAGGTTTACCTGAAGCACCAACGCTACAACCGAAGTGGCACCACGTCCTCTTGGCTGTGAATGGCTCTCAAGCCACCAAGCAAGCGATCGCCCTGACGCGCCAGTTAATTCCCGCAGGTATCCAGCGAATCACCATCCTCTGTGCCCAAACACCCCTCAATCCTCACTACTTGTTTGGGCCGTTCGCCACTCCCACCCCTAATTGGCAACTCACGCAATCCTTGCAACAAGCCCAAAAAGAGCAAAGTGAACAAATCATTCAAAAGGCGCAAGAGAAGCTAGCAGGAGCCAATGTAGCAATCACCAGCTTGATCCAGACTGGAGAGCCAGGGCCGATCATTTGCCAAGTTGCTCAACAGCAGCAAGCCGATGTGATTATTTTGGGGAGCGATCGCCATCCAGCTTTTCGTAATATTCGCCTCACTGCTACAGGCGACTACGTCCTGCATCATGCGCCTTGTCCGATTCTGCTTTGCCGCACAGCGCGATCGGAAACGGAAACCAACCTAGGATCTGAGGCTGAGATTTCGCGCGAGGAGGCCTAGAACACGATAGTCTATATAGATGGTGGCAGTTCTACCTAGTCTTGTTTGAACCAAATCCAACCTATTTTGCCTATCCTAGGTGCTGACGAGAGATGGCATGAAAGCATCTCCTGATAAGCCAATCGACCCTGAAACTCCGCTACAACTACTTTTATTTGTAGACAAGCGCCCGAATTCAGGGGAACAGATTCGGCACATCCGTAATTATCTGAAAAATCTTAAAGCTCAGTATTCGTTCGATCTACAAGTTATTGACGTAGGAGAACAGCCCTATCTAGCCGAGCACTTTAAGCTGGTAGCAACCCCCGCTTTAATCAAAATTCAGCCAGAACCGCGACAAACGCTGGCGGGCAGTACTCTAGTGACTCAATTAGAAAATTGCTGGCCCCGGTGGCAACGTTCTGTTGAGGAATATCTAGCAACCTTAGAGTCACAAACAGATTCGTCTAGCCCGGAACGCCCCAACTCAACCATTGACTCAGTAGCCTATTCAGCCGAGTTGATGCGGCTTTCAGACGAAATTTTTCGCCTACAACAAGATCAAGAAGACCTACAAGAGCAATTGCGGTTCAAAGACCGCATTATTGCCATGTTGGCTCATGACCTACGTAACCCTCTAACGGCGGCCTCGATCGCGATCGAAACGCTAGAACTCAGCTACAGCCCCAAGGAAGGGTTGAACACTCGCCTTAAGCCTGCTGTCACAGCTCAATTGCTCAAGCACGCTAAAACTCAAACGCGAGCGATCGACCGCATGATCACAGATATTTTGCAAGCAGCTCGTGGCACTAACGGAGACTTTCAGATCCAGCCGCAGAAACTAGATTTAGGGTCGCTTTGTCAAGAAGTTTTAGTATATCTGCGCGATCGCTTTCAACCCAAAGAGCAGCAGATTACCCACGACATTCCGAGTGACTTGCCGTTGATCTACGCGGACCCAGAACGCGTCCGCCAAGTTCTGATTAATCTGTTAGACAATGCCATCAAGTACGCTCCCGCGAAAGGCACCATTGCCTTTTCAGTCTTGCACCGCACCACTCAAAAAGTGCAGGTAAGCATCTGTGATGATGGGCCTGGTATCCCAGAAGAAAATCATGAACGAATTTTTGAAGAGCATTTTCGGCTCAAGCGCGACGAAGCTCAGGAAGGTTACGGTATTGGTCTAGCATTGTGCCAGCGCATTGTGCGAGCGCACTACGGCCAAATTTGGGTGGACTCCGTCCCCAACCAAGGTAGCTGTTTCCACTTCACCCTGCCAGTTTACCGTCCTTAGTTAGAGCCTCTCAGGACCAAAAGACGTGCTTGCTTATAACCGAATGGTTATGAAGGATTGAACTGCGATTCAGGGCTGCTATCTTTAGCATTCTGATTCTTCTAAACTGCATCCGTGAAGCTACTAGATTGATTTGTTACTTAATCCTGGGATTAATAAGAACTCTGTATTTTTGACGTTAGCAATTGTTAAGTTAGGACTTCAAAGCTCAAGCTACTTGTCAAGAATATTGTCATCCTAAAGGTTATATAAACTACTGAGTGCTCTAAGGTAACTATTTTCAAAATTTTAGATATTGGCGTCAGGAGTAAGCAACTATGGACAGGGTTAAAGTTACTTGTGTCCATCTTTACTTCTAAGAAAAATTAACTTAACTCGCTTTAAAGCTAAAAGAGTAGATGAACGAGGAGCCAACTTAAGCCTATGATTGCCAGAGACTGGTTGGGTACGTTCTACTATCTATCACTGCTTCCTGTCTTTGTGTTTCTGTTTATCTCAGTGACTCAAAGTATCAAATTTTAATTAAAAAACCTCAGTGAGAAAAGTATTTTATCAGTAATGAATGCTAACTAGATTGAAACATAATTGCATTCATACGGGTAAAGTTTGAGTATTTTTATAACTTTGAAGATTCAATATACTGATGCACTCAGCGTCGACAAAGCTCTCATGAAGCCTTTTCAAATCTCCGATGAAGCCTGGATTGAGGGTGTATTCCTCCACTTGAATGGTAGGTAGCAGTTAGTTTATTGGCTTTAGTGAGTGGGGGTGAGAAGAAAGTATTTTATGAAGAAACAGCGAAGTTGATTTTAAGATTCCTTGAACTAATTAGGTTGCTGATTTAAGTTCAGCTAATTAGCGGATTCTAACCTTATAGAGGGCATATTAATTTTGATAGTAAGCAATGACAGCAGCAGATTTAGGTTTGGCTTAAGTCAAGTTGCTAAGGTTTCAACCAACTCAATATTTATGAATACCAGCGTTGAAATTCTTCGAGGTCTAGCTCTAAACATTCCTTTACTCACAGCATAGTTAAGTGCTGCTTACTGAAATGAAACAGGATTCTCTGGATCGCCAGCCCGCTGCATTTGAAGTCAGTGTTTATGAGTGCGAAGTCCATCTGAAGTTTCGTTTGATTGAAGAGAAAGGTGGACTCAGCGATCGCGATCAACTGCTAGAGCAACTGATTGATGCTTTTACCTGTGGTACCGACGAGTACCTGGAGCCGTTGCAAGTTTTAGTGAAAGCTGAAGAAGTTTCCGAAATGTCGGCTTCTCCCGAACTGCGCCGTCAACTCATCCGCCTACGCAACTCCAACGACCTAGCCTAGCGGCTCATGTCTTTTCAATCTGGGCATCCCTGTATCTGTCGCTCCTTTAGTTTTATCCGTACAGCTCATAACCTTTATAGTTCCTTGCTCCAAGCTTATAGAATGCTTGACCCAAGCAACTAGCTGAGTGCTTCATACTGGCGGCCACTCCATCTGGTTTCTCGTAGCCTCACCACTCAGTTACTGAAAAATTAAGCAAAATATAAACCAGGTATTGACAGATTCAGGGAGATTGATTAAGTTAATAAAGGCGCGGCGATAAACCGAGGTAAGTCGGTTGGCCAAATCAAACACAGGCCCCCATCGTCTAGAGGCCTAGGACACCTCCCTTTCACGGAGGCGACGGGGATTCGAATTCCCCTGGGGGTATAACAACTAAAAATCCGTTCGATTCCAAGATTTGGTATTGAGCGGATTTTTGTTTATGACCTGACGGTGGTTAGCTATTGCCAATCCTATGCTGACTCTGCCTCGTAGCCTGTTGTTCTTGGCGAGCGATCGGGCACTCTGAGAGTAATAGGCCATCGCAAGTAAGCCAGCAGTTTTTAGGGATTGTGCTTGTGCAACAGAAATGGGATCAATGCCGCCTTCGGGCGATCGAACTGTATAAAGGCAGCAAATTTCGTGAATCTTTAACCCTTTCTGAAGCTAATCTGGAATTGGCTAGAGGCTTGCAAGATCAGGTCAGAGAAGCCGCTTCCCTCAGTGACCTGGGTTTAGCTCACTCTCGCCTCAGTCAACTCCAAAGAGCCTTGCACTGTTTCGATCAAGCTAGGTTGATTTTTCAGGTTTTAGGGGATCGAGCCAGTGAAACCGCTGCTTTGAGCAACACTGCCTTAGTCTATGCCAAACTGGGACAACCCAAACGCGCTTTGCTGCTTTACAACCAAATTTTGGCCATTCGGCAGCAACTGGGCGATCGCGCTGCCGAGGCCACCACGCTCAACAATATGGGCTTTGCTTATAGTGCCTTTGGCCAATCCCAAACTGCTCTTGAACATTTTCAGCAAGCGCTTCTAATTCAACGTGAGCTGGGCGATCGCACGGGCGAAGCCACCACTCTGAACAATATTGGATCTATTTATAACGACTTGGGTGAGCTGGCTCAAGCATGGCTGCATTATCAGCAAGTGTTGTTGGTGAGGCAGCAGGCGGGAGACACTTCTGGCGCAGCCATCACTATGAATAATTTGGCCCTAACCTATGCCAACTTAGGTCAATCCAATCAAGCCTTGCTGTTCTATAACCAGATTTTGTTGTTACAGCAGGAGATGGACGATCGCTTAGGTCAAGCTGTGACCCTGTCAAATACAGGGGCAGTCCATCGGTCTCTGGGTCAGTTAGAGAAAGCTTTGGGATTTTACCAGCAAGCACTGCTTATCCGACGCGAAGCAGGCGATCGCTTGGGTGAAATTAATACGACGGCGAACATTGGCACTGTCTATGTTGAGTTAGGCAAAAAAAGCCGCGCTCTGGCATTTTATGCAAAAGCTTGGGGGCTAGCAGACCAACTAGGCAATCAAACCCTCACAGAATGGTTGCGGAGTTTAATTGAAAGTTTAGATATCAGTCTATAAGCTGCAAGTATTTAGTCCTCAACGGTCACCAAGTCAGCTTTGCTATGGTTGAAGTACAGGTCAAGACTTGAGCGATACACTTTGACCTGACTGTTTGGCCTGACTGTGGAACTAAATGTGAAGTTAGTGGGCCTGCTGCAACGCTTGGTCAGTGATGAGTGCGATCGCCTGTCACCAATTTGTTGGAGTGACCTGTGGGCCGATTGCAACATTTGTTTTCGCTACGTAAACTTCTATGCTGATAGAACGGTAGCGAAAGTGTGTGCTGCCCATTTCAATATTTGGCTGCTGCCAGTTGTAACTGCCCGATCACTGGGACTTGAGACTTGCTGACCGTATTCCTGCCAACCATTAGGAATTGTGAGTTGGGTTACGCTCTCGATCATCTCTTTGACCTTGCACATCCTCAAAATTTTGCTGATGCCTGGAGACTACTGCAATGCTTGAATCCTATCGCCAACATGTCGCTGAGCGAGCTGCCCTCGGTATTCCACCTTTACCCCTCACCCCCCAGCAAGCCTCTGAGCTGTGTGACCTTCTAAAACACCCTCCCGCTGGAGAAGAAGAGGTATTACTAGAGCTGCTGCGCGATCGCGTTCCTCCGGGTGTCGATCAAGCGGCTTATGTCAAAGCGGGATTTTTGACGGCGATCGCGAAGGGTGAAGTCACCAGTCCTTTGCTTACGCCTGTGGAAGCTGTGAAGCTGTTAGGCACAATGATGGGCGGCTACAATGTGCACTCCTTGATCGAGTTGTTGCAGGTGGACAGTGCCGAGTTGGCAACGGCAGCTACAGCAGCTTTGAGCAAAACCCTGCTCGTTTTCGATGCCTTCCACGACATCCAGGAGTTAGCGACCACCAACGCATACGCTAAGCAAGTCATGGAAGCTTGGGCGAATGCTAAGTGGTTCACCAGTCGTCCCACCCTACCAGATGCCATTCAAGTAACCGTGTTTAAGGTGCCTGGAGAAACCAACACGGATGATTTGTCTCCAGCAACTCATGCGGCGACTCGTCCTGACATTCCGCTGCACGCTCTGGCGATGCTCGAAACTCGACAGCCTGGATCGCTAGAAACGATCGTGGAGCTGAAGACAAAAGGTTATCCCCTCGCCTATGTGGGTGATGTGGTGGGAACTGGATCGTCCCGGAAGTCTGCCATTAATTCGGTGCTATGGCACATTGGCCAAGATATTCCGTTTGTACCTAACAAGCGCAGTGGTGGATTTGTCTTAGGCAGCGCGATCGCCCCTATCTTCTTCAATACTGCTGAAGACTCTGGTGCCCTACCGATCCAGTGCGATGTCACCCAGATGGAAACTGGCATGGTGATCACGATTCATCCTTATAAAGGAGAGATCACTAATGAAGCAGGGGAAATCGTTTCTACCTTCACGCTGCAACCCGATACGATTTTGGATGAAGTGCGAGCAGGCGGTCGGATTCCGCTGATTATTGGGCGATCGCTCACCGACAAAACCCGCACCGCTCTAGGTCTTGAACCTAGCACCGTTTTTGTGCGACCCAATGCCCCGGTTGATACAGGCAAAGGCTATACCTTGGCCCAAAAGATGGTCGGTAAGGCTTGCGGTCTACCTGGTGTGCGTCCTGGTACCTCCTGCGAACCCCTGATGACCAGCGTTGGCTCCCAAGACACCACTGGCCCCATGACTCGCGACGAGCTGAAAGAATTGGCTTGTCTCGGTTTCAGTGCTGATTTGGTGATGCAAAGCTTCTGCCATACTGCGGCCTATCCCAAGCCTGCCGACATCAAAACACACCACGAATTACCCGACTTCATTTCTTCTCGCGGAGGCGTGGCGCTGCGTCCTGGTGATGGCATTATTCACTCCTGGCTGAACCGGATGCTGCTGCCTGACACCGTGGGTACTGGAGGTGACTCCCATACCCGTTTCCCCCTAGGGATTTCCTTCCCAGCTGGTTCTGGCTTGGTGGCCTTTGCTGCTGCCTTAGGCGTGATGCCGCTAGACATGCCTGAGTCTGTGTTGGTCCGCTTCAAGGGTGAACTGCAACCAGGCGTGACACTGCGCGACTTGGTGAATGCGATTCCTTATGTGGCTATCCAACAAGGGTTATTGACGGTTTCCAAGGAGAACAAGAAGAACATCTTCTCCGGGCGGATCATGGAAATCGAAGGATTGCCCGACCTCAAGGTGGAGCAAGCCTTTGAGCTAACAGATGCGACTGCGGAGCGCTCCTGTGCGGGATGCACAATTAAGCTCAGTACTGAAACCGTGGCTGAGTACTTGCGATCGAACGTGGCGCTGCTGAAAAACATGGCGGCGCGTGGGTATGCGGATGCTCGCACGATTATGCGGCGAGTCGCCAAGATGGAAGAGTGGCTAGCCAACCCAGCGCTAATGGAAGCGGATGCAGATGCTGAGTACGCCGCCATCATTGAGATTGACCTCAACGAAATCAAAGAACCGATCATCGCTGCTCCCAATGACCCCGACAATGTGAAGCTGCTGTCGGACGTGGCGGGAGACAAAATTGATGAGGTATTCATCGGTTCCTGCATGACCAATATTGGTCACTATCGCGCTGCTGCCAAAGTGCTAGAAGGTGCGCCTCCGGTGAATACTCGCCTGTGGATTGCGCCTCCAACTCGAATGGATGAGCACCAACTGAAGGAAGAAGGGGTTTACAGTACCTTTGGGGTGGCAGGCGCTAGAACTGAGGTGCCTGGTTGCTCGCTGTGCATGGGGAACCAAGCCCGTGTGGCCGACAACACAACGGTCTTCTCGACTTCTACCCGCAATTTCAACAACCGCATGGGTAAAGGGGCACAAGTCTATCTCGGTTCGGCTGAACTCGCTGCCGTCTGTGCCCTCCTCGGTCGCATTCCCTCAGTGCAGGAATACCTCGACATTGTGGCGAACAAAATCAACCCCTTCGCAGACAGTCTCTACCGCTACCTCAACTTCGACCAAATTGCTGGTTTTGAAGACGAAGGTCGCGTGGTTCCCCTAGAGGATATGCCGAGAATTGAAGACATTCTAGGAATGCCAACCGCAGCCGCTCGCTAATCTTTTGTAGCGAATACAATAGAACCGCCAGAGCATTGATTGTTTTGGCGGTTTTTTATTCACTCTTCCCAGAATCTATACCCAATTGTAAAAACTAGCGATTGATTTCAAATCCTGCTAATCCTGATTATCCAGTTGCACTGATTAAATAAGAGGCGATCGCCCCTCGACCTCACCCTAGCCCTGCTGGCCAAATTAGTTTGAGATGCCACAACCCATTGCCTTCGATCAGTCCCACCACCAACCGATTCATCGGGCTGCAATCGCTTTGGGTAGCAATTTAGGAGATTCGCAACAAACTTTAGAATCAGCTTTGGTAGCGCTAGAGCAGACACCTAGAATTACGCTACAGGCGCGATCGCACTGGTATATAACTGCTCCGGTTGGCCCGCCTCAACCGGATTTCCTCAATGGCTGTGCCTTGCTCTCGACCACACTGACACCGCAAACATTACTCGCGACTTTATTAGAGATAGAACAGCAATTTGGCCGAGTTAGACAGGAACGCTGGGGGCCGCGATCGCTTGACCTCGACTTGTTATTTTTTGATGATTTAATTTTGGAGACTGACACCCTCACCCTGCCACACCCCCGCATGAGCGAGCGGGCCTTTGTGCTGGTACCTCTGGCCGAAATTGACCCTGATTGGTTGGAGCCAGTTTCTCGAAAAGCGATCGCAGATTTGGTTCAGGCGGTAGACTGTTCAGGAGTGCGCCGATTGTGAGTCGAGTATCTTATGGGTTTTGGTTCCGAACCCCCACAGCTATTGAAGCAACGCCTCTTCTACCGAGGCCGCAAGTTTAATTTTGAAGTCAATACCCTGCGTCTACCCAACCGAGCGGTGGGAGATTGGGAATGTGTGCGGCACCCCGGTGGAGCACTGGCTGTACCTGTCACCTCTGACGGCAAACTCATTTTGTTACGGCAATACCGTTTTGCCTTGAAGGGGCGGATTCTAGAGTTTCCAGCGGGCACCATCGAGCCTAATGAAGACCCAGCAGAAACGATTCGGCGCGAAATTGAGGAAGAAACTGGCTATCGCGCTGGTGCTTGGCGGAAGCTAGGAGAATTTTCCTTGGCTCCCGGCTACTCAGATGAGATTATCTACGCTTTTCTGGCCCAAGATTTAGAAAAGTTAGAAACGCCACCTGCCCAAGATGTCGATGAAGACATTGAACTGGTCTTGATGACTCCTAAGGAATTGGAGCAGGCGATTTTGGCGGGACAACCTGTAGACGCCAAATCTATTTCCAGCTTCTTCTTAGCTCGCCCTTTTCTAGCCTAGAAATTGTCAGAGCTTAGGCTAAATCTGACAGAGTTCAGTACAGTAGTACTGAAACAGTTCTTGCAATTGTAGTAAGCCCGGATGTCTGATCTCATTTTGTTTTGGCACCGTCGTGATTTGCGAATCACAGACAATATTGGGTTGGCCCAAGCTCGTCAGCAAAGCCCCAAAGTCGTGGGTGTGTTCTGCCTCGACCCCCTTATTTTGGAGCGCGATGATGTCGCGCCTGCCAGAGTCACCTACATGATCGGCAGCTTGCGAGAACTACAAGCGAGCTATGCCCAAGTGGGAAGTGAATTATTGATTCTCCGGGCTGATCCTCGTGTCAGCATTCCAGCTTTGGCAACGGCTCTGAACGCTCAGGCTGTGTTTTGGAATTGGGATATAGAACCCTACGCCCGTCAACGCGATCGCGCCGTTCTAGAAGCGCTGCACGAAAAAGGCATTAAAGCGAGTAACTTCTGGGATCAACTTTTGCATGCGCCGGAGGATATTCGTTCGGGTTCGGGCAACCCTTACACGGTCTACACACCCTTCTGGAGAAATTGGAGTAGTCGCCTCAAGGCTGAACCCGCAGAACGTTTCCAAGGGGCAGTGGGTCTAACGCCAGAGGAAAAGGCAGCGGCTCAACAGGTAGGGGCGATCGCGCTCCCCACCGCTAAAGATTTAGGCTTTGTCTGGGAGAACGAACTGGTTTTGACGCCAGGGGAAACAGCAGCTCAAGAGCGACTGGAAGGATTTTGCGATCGCGCCTTATCTGACTACGCCGAGCAACGCAACTTCCCCTCTGAAGACGGCACTTCGCAACTCAGTGCCGCACTAAAGTTTGGTGTGCTGGGGGTGCGCCATGTGTGGGCAGCCACGACAGAGGTGATGGAGCAAGTTCACAGCGACGAAGCTAGAGACGGGGTGCAAACTTGGCGGCAAGAACTGGCATGGCGCGAGTTTTACCAGCACGTTCTGTACTTCTTCCCAGAGCTAGCTGATGGCCCTTATCGCCAACCCCTCAAAGATTTTCCTTGGCAAAACAACGACAACCACTTGCAAGCTTGGTGCGAAGGCAGAACTGGCTACCCGATCGTAGATGCAGCCATACGGCAGATGAACGAGACAGGCTGGATGCACAACCGTTGCCGCATGATTGTGGCTAACTTCTTAGTCAAAGACTTGATCATCAATTGGCAGGAAGGTGAGAAATACTTCATGCAAAAGCTGTTTGATGGCGATCTCTCAGCCAACAATGGGGGCTGGCAGTGGAGTGCTTCTAGTGGCATGGACCCCAAACCACTGCGGATTTTTAACCCTGCCAGCCAAGCTAAGAAATTTGACCCGGATGCAGCTTACATCCGCCATTGGCTTCCAGAACTACGAAGTGTGGATACGGAAGATTTGCTGAGCGGCAAGATTTTGCCTTTAGAGCGCGATCGCTGTGGCTATCCCGCCCCCATTGTCGACCACAACAAACAACAAAGCTTGTTCAAGCAACTCTATCAGCAGCAAAAAGCTGGACTCGGAGTCGAAGCTTAGGCATATAAAGCTTTAATCCATTCCCATTCTCGCGCTAAGCCTTCTGCCAGCGAGACTTGCGGTTGATAGCCCAGCAGTTTTTCGGCTTTAGAGACATCGGCAGCGGTATGGCGAGCATCTCCCATCGCGGCTCCAATGTGATTGCGTTTGATGGGTTGGCCCACCACTCGCTCCATAGTGTCAAGGACTTCGGCCAACACAACACGACTGCCTCCACCAATATTGAAGACTTCACCAATAGCTTCAGGCACATTGCCCGCTGCTAGGTTAGCCGCGATCGCATCAGCGACAAACGTGAAGTCGCGAGTTTGCTGGCCATCTCCGTAGACGGGAATCGCTTGGTCTTCCAAAACGGCCTTAAAGAACTTGTGAAAGGCCATATCCGGGCGTTGGCGAGGGCCATAGACCGTGAAGTAGCGCAAAGCGGTAACGGGCACCTCAAAGTTCTGATGATATAACCAACACAAACGCTCCGCCGCTAGCTTTGTAATGCCATAAGGGGAAACAGGTTGCGGGCAAATCGATTCGTAGGTGGGTAAAGTTTCGGCGTTGCCATACACAGATGAAGTGGAGGCAAAAACGAGCCGCTTCAGTTGCTTAGCGTCTTTTGCGGCTTCCAATAAAACTTGCGTGGCATTGATATTCCGCTCGGTGTAACTGCGAAAACCTTCGCCCCAACTAGCTCGGACCCCTGCCTGAGCCGCTTGGTGATAAACCACATCTACCCCATCCAGCAAGGCAGGCCAGTCTAAAGTTTGAATATCTCCTTCTACCAACCGAAAAGCAGAGTGGCTCTCGAAGGAAACAATATTTTTACGCTTCAGTGCAGGATCGTAATAATCATTGAACTGATCGACACCGATAACCTCATGTCCTTGGTTAAGCAGTGCCTCAGCTAAGTGAGAGCCAATAAATCCAGCAGCTCCTGTAACAATATGAATAGCCATATCTTTTAGGGGGTCTCAACAAATGACTTAACTTTCAACTATATCCAGACTCTATCTGGCATTTTATCCAGCCAATTCTAGCTCTATCCTGCGGCTAGCTTTTTAACTTTGTTGGTCAGCTTACGCCAGAAATTAGACTTTTGAGGAGTAGGTGCAGGTTGCTCTGGCTTTGGCTCATGCAAATAGCGGTAATGCTCCCAAATTTCCCAATAAGGACAACCGGGTTGGATGCGAATTCCTGCCCAGTGTAAGTATTGCAGGGGTCGATTTACTTTTGAGTCGATCAGGTGATGGTCTTGAACAATGAAGTGAGGGCTACCTGCCCAGTTACCAGGGCCTTTCGGCTCTTGCTGGACAATGTTGAGGCGACGCTGCACTCGCTTCAAGATCATGTAATTAATAATAGGCTGATCGGAAGTCTTCTGAGAAAAGTCAAAATATTCCGGATGAGCGGCACATTCTGCAAAGTTGTTGTATAGATCTTCTTCTGAAAAGAAACCCTTTTTAGCGCCCCAAAAGCCTCCGTTAAACATGCCTTTTAGGTCTGTTTCACTAAAGACTTGGTCTTCAATTACTTTTTGAGAAAAGACATTTTTGATTCCACCTGCATGCTGATAATCACAACAGATGAAATCATAATTAGCTAAATAATTTAGGTTGTCACTGATTTTCTCAAAAACAACAATATCGGTATCGATATACAGAAACTCTTCAAAAGGCCCAAACCAGCAAGCCTGTTTACGAAACTGATTGGGTCTAGCAAAGAACTTTTCCCCAAAGGTTTGTTGGAGTTTGCTAGATAAGCGATCGATGAATTGCAAATCCTCGTAGAGCGTGACGCCATAGTCGCTGTTCAGCTTTGCTGCCACTGCCTGATATTGATCGTCGTAGGGGATCATGACAATCGGTATCTCTGGATCATGCAGTCGGATGCTATTGAGCAAGGCGATCGCCTGACTCGTAACCTTGTCGTTCGCAACGATGTAAATGCCACGCTTCATCACTTCTTCCTCAACGAGCTAGTCCAAGTTTCTTCATGACCCGCTTTGTCAAACTCGGCGGCGCGTTGTAAAGCTTTGGCTTCCCTTTAAAGTGAGGTCGTTTTTCTGATTCATGTAGATAGCGGTAATGCAAGAAAATATCGCGATAGGGAAAATCTACATTTTCTCCATCACATATCTGATTAAAAAGCTTAGAAGACAAGCCTATGTAATGTAGATAAGTCAGTTGCGAATCCTTATCGTACAAAATATTATTATTGGCTATAAAGTGATTAGAAGTTACTGCATTTCCAGTAATTTGATTCTTTGGTAGATTCAAAGCTAGATTGTGAACAGGTATCTGCGATCTCATCACCATATAGTTCAATACAGATTGATCAGGAGCAGACATACATAAAACCTCTGCCTCATCTGCCTGTAGTTGAGAAATTAACCAATTTCTTTGATTCTGATCAAAAATTCCTCGTTTAGAAGCATACATTCCAGCGCAGAAAATTTCCGACTTAATCCGAGGTTCTGGAAATATCTCTTGCAATCTAGAAGACTGTAAATTGTAGGCATGACGAGGACTTTTGTATTGAAAGTCATAAACTATAAAATCATGGTGGTCTAGAGAAGAAAAGATATTATCTAAAGAATTCATTACTAAGGTGTCAGCATCTAAGTAAATGAATCTTTCAAAAAGAGCGTCTGGATCAAAAGCGCAGAATCTGCGATGCATACCCAAACGGTAAACTCCAGAAATCTCCTGCCTCTCCCATGTCTTCAAAGCTGTTGGGTGAGTCGCCCAGACCTCGCTCGAAAAGTCTTCCCAGCGAGTCAGTAAAGCCGGATCTTCCAAAAGCGTGACATTTTTCCTGGTTGCAATTTCTGCACGTACCCGGTCAGCTCGATCGTCGTAAGCAATGACACAAACGGGTAGTGAGCTGCCAACATTCACTTCAATACTATTGAGGAGAGCAACTAACTGGTTATACACCACGTCATTAGCAAGGGTATAGATACCATCTACCATCGAACTCTCCATGCACGCTGGCTTGATCGCAATTTGGGGGCACTCATGTATCTTCTTCGCGAGTTGCAGTCTAGAATCCGTTCATCTGTCAATTGAGCTGAGAAAAATTTCGATCGCTAATGGGTACGAGTCATCTAAACCCTACTAATAAGAGCCTGAAATTGCAAACCATCTGGGATGAATTGCTAGTATTTTCAAAGACTCTTCTCAAAAATCTTGACTGACTTTATATTTTCTTCGCAGTGTGTCCTTTAGGCTGTTGTTTGGGCTTTCAGCCTTTGGGCCAAATGTATACACCCCCATTAAAATCAAGAACAGCAGCGCGGCTTTTAGCAGATCCGCCGCTCTGGTCGTTCTCAAATTCCCCCTAAGTTAAGGAAAGATCAATGGCAGCTCCTACTTGCTCATTATCTATATTGGCTGCGCGGACTGATGTTCCATTCATGATGCACACCATCCCTCATTTGGTAAGAACTTGCAACTTTCCTTTCACTCAGAGGCTTTTAGCCATTGATACTGCTGCTCTGTCTGGCGATAAAGTGGGTCGCCCTGGCATCGGTAGCCTTGAGGAAGTACGCGCCAATTGTGGTCAACTATTGAAGTCAGGTGTAGTTGATACGGTGGCCGACATTGATTACTCGGAAGCCTACCATAACCGGGTATATGCTAAACATTTTGGCCGTCGTATTCAACAGACCCATAACTATAAGGGATATCCCATCCTAGGTACCCTCTTTAAGATTGAAGAAGCCAAAAGTGACTACTTACTTCACTTTGATAGTGACATGCTGCTTCACCAAGCTCCTGGCTATAGCTGGATTGAAGAAGGCATTGCACTGTTGCAAAAACATCCTGAAATTATGGCAATTCGCCCTTTAGCTGGTCCTCCTACTCCGGATGGCAGTTTGTATCAGCGTGTGCCCTATGACCGCGATCCGAATGGTTTTTATCGCTTCAAATTCTTCGGTAGTCGAGCTTATTTAATCGATATTAAGCGCTTCGAGGAGTTGCTACCGCTGCCAATTTTGTGGCGGTCGTATAAAACCGGTCTTCTCAACCAGTTACCTAACACTGTTAAAACGACTCTCAATTACCTCACCGGTAAAAATGCTTTAGATTCTTGGGAGATCATGGTCTCAAAACGAATTGAGAACACTAAGCATGTGCGAGCTGTTATAGACTCTCCTAAGGCTTGGACAGTCCATCCTAAAGATCGCGGTCCAGAATTTATTGCAGCTCTACCCAACCTCATCGAAAAAATTGAGTCGGGTTGGTATCCACCAGAACAAGCAGGTCACTACGATTTACAGTTTAAAGCTTGGCTTTCATAGCATAGCTTTATGTTTGTTACAGCAGAAGCATTTCTACCTTAAGAAGGTATCTTGATTTCAAGAAAGCTACTACGCTCTTTGCAAAAGCTAACTCTGACTTGGAGATTGGGTTGTGCAACAAGGTATTTACATAGTAGCCAATAACAATGTTTACGATCAGTTAGTTGCACTGCTCAATAGTATTGAAGCCAACTACAGCCAAGACATTCCAGTTTGTGTCATACCTTACAACAACAACATTGATTTGGTCGAGAAGGAAGTTTCTCAGAGAAAGAATGTTTCTTTGTTTGAGAACCAAGCAACGATTGAAAAGTGGGAAAGATTTGTTACTAAAGTTCAAGCCTTGTACTATGACTATCCCTACGAGTCAGGAAATAAGAAGAAGGCTCAGAAAGTACAACACAGTAGAAAATACTGTGCTTTCGACGGGGAATTCGATAAATTTATTTTTATTGATTGCGATACGCTAGTTTTTCGCCCCCTCGATTACGTTTTTCAAAAACTTGATGATTATGATTTTGTGGTCCACGATTTTCAGAGGAAGACTTTTGAGAAAAAAAGAATCGTTGACGATTTTGCGGAAGTTCTTCAGAAGTTTTATCCATCAAGAGATGCACTCGCTCGCCAATTTCACTGTAGTGGCTTCTGGGGGGCTAAACGAGGGGCGATCGCAGAGCAAGACCTAGAAGTATTTATCCAAGATTTAGCATCTGGGGAAATTAGAGTTTTTAGAGATGCTTTGAGTGAGCAATGCCTTTTGAACTACATGACTCTCAAAAAGTCAGTTAAACTTTATAACCCAACGCTAGATCGTAATTCAGAGTATTGCACCGGAGTCTGTGTCACTTCAAAACATTTTGAAGAGAAGCAAAATATTTTGTACGACAAAGGTAAAAGGCTAACCTACTTGCACTACATGGGTGTGAGCAATCAGCTTTTTGGTCAGCTTTGTGAATGGCAAAGAAGTAAACTTCCGTTCAAGAATGCGCTCTTGTCTATTACCGATAAGCTACTTAAACGCCAGATTGGCAGCATTCCCTACAAAGATGTGTTTATGCATTACAGGTTTCTTCATGAAGCCTAAGGAAATTTAGCTAAGCAAGAACCGATCATTGCGGTTTTTCCCTCCAATGATCAGTTCTTTAAGGTCTATATCTTTGAAGAGACATCATGCTTGATGAGCAAACTAACTGGGTAATGATGAACCACAGCTTGTAAATGTTACACAGTTTGAGTTACACCTTAGCTTCTTCTTCAAGAGATTCTAAGGTTTGCAGTAGTTTAACTGCCGAATAGTAAGCCTCCTCGGTTAATTCATTAGCTTCTTCTGGGTTCGCTGCCATCCCATCAACAATCAGCTTTAGAGAACCAATCATTGAATTCAGACGACTACGGATTTCGTAAGAGGTCTTTGCTAAAGCACCATGTTGGCTAAATTTAAGTGCTTCTTGGGTATCTTCGGAAAATTGCATTAAACATAACCGGGCATAGTAACCACCCTGCTTTAGAAGCTCTTCATGGGAACCTAGCTCTACGACACACCCTTGATCCATGACGGCAATTTGATGTGCCTTTTGCACTGTGGAGAGACGGTGTGCAATCACTAAGGTGGTGCGATCGCGGCTTAATTCATCAATCGCCTGTTGCACCAGTCGTTCGGAGACTGTATCTAAAGCACTGGTAGCTTCGTCTAGTACCAAGATTTCTGGATTGCGTAGCAGAGCCCGAGCAATCGCGAGCCGTTGGCGCTGGCCTCCAGAGAGCAAAATGCCGCGATCGCCAAGAGGCGTATCAAAGCCTTGAGGTAGCTGCAAAATAAACTCGTGAGCATTAGATCGCTTGGCCGCCTCAATGACATCCTCGTCAGTGGCATCTGCTTTGCCGTAGGCAATATTGTTACGAACTGAATCGTTAAATAAGAAGGTGTCTTGACTGACGATTCCCATTGACTGTCGGAGCGATTGGAGGTTGAACTCTCGCAAATCTTGGTCGTCTAGTGTAATGCGGCCTTCGGTGGGATCGTAAAACCGAGGCAGCAAATCGACAAGCGTTGACTTACCTGCACCTGAGGCTCCTACCAAGGCTAAGGTAGTTCCTCTGGGAACCCAGAGATCTACATTTTTGAGTACCAAGCTGCTGCGGCTTGGATAGCCAAATGATACATTTTCAAACCGAATCCCTTTCTCCAGTTTGCTGTAGAGTAACGAGCCATTCTTCATGAATGGTTTGTTGTCACGACGCAGAAAATCACTCACACTTTCAACACTCGCCGAAGCATTGGCAAATCCATTGCGAGCTCCGTTTAATTGACCAACGACGGGGAGTAATCGAAAGAGGATAAAGAGATAGGTTAGTAATACAGCGGAGACCGCTTCTAGCTGTTGAAAGAAGAAGGTTCGGCCTAGAAATAGAATGGTCAAAACAGCGATGATGCCAGACATTTCATTGACTGGTGCGATCGCTGAGGAGTTAGCCTGAGATTGAAATTCGGCTTTCTCTCGGACTAGAATCAAGTCTTCTAATTGTTTGTATTCTTTCTCTTCATTGCCAGCAGCTTTAATCAGTCGAATCCCTGTCAAGATATCTATGAGGCGACTCGTGTAAATACGGGCAATCTCAGTTAAGGTACGACCAAACTCTTTGGAGCGGCGAATCCAAAATTGATTAACTAAAATAACTAGTGAAAGCAGGAACGTGGAAGCTAAAGTCAGCTCCCAAGATATTGATAATAGAATGCCAACAAATACTAAGATCGTAGTAGTTGTTGAAATAAGCTGAAAGATAATTTGAACTGAGCGAGCAGTTCGGCTAACCTCGTTACCAATTCGGTTAGTAATGTCTCCAACCTTAATTTGGCTATAGAAATCCAGATCGACTTCTAAGAGAATTCTTAGGCCTTCTTTCCTCAAATCATTCACTAACAATCTAGCTAAATGACCTGACGATAGAGAATTGATGTATCCAATTACATTCTTGAGACCAATCGCAAATAGAATTGCTCCCAACATTAAAATCAGACGATATTGTTCAGGTGCACCACTGAACATGCCCATAATTTTTTGAATTACAGGTGGTCCGCCTTGCAGAACTACGTCTTGACCTAGAAAACTCAAGACTACGGGCACAATTAGAGTCGTGCTGACACCATTAAACAGGGCCCCAGAAAAACCCAATACTATGGTGATGACATTCCAAAGTGGGTATCGGAGAGCGTACTTTATCAGTAGTTGATTGGGAGACATTCAGTGTTTCTTGTTTGTTTCCTGCTAATGGTTTCTAACTAGTAGCAAATAAACTTAGTGTTTTTAATAACTAAAGTTACTATTATTGCATTAAATGTCGCTCTAAAGTTTTTTACAATAGATTTTTATTATCAAAACCTCCCAGCTTTGGTTCCTCATTGGTTTATGAGATTTAGTTTATTCCGCTATATGTTAGTCAATCTATTTCAGTGATTAGATGCGTCCTAGGTACTGCTTTACGTAGTCTTTAAGGCTTTGTAAATATTAAGTAAAGTTAAATGAACACCAGCGGTTTGTCCTTGAACGGAGTAAAAGCATTGGCATCAAAGCGGTAGAGACTGGCAGGCCGTCCTGCTCCCCGTGACACTTTGATGCCAGTGTCATGGAGGAAGCCAAGCTTGAGTAAACGAGAGCGAAAATTGGAGTAGTCCGAAAAATTTTCTCCTAGTACGGTTGTGTAGAGTTGATAGAGGTCGTTGAGTGTAAATACGTCTGGTAGCACCTCGAAGGCTACTGGGCTGTATTCCAGTTTGTTGCGCAGTCGTTGATATCCATATTTCAAAATTTGATTGTGATCAAAGGCCAGTTGGGGCGCTTGCTCGAGCGGATACCAAGCAATGCCACTCACCCCATTGGCGATCAGTTCAGCGTCTTCAAACCTTACTAGGGCAAAGTAGCTGACTGAGAGATAGCGCACTCCATAACTGTCAGGTGATTCTCTAGGATCGCGGCCTGGTTCTCCAAAGGTGTAGAGCTGTTCTAGGTAAAGGTTCTTGACACGAATTTTTTCGGCCAGAATTCGATAGGCAGCGTCCTCTAAAGATTCTCCTTGCCGCACTAAGGTTCCTGGCAAGCACCATTGGCCGAGGAAAGGTTCTTCCTGGCGCATTACTAATAAAGCTAGGAGCCGATTCTGAGCTGTATCCACTGAAAAAATGACGTTGTCTACTCCAACTTTGAAGTCCGCCAATGCTGGTTGGGTTACCGGATCTGCACTCTTTTTGGGGCGGTTTCCTGGCATGCGTACAATTGCTCTTGATGAATGTAGGCTTCAACGGTTGGGGATAATGCTTCTACGTGGCCTGCTTCGCGATAGGCGGTGGAAGAAATGGCAGGTCCAGTCAAATCGGCGATCGCAATTTTGGCACCAAGCTGCCTTAAATCCGCCAAATCATTATCCTTTAGAGGGTAACCTGGGCGAGGAATAACCAACAGCTTGACTTGTTGCAGTAGGTCTTCTACTCGGTACCAAGTGGGCAGTTGGGCAACTAAATCTGCACCGATTGTAAAGGTGAGGTGGGCGGCAGGCCATTGCTGCTGTGCCTGTTCAACGGTGATTAAAGCACGAGAACTGCTGAGTTCTGGGTGCAAGCTGATATTGTGTCGTGGTGGTTCAATATCTTGAATCAAGAGCTGGAGCATAGCGCTTCGATGCTCTAGAAGCGTTTGATGAGATTTGAAAGGATTATTAGAAGCCCAAACAGCCACATAGTCGAACTGTTGAGATAACCAACCCAAGATGGCTTGATGTCCGGCGGTGGGTGGATCAGCACTGGTGCCAAAGAGCGCAATGTTCGGCATAGGTTAAGATTGCCAACGGGATAGGTGAGCTGTAAGAACAGGCAAGTTGAGGGAGAGAATCTAATCGTTTCGTGACGGTCGGGCGTGGCGGGTTTGATTCGTGAGCTCTAGGAGCGGGGCGGAAATTTCTAACGGTGGGGGTGATGGGCACTGGAGGCGACGTAACTCGGCGGGTAAACTCGCGACAGAGAGGCTAGTGCGCTCTGCGATCGCCTCTAAGGATTCGAGTGGCTGCAAGCGCTCCCCTTGTTTCAAGACGGGTTGTAACAACGGTTGTTCATGATTAGACATTTCTGTGATCAACCCTAAGCGATCGCTGTGGATTTGTCCGTGTTCAAAGCAGCGAAAAATTTGCTTGCGTCCAGGATAAGTTAACTTACCGCTAGCCTCTTTCATAACTGGTAAGCCATCTAGTTCGACGAGCTTATAAACTCCATTGACAGGCTCTCCGGTGACTAGTCGGGTGCCTAAACCGTAACCATCAATGCAAGCACCTGCGCCTCGTAGCTCTGCAATTTTCCACTCATCTAGATCTCCACTGGCAAAAATGGGTACACCCGGAAGCCGCGATCGCACTTGCTGAGAAAGTGTAACCAAATCTCCAGAGTCAATCCGTACCCCTTCTAACGTCAGGGTGCCAGCTTCGACTTGCTGAGCAAGTTGATCGGCGGCGGCGATCGTGTTGTAAGTGTCAATTAACAAAGGAGCCCCCGGAAAGTAGCGGTGAAAGGCTGTAAACGCTTCCATTTCGCTTCCTTGGAGAGTTGCTAAAGCCATGACTAAGGAGTGAGCCATCGTCCCAGCAGGTTGACGACCGAGCTGGAGGGCTGCGAGCACATTAGAAGTAGCATCTAGCCCAGCAGCTAAAGCGGCTCTGGCTGCCCAGAGAGCCGCCTGAGGGCTAAAAGCCCGACGAGTACCAAATTCTAATAGCACCGCTTGTGGACCCGCCGCATCTCGCATCCGAGCGGCGCGAGTGGCGATGAGCGTTTGGTAATTCAGCACATTTAAGAGATAGGTTTCCACAATTTGGGCTTGCCACAAGGGAGCTTCTACCCTCAAAAGTGGTTCATTGGCGAAGACAACGGTCCCTTCGGGAACAGCCCAGACATCTCCGGTAAAGCGGGCAGTTTCTAGCAAGGTCCAGAAGCGATCGGGAGCGTGGCTAAAAATTTCACTGGCTTGTAGGGCTGCAATTTGTGCTGGACTAAATTGGAGCTTTTCTAAATACTCCAATGCTTGCGCTAAACCCATCGCCACCAAATAGCCAAAATTTTCTGGCAAGCGTCGCACAGTTAGCTCAAAACTAGCTCGACGTTGCTCAATGCTTTCTCCGACATAGCAAGCCGACATAGTGAGCTGGTAGAGATCGGTCAGCAAACTATAATCTTCTGGCTGTAGCGTTAGTTCTAAATGGGTCACATTTTCTCCTAGACCAGCAAAATTCTCAGGTTTGATTTTTGCCAAGGCAGCAACTCTACAACCAACCTCCTAAGTTGCCTCAATTCAGCAATTCAGCCTTTTTCTCAACACCTTTCCACAATGAGTTGCTAATTGGCGTGTCAGTTACGGCATTCAAGGTGCTTCTAACACGACTTTCTTGTCGTCCCAGAGCCTTTGTTCTAATTATAGTCAAATTTACCAAAATTAGATAAAGCTTCTGCTAAGGTTTCACTGATTTTGCCAAAACTGCATGATAGGAGTGGTCTGCAAACAGTGAGGTAGACCTCTTGCCTACTAGCCGACAGCTATCCGTGCTAGGAATGCTCTAGAGATTTAACCCACCAGTTTATAGTGATTTTTTGCAAAATTAGGTACTTGACTTTGCTTAAAAACAATAAGAGTTTGGCTGTTGCGCTTAGCGCCCAGGTTTGACGAATTAGTAATTGTGTCTATGAAAAAGCTCAAAAATCTCAGGGCGATCGCTCTGGCTTGCACCCAAAGAAGTTCTCGCTAGCTGTTTAAAGGTAAAGCAGTATCAAGAAGAGTAAATGATGCTCCAATTAAGCTAAAGAATTATACAAATTTCAATTCGTTCTAGAAGACTTGAAGATAATAAAAGTATCAGGTTACACAGCTTAGTTTAGGTCGAGTCACTACTCACTAATCTTGAGAGAAACCTTATGAAATTACGTACCGTCTTCAATGATTTGATTCAGTTTATTTTTGGTGCTGTGAATCGAATCTTTAGCCCTACTGACGATGAGTATCCTGCAACGGGTGTCCAGCCTTTTGAAGGAGATGTGAGATCCAGTCGGTCTCATGATTGGTAGTTGATCGGGCGCTTAGCGGTTCTGCACTATACTGAGGGGCTAAATGCAACCTTAGTTAGTGTAATCCTAAGTTGCTTGAGTACTGTTGTTAGTTGTCTGAATTAGCTCGTGGTTTTACTCGTAAATATCTTTGACTCGGTGAAGTATTCCCTTATTCTTCGCCGAGTTTAATCATGAGTATCCAGATTTAATTTATTAAACTTGTTTGTTATTTTGTTGCGATCGCTAACTCAGTTAATTAGCTTATCTAAAATAGTTAGTCCGCTAAGATTTCTTGAGTGCAGTTGCCGTTGGAATCCCACTGTAGTTCTGCTATTAGCAGAGCGCTGACTCCGATTACAACTCCAGTCAGCAAAAATTGCCAAGCTGCAAAGTAAGGCAGGATGAAGATGCCGAGCAAATGAATGAGCGCGACTAAAATGAAGGCTCGCGATCGCATCCGCCAACCTGTCCCCAAATAACCCACTGCGTTTAATCCCAGCCATAGGGGGCAAAGCTGCAACAACATATCGCCCCAGCCCCAAAAGATGCTGAGGTCAGTAACTACTACACCACCGAGCATTAACCAAGCCCACCAGCGCAACACCCACTTGAAATGCTCAAATCGGCTCCAGGGTTCTGTTAACAGATGCATACCCAGAGTGCCTAATACTGTTAAGGCAGACCACCAAATAGCTTGCAAACTCCAACTGATAGGTAGAAATTGAGCCGTTGCAAAGATGGCGATGGAAATGACGCCCCAAAGCAGACACGCTTGATCGATGCGCGTATAAAAAGTGGAAATGATGGTTTTATCACCTACCTGCCAATGAATTCTCCACAAACCAGGCAAGTCCTCTATGGCAAAAGCAGATTCTTTAGAGCGCAGTAAAGGAATATCAAAATTAAAAAAATCTAGATTAATCGGGCTAACTAAATTCATTGACTTCAATAAGGTGATTGATAAAAGGCGATTGAAAATAAAATGATGTTGTTCCTTGAGTCGGAACGCTACAATCATCTCTCCTCATGTATCGCCTTTAATCTATCGACAGAAGCGGTTTAACTGATCCGAGAGTCTGTCAACAGAAGTAGCTGAAGTCGTTAGCTTTTACTTTAGATTAATGACTGTAATCTCTAGAGCTAGCTTGGCATAGAACTAAAGACTGATAGTTTATGCTGAATGAAAGATTAAAACTGTATCTGTTTTTACGCTTGAATCTGGTTCAGGCTTGACTTTTTAAGGAATATTAAACAGGTGCTTGGTTTTTGATAGAAATTTAACAAATAATTCGAAGTGCCAATTATCAAAGTGGCTAAATATACCTAACTAATTAGCTCAGTCAAAGAATTTTGCTTAATAAAAAACTTAACGCTCCACTGACAATGGGGACTGTTAAGTTATCGATTCCGAATTTGGAGAAAGCTTCTAAGCCAGCGGCAACTAAGGCGACGGCCAAAGGAATGCACCAAGTTTGCCAAGTGTTGCCTTGGACTCCAAGCAAAATGGCGCTGCTGACTACGTAGCTCACGCCTGCCATCGTCAGTGAGCCTTCCCAGCTTTTTTGCATATCCCAAAGGTGGTAGGGGTGGCGACCAAAACGGCGACCAATTAAAGCTGCTAGCCCATCTCCCCAAGTCATCACCAGGATGCCAAGAGCGGCGTATTGAGGCTGGTGTATAGGCCAGAACCAAGCAATCAACACCCCGATGCTAATGGCATAAAAAAAGGTGCCCCAACTTTTACGACCCACGCTGTTCATGCTTGCCAAAATCGGGACGTAATAGGAAGTAAAGGCGATCGCGCTAGCCAAAACAGAAGCCGTAATGCCCATCCATGCGGGAATCTGGAGCCACCAAGCCAGCAAAATGACATTGCCCACGCCGATATGGACGACTTTCCGGACGATCTCTGCGTCAGTCTCTGTATAACGGCCTAGCCACTCTGCCAAGAGCACGACACAACTGAGCCAGATGCCGACAACAGTCAACTGAACCCAAAAGCTGGGTGGAGAAACAAGGCTGAAGACTTCAGTTAGCAAAGCGAGAACACAGGGTAGGGGTGCTTTCTCACTTTATTAGATCTTGATTAGATCTTGGCTTGGATCTAATTGCTACGGCCAGGAGTGCGATCGCCAGTTGCGCCCTTAGCCACGGCTCCAGCTTCTGTTCTGTATACTGAGCTTTAAGTTTCCTTGATATTTTACATAACAGGTCAGTCTCCTTCAATCCAGATTTTTGAAGGCATTTTTAAGTAACGGAAGAGAGTATGAAAGTCGCGATCGCAGGTGCCACAGGTTTTGTCGGCAGTCGTCTAGTCGAGCGGTTACAGGCAGAAGGCCATCAAATTGTCGCTTTCAGCCGTAGCCGTGAGCGAGCCGAACAGTTGTTTCCTCGCACCGTTTTCTCAAATGTAGAAGTTGTTTCCTATACTCCTACTACTCCGGGCGCTTGGCAGCAGGCAGTGGCAGGTTGTGATGGCGTGGTGAATTTGGCTGGGGAAGCGATCGCGGACGGCAGATGGACTGAATCCCGCAAACAAGAAATTTTGAGCAGTCGCCAACTTAGCACCCAAAACATTGTGGCGGCGATCAACCAAGCCAACCCGAAACCAACCGTGTTAGTCAACGCTTCGGCAGTGGGCTATTACGGCACGAGTGAAACTGCTACCTTTGACGAAAACAGTGCTGCTGGCAAAGATTTCTTGGCGCAAGTTTGCCAAACCTGGGAAGCGGAAGCCCAAAAAGTTAAGGATAGCGGCACCCGCTTGGTGATTGTGCGGACTGGCATTGTTTTAGGAATGGGAGGCGCACTAGCCAAAATGCTACCTCCGTTCAAGCTGTTCGCAGGTGGGCCGATTGGTAGTGGTCGGCAATGGTTTTCTTGGATTCACCGCGAAGACTTGGTCAGTTTAATTCTGCAAGCACTGACCCAAACCGACATGCAAGGGGTGTATAACGGTACCGCTCCGAATCCAGTCCGCATGGCTGAGTTTTGCCACGTATTAGGCGAGGTGCTGAATCGCCCTTCCTGGTTGCCAGTCCCGGATTTTGCCTTAGAAGCACTGCTAGGAGATGGCGCTAAGGTCGTCCTAGAAGGTCAGCAGGTCCTACCAAAGCACACCCTCTCAGATGGCTTGCAATATCAATACCCCACGGTGAAACAAGCGCTCTCAGAAATTTTGGCGGCTGGCTAGAACGAGAATTGGCAATGGGGATAGGCGTAGTGATGAAGGACGGCGATCGCACCTCACCTCACTGCCCCTATCTTCAAGCAACCCTGTAGTATGTGAAATGGAGCCTGCTCTCTACACAAATGACGCTTGCTCTGAAGCTGCCTGACCCAGTTTAATGAGTTCTCTGCTCGCGATCGCACCTAAGTTTTATGACTGCCACCACTGATTTTCTCGGCCATCTCAACCCCTCTCAAAGACAAGCCGTGGAACATTTCTGCGGGCCGCTTTTGGTGGTAGCGGGAGCAGGATCAGGTAAGACCCGCGCCCTGACCTATCGAATTGCGAATTTGGTGCTGACCCATCGGGTAGATCCAGAAAGCATCTTGGCGGTGACGTTTACCAACAAAGCCGCCAAGGAAATGAAGGAGCGGATTGAGCGCTTGTTTGCCGAGCGGCAGGCGTTGGATGAATTTGGCAAGCCCTTTCATTTGCTCGCACCCTACGAACAGAAGCAACTGCGATCGCGGGTCTACAAAAACATCACTAAAGAATTGTGGATTGGCACCTTCCATGCGTTGTGTTGTCGGATTCTGCGGTTCGATGTGGATAAGTATCAAGACAGTAATGGTCGTCAGTGGACGAAGAACTTCTCGATCTTTGACGAATCGGACGCACAGAGTTTGGTCAAGGATATTGTCCAAAACAAGTTGAACTTAGATGACAAAAAGTTCGATCCGCGATCGGTGCGCTACGCCATTAGCAACGCCAAAAACGAAGGCTTGTCACCACAAGAATTGGAGCAACAGCAGCCCAACTTTAGAGGTCGGGTGATTGCGAATGTCTATAGCTGCTATCAGGATGCCCTAGCCGCTAACAACGCCCTAGACTTTGACGACCTGATTTTGCTACCTGTGCAACTGTTTAAGCAGAATGAGCAAGTGCTAGCTTACTGGCACAAGCGGTTTCGCCACATCTTGGTCGATGAGTACCAAGACACCAACCGCACCCAGTACGATTTAGTGCGCCTACTTGTAACAAACGGCGCAGAGTCGCGCGACTTTAAGAGCTGGGATTACCGTTCAATTTTTGTCGTGGGAGATGCCGACCAGTCGATCTATTCTTTCCGCAAAGCTGACTTCAAAATCTTGATGGGCTTTCAGGATGACTTTGGCGATCGCCTCCCCGATGACGACACCCGGACAATGGTGAAGCTGGAGGAGAATTACCGCTCCACCGAAAACATTCTCCAAGCTGCCAACGAACTGATTGAGAACAACACAGAGCGGATCGACAAAGTCCTGAAGCCGACTCGCGGTAGTGGCGAAACCATTTTCTGTCACCGCTCTGATGATGAAACCGCTGAAGCCGAGTTTGCGGTTCACCAAATCCGCACTCTAGAGCGCCAGAACCCCGAACTCAACTGGGGCTGTTTTGCCATTCTCTACCGCACCAATGCTCAATCCCGCGCCTTTGAGGAATCGTTGGTGCGTTGGGGAGTGCCCTACAAAGTCGTGGGTGGTCTCAAATTCTACGATCGCAGAGAAATTAAAGATGTCTTGGCTTACCTACGAGCGATCGCCAATCCTGCCGACACCGTTAGTTTGCTGCGCGTGATCAACACCCCCCGGCGTGGCGTGGGCAAAACCACGATCGACTCGCTAACCAATGCGGCGCAACAACTGGGTGTACCGCTCTGGGAAATCTTGCAAGACGACACTTCGGTTAAAACCTTGGCGGGTCGCTCTGCAAAAGGCGTGCTCAACTTTGCCAGTATTATCCAAACTTGGCGGGAGAAACTAGAAACCATCCCTGCCACAGAGATTGTCCAAGGGGTACTCGAAGACTCTGGCTATATCCAAGACTTGCAGAACCAAGGCACAGATGAAGCCCTCGATCGCGTGCAAAACGTCCAAGAGCTTTACAACGCGGTGCGGCAATTTGAGGAAGATAACGAAGACAAAAGCTTATCCGGTTTCCTAGCCAACGCCTCTCTCGCCTCTGACCTCGATGACCTAAAAGAAGATGACGCCCGCGTTTCCCTAATGACGCTGCACTCCTCAAAGGGATTGGAGTTTCCAGTGGTGTTTCTGGTGGGTTTAGAGCAAGGCTTGTTTCCCAACTTCCGCTCTCTGGAAGATCCCACCGCTTTAGAAGAAGAACGGCGGCTTTGTTATGTCGGCATTACCCGTGCCCAGGAGCGGTTATTCATTAGCCACGCGCGGGAACGTCGCCTCTATGGTTCACGAGAACCTGCTAGCCCCTCGCTATTTCTAGCTGAGTTGCCCAGAGAGTTGCTTACCAGCAACGTTGCTACGGCCATCCCCACACGGATGACCCAGGGAATTGCTGCGGCTAAACGCGAAGGCGTTGCTGTCGGCTCCGCTCGGCCCAATAGCCATGAAGATGACTGGACTGTGGGCGATCGCATTGTGCATAAAGCTTTCGGCGTGGGCCAAGTCACACACATCTTTGGCAAAGGGGACAAAATCTGCCTCGCGATTAAGTTTCCGGGTTTAGGCCAGAAAATTATTGACCCAAAGGTCACAGTGTTGCAGCGCGTAGAATAATTCAATTCAATCGGAGGCACCTAAATAGGATGGCAAAGCATACGCAAGCTCATATGGCCAAGACCCTGGAGAAGAACAGAGCCGAGGCTTGGAAGGATATGACGAAGCGCCAGATGGAATACTACATGGGCGCTAAACTTTTGGAGATTGGGGTGAACCCAAAGTCAGCTATTTACCGCTGGTCTATGGAGGACAAGGGGAATAGCGAGGAGTGGACCTATAGCGCCTATTGGGGTGACTCGAAGGAAAAGCTGGAGCAGCAGGAAGCTCAAGGTAGCTAAATAGGTTGAGTCTTTGGCTTGGTTGGTGCTGCATACCGTTAGATTTTGCAGAACCGAGCCTTTGGGGGCGCTTGCCCCCAAGCCCCCGCTGAGAGACGGTTGCGTCCCTCAGACTCCCTCCAAAAGGGGCACCAATGTTTGTTGTATTAGGTTGATTTGTATTAGTGATGGGGTTGTTGTACTCTTAGAAAGACCGATCGGTCTTTTTTAAGGACTGCTGTATGGCTAAGGCTGACGAAACTAGAGCCAAGATTTTGCAAGAGGCGGCGACTCTGTTTAATCAGCAGGGCTACGCGGGTTCGTCGATGTCGGACATCATGCAGGCGACAGGGTTACAAAAAGGAGGGATTTACAACCATTTCACGAGTAAGCAGGCTCTAGCTTTAGAGGCTTTTGACTTTGCTTTTCAGAGGTGCCAAGAACGGTTTCGCATTGCTCTGGCGACAAAGCAGCATGCTATAGAACGGCTGCAAGCGATTTTGGGTGTCTTTTACAGTTTTATCGAAGACCCGCCGATCGCGGGAGGTTGCCCAATTCTTAATACGGCGATCGAAAGTGATGATGCCAATCCTGCATTGCGCGATCGCGCTCAAGCAGCGATGAATACTTTACGCAATTCGATTCGACGCACTGTGGAGCGGGGAATTGCCAGGGGTGAAATTCGGCCTACGGTCGAGGCGGATACCGTAGCAACGGTGATGATTTCTACCTTGGAAGGAGCCCTAATGATGAGCAAGCTTTATGACGATCCGGTGCATTTGAAGCGAGCGATCGCGCATCTGAATGACTACCTTTGCGATCGCTTACAACCACCATCAATTTAGTGGGTTAAACGAAGGGTTATTTTTTTGCGAATCTACAGACCGATCGGTCGGAATTTGTCTTCCTAGGAGTTTTTAATGCTGAAGTTCTACTATGCTCCCCTCTCACCTAATGCGCGTCGAGTCTGGTTGACGCTGTTAGAAAAACAAATTCCATTTGAACCTGTGCTGATGCAGTTGAATGGAGACCAATTCCAACCGGAGTTCGCCACGATTAATCCTTTTCATCACATTCCTATAGTGGTGGATGAAGGGGTGAGAGTTTTGGAATCTTTGGCAATTCTGGATTACCTAGAAGCTAAATACCCTCAACCTGCTCTGCTGCCAACTGAGCCACAGGCGATCGCCACAGTACGGATGGCCCAGATGGTGACGACGAACGAATTGGGGCCAGCAGTGTTTGGATTGGTTGTGCAGCCCGAAGAACCAAAGCAGCTCGAACGAATTCAACTTCAAGTGGCGCAGGGGTTGAGTTTTCTTAACGAGTTGTTGGGCGATCGCCCCTACTTTGGCAGCGACCAATTGACTTTAGGCGATGTTGTCGCAGGAGTTGTGGTGTCTCTGTTGCCTTATATGCAAGTTGACTTAGTGAGCTACCCAGCCCTCAAAGCTTGGTCGAAGCGGTTGATGGCACGAGAGGCTTGGCAAAAAACACAACCCAACCCACAGCAGTTTGAGGAATTTAGGCGGCGAGTCAAGATCATTGCCAAACAACGGTTGCGCCATTACTTGCAGGGTAGACGACGGGATAAAGCGATCGCCCCTGGTTCTTAGTTCTAGTTGCTACGAGCTGGACCACGGCTGAGGATACCGCTGAGTGACCTGCCTTAGGAAAGAGGGACGCCCGCTTGGATTTATCTACGCTGTGATCAGAATGGGGAAAATAAATGAGTTATTTGCTAATCATTGTGCTGCTCGCTTGGGGTGCGGTTTACCTATTTGCCAGACAGGCAGGTAAGAGTGACGCACCTAAATAATCTGATTGAGCGGTTGGCTGAATCGTGATGTGAAAGCAATGATCAGGAAAGTCGGATTGTGGCTGCTCTGGATTGGCTTTATTGCCTATGCTTTGTTCTTAGCTCCCCCCTGGCAGCCTGACGTAGGCCGCTTACAAAACTTCTTGGCGGGAAACTGGGCAGATCTGAACGCTTGGGTCGTGGCAGTGTTCAGTCTGATTGGCATGTGGGTGATGATCTATAGCTGCCTCATATTTGCCGATGGCCGTATGCAAAAGCTTCCTGCTTGGCCGTTTGTCTTAGGCTCCCTGGGCACTGGAGTATTGGGTTTAATTCCTTATTTGGCGTTACGAGAGCCGAACCAACATTTTTCGGGGCCTAAAGATGGCTGGCTCAAGTTTTGGGATTCACGCCGCACTGGTTGGTTGATCAGCACAAGCACGATCGCCTTTATCGCCTATGGCATTCTGTTGGGTGATTGGGGTGGTTTTGTGCAGGAGTTTCAAACCAGCCGCTTCATCCACCTGATGAGTTTGGCGTTTTGCCTTTTCGGTCTGTTGTGGCCGACCTTGCTAGGAGACGACATGGCCCGTCGGGGCTTAAAGGAGCCAGGCTTGTTTTGGACTGTGGCTTTAATTCCACTATTTGGGCCACTAGCTTACCTTTGCTTCCGCCCACCGCTACCAAACGATTAAAAGTTAGATAATAGATAAAAGTCTAAGCTCGACTGATTCTGTTTTTGGGCCTGCCTGCTTTTATGCCTAAAGAGAGATCTTTAATAATTCTTTGAAAACTCCTGATAATATTTCGGGCTCTCGTGATTTTGTCTGGGAATTACTAATTAAAGCTGTTTTATCAAGGTAGGCGAGTTGTGAGCCAAGCTAATGCTGGTCCGAAATCTTGTGCTTGCTACAACCTCTCGCCCTGTGGTGCAGCAGAGGCTGGCAGATTGTTTCTGTGGCTTCCTGTACCGCACACCCTAAAAAAAATTGTGCCCTATTTGCAGGCAGCAAACTTCAGTTGCGATCTGATGCCAGAGCGGCATGGCTTGAGTATTGCTTGTGCGCCTGGGCAAACCCAGGAATTAGCCAAAAATATCGGCGAGTTGCTGACTCCGCGAGAGTTGGAATCTACTCAAGTGTTGTTTGTTCGAGGCAATATCCAGCCCCGAATTCATGACTTTAGCGATATCACCTCGTTGCAACGCTTCATCAAGTTCACCCAATCCGATTGGCTGGTAGAGATGCTGGCGGCTAAACGCTTCACTAGCTTTTTTCAGCCGATTGTTCACATGGCAGACACCTCTCGGATTTATGCTCACGAAGCGCTATTGCGGGGGTTTGACGAGCAAGATCGTTTGATTATGCCAAGTGCCATTTTGGATTTGGCTACAGAAGCAGGACTGCTACCCCAAGTGGATCGACTGGCTCGTCTAAGCGCGATCGCCGCTGCCAGTCGGCATCAAATCTCTAGCCACATCTTTATCAATTTTTCCCCCACGGCGTTGTATGACCCAGTTTCCTGCCTACGGAGTACTGTAGATGCCATTGACGAGGCAGGCATTCCCCATGAGCATGTGGTATTTGAAGTAATTGAGTCCGATCGCCCTCAGGATTTGGATCATCTCAAATCAATTTTGAAATACTACCGAGATGCAGGGTTTCTGATCGCGCTGGATGATTTAGGCTCTGGCTACTCTAGCCTTAATTTATTGCATCAATTACGTCCAGACTTCCTCAAGTTGGATATGGGCTTGGTTCGAGATGTGCATCAAGACCCTTACAAAGGTCTGATCACAGA
This sequence comes from Trichocoleus sp. FACHB-262, assembly GCF_014696035.1. NCBI lineage: Bacteria > Bacillati > Cyanobacteriota > Cyanophyceae > Leptolyngbyales > Trichocoleusaceae > Trichocoleus > Trichocoleus sp. FACHB-262. The sequence continues at coordinate 98,428 of NZ_JACJPK010000102.1, read as the reverse complement.
AAAGATTTTGGAAATTACGCAGCAGTTAAATATTCAGACGGTAGCTGAAGGCATTGAGTGTATTGGGGAACTGGACTGGCTGCGGCAGCGCGGTGCCACTTTTGCCCAAGGATACTTGATTGCTAAACCAGGCGCTTTGCCTGCCGCTACGACGCCTTGCTTAACTGCGATCGCGCCACCGATTTCAAATCAACCTAGTGACCACCTGCCGGACGCAAGTAGCCAAGCTCAACAGGTAGACAGCCAACCGCTAGCAAACTATGACTTACAGGCGCAAATTGACCAGCAAAGCGAGTCGGAGCGAATTGTTGCTGCTGTAACTCAGCGCATTCGGCAATCTCTGGACTTAAATGAAATTCTGCAAACCACAGCGGCAGAAGTTCGACAGCTGTTTCAGGTAGATCGAGTTGTCCTTTATCGCTTTGCGTCCGACTGGAGCGGGGTTGTGGTGGTAGAGTCTGTAGCCGAGGGATGGCTACCTATATTGGGGCTGAATGTCATAGATACTTGCTTCCAATCCAATCACGCTTGTGAATATAAGCAAGGACGAACTAAAGCAATTGAAGATATTCACGCCGCAGAGCTGACTCCATGCCATGTGGAGCTACTACAGCAGTTGCAAATTCGGGCTAATTTAGTGGTGCCAATTTTGCAGCAGGAGAAGCTGTGGGGGTTAATGATCGCCCATCAATGTAGTGGTCCTAGAAGTTGGAAAGCCTCTGAGATCAACTTATTTAGTCAGTTGGCGGGTCAAGCCGCAATCGCGATTCAGCAGTCGGAACTTTATCAACAACTGCAACAAGCCAACCAAGAGCTACAGCGCCTCGCGTCTTCAGATGGCTTGACTCAAGTGGCAAATCGTCGCTGCTTTGACGAGTATTTAGCTCAGGAATGGCAACGGTTAGCGCGTGAGCAAGCTCCTTTGTCCTTGATTCTGTGCGATGTAGATTGCTTCAAGTTATATAACGACACCTACGGGCACCTAGCTGGGGATGATGCTTTAAGACAAGTTGCCCAAGCGATCGCCCAAGCTGTGAAGCGCCCAAGCGATCTAGTGGCTCGTTACGGGGGTGAAGAGTTTGCCATCATCCTACCGAATACTGATGCGGTGGCTGCTGCCGCAGTTGCGACCGAAATCCAGGCCAAGATCAAAACTTTGCAACTGTTGCACATTAGTTCTCAAGTCACTGGATTCGTGACGCTTAGCCTCGGTGTCGCCACAACAATTCCTCAGAGCCAGTCTTCTGCTGCAACTTTAATTGCAGCTGCGGATCAAGGTCTTTACCGAGCTAAAGCTCAAGGCCGCAATCGCTTATTTCAAATCAACTACGAAGAAGCAAATACTGCTGCAATTGTGGAAAGCTAAGCCTGCTTGTATGTAGAGCGATCGCGCGAATAGTATAGACTGGCAGTTTCGGTTGAAGCGCTAATCTTGGTGGGCGATTGCCCAGTGCTTAGCTCCTAAGCTATTAAGGTAAAAAAGTATAAACTTCTAGCATGGAGTTTGAATGGGATTCCAACAAGGCTGCTAGCAATGTTCAGAAGCACGGCGTTGAATTTCAGGAGGCAGCTACAGTGTTTGGTGATGTACTATCTGCTACTTTTCCCGATCCTGATCATTCAATCAGAGAAAATCGCTACGTCACTATCGGACTATCCAGGTATGGCCGTCTACTAGTGGTTTCTCATGCTGACCGCAATGACCGTACCCGAATCATTAGTGCCCGCGAAGCAACGCGACAAGAGCGGAGGTTTTATGCAGAAGGATGAAAATGAGCTGGAAGATGAGCTTCGCCCAGAGTACGACTTCTCCAAAATGGTAGGTGGGGTGCGAGGTAAGTATGCGGCACCCTATAAGGCGGGGACAAATCTTGTGTTGCTTGATGCTGATGTGGCTAAAGCCTTCCCAACGGCTGAAGCTGTTAACGAAGCATTGCGATTATTGATGCAAATTGCTGAACGTCAACGTGCCTAGCTTCTTTTGCTGAATGGCGTTTATATAAGCAGGGCGATCGCACTCAGATCAATATGCATTATTTGGTTCAACCCCTAACCATTACAGATGAACCGTTTCTGTGGAAAATGCTGTTTGAGGCAGCTCACCTGAGAAACGAGGGCGAAACCAATATTCAAGCCGCGATGAACAATCCTCTGCTAGCTCGTTACGTTGAAGGTTGGGGCCGAGAAGGAGATCTAGGATTTGTGGCGATCGCCTCCGGTACCAACCAGAAAGTTGGAGCAGTCTGGGTCAGGCTTTGGACAGGGGCAGAAAAAGGCTTCGCTTATGTAGCAGATGACGTGCCAGAGTTAGCGATCGCCGTACTACCGGACTATTGCAACCAAGGTATTGGCACTCAGCTCATCGCTCATTTACTCGAAGCGGCAAAACCGATTTACCCAGCAATTTCTCTCAGCGTCAGAGATAGTAATCCTGCTCTACGGTTGTACGAAAGGATGGGGTTTCGAGCGATCGCGGGGAGTGAAGTTCGCAATCGCACTGGCGGCATTTCCTTCACGATGAAAATAGCGCTATAAACGTAGACTTGCTACTTACAAAATCTGGTTGCAATTCCGCATTGCCAGCAAAGCTGTACCGTAGGCTGCTTCCGTTTGCGCGGAGCGAACCACAGAGGTTTTTAGTTGGCGCTCGCGAATTTTGGTCCAAGCTGAGTTGTCTGCCCCTCCCCCCGCTGTGTAGACCTGTTTGAGCGGCGTAGCTCCTAACTTCTGCAATAGCTCATAACCTTGGGCTTCAATGCGAGCCATACTCTCTAACAAGCCGTGGAGAAATTCCACTGGGTCTTCCGGGCGTGGTTCTAGTTGGGGAGCTAGGGCAGCATCATTGATCGGAAAGCGTTCGCCAGGGTGCTGCAATGGGTAGTAATGCAACGAGCTTTCCTGTTCAGTGGGAATTTTTTCGCTAAGCGTTTCTAGTTGCTCAGAACTAAAGAATTTTTGCAACACTGCTCCACCTGTGTTGGAAGCGCCACCCACAAGCCACCACTCGCCCAAACGATGGCTGTAGATACCGAATTGAGTGTCATCGATCCGAGTTTGGCTCAAAAGCTTGAGGACCAGAGTGGAACCGAGCGACGTGACAGCTTCACCGGGGATTTGGGCTCCACTGGCGAGAAAAGCAGCAATGCTGTCTGTGGTGCCTGCACAGACGAGGCAATCGGAGCGCAAGCTAAATTGGGTAGCGATCGCCGCCTTAACCGGGCCAATGGGCGTACCAGGAGCCACAACCTGAGGTAGCAAGGGTGACATGGGCAAACTCTCTAACCAAGCTGGGTAGCATAGCTGCTCGGCGTCGTAGCCCAGCTTGAGACTATTGTGATAATCGCTGATCCCTAATTTGCCGTGGAGTAGAAAACTCAACCAGTCAGCCTGGTGCAAGAAATAGCGCACTTGAGCAAACTGCGGTTGCTGAGTCCACCACAACAACTTAGCCAAACTAGAAGTGGCACTGATGACGCTGTGATTCGCAGGGGCGATCGCTTGTAACATCTCCAAAACTGTTGCTCCACGAGCATCGTTATAGAGGATCGGTTCATCAATGGGTCGTCCGGCGCTGTTGCAGATCAGCACAGTCGAAGAGGTGCCATCGATCGCGATCGCTCGGATAGATTGGCGCAGCTCTAGAGGAATTTTCTCGATCAGGGCAAATAAAGCCGTTTGCCAACTGGTGACCCAATCCTTCGAAGCCGTGGCGACATAGGGATAACTGGCTTGTGCCTGCACGGTTCCCTCGGCGTCAATTGCGATCGCGCGTGCGCCTGAAGTGCCAAAATCTAGGCCAAGGTAAAGGTTCATTTGGTTAAAAAGGTATTAAATCTATCTACTGACGTTAGACGTTTGGTTTTATACTCACTACAATTCATTCTTAATAAGAAACGGCAAAAACTCTTTAGGAGTTTCACATGAAATACACATTTGAAGTCCTAGGTGTCTCACCCATTTTACATTTCTTCAATCATCAACAAGAAATTATACAAAAGCTGCCAGAACCTGGGGTGGAATATGTTGGTTCCTACCGTTGCACCCTTGATTCTTTTATTCAATCCATCGAGACAGTACCTCCCCAGCGCGGTTGGGATTTAGATCAAGTGGTAGAAACTGTCGTCAATTTTTGGATGAATAATTCTGAAAAGATTCAACTCTGGAAACACCGCTTAGAAGATGCTGGCAGCGAGAACTTAATTGTGGCTAGGATTGCAGATCTCAAAGCTTTAAGAACCACGTTTGAATCTCTAATTAGTGATTAAAACAACAAGCTATTCTTAGCTATTCCTAATAAATTGTCAGTCGGTAATCCTAGGGTTTAGTGAAAACTGTCAGCATCACAGGACCCAGTAGATAATAATGGCCTTGGCAAGTTAGCCCTGTCTGTTGTCCTAGCTGTTCGCGGGCTTTCTGGCTATAAAGCCGAATTTCTCCTGGCGAGATCAGTAGAACTTGGGTATCTGACCAAGGCTGCCACGTCAGGTCAACCAAGTAGAAGCAACCCGCTGGTTTTAAGACTCGGCTGACTTCAGCAAAAACTTGCTCTGGCTGGCGGTAGTGCAAAAAGCTAAGCGTATTAAACACGGCATCAAACTGTGCCTCGGCAAAAGGTAGCTGCTCGGCATCACCTTGAACATAGGCGAGTCGAGACGATTGAGGATGACGTTTTTGGGCTTGCCCCAGCATTTCGGGGGAGAGATCCAATCCTGTCCCTTGTAAGCTGGGAAATTGCTCTGCTAAACGATAAAGTAATCGCCCAGTACCGCAACCCAGATCTAGTACCTGAGCGCGATCGCCTAGCTGAGTAAATTCCAACAAGCGCTGATGAATGGCTTGGTAAAACACTGAGGGAAAGAGCCAGTCATAACTGGGTGCCCAGCGATCGAACAGTTGTTTCTTGTCCAAAGATTTTTCGTTCCCAAAGATAAAGAGACATGGTTCCAGAACAGCGAGCAAAGCCTTTCCTTTATTCTCGCGATCGCTGGCAGAAGGTGTGGGGATCAGAACCCTACTCAAGGTATAGGTAGCCAAGGTGGAGGTCCTTCCCGCCGAAGGAATCTCTCTGAAGGTGAACTGAGGTAACTTGGTAGGCGTTGAATGAGCTAAGACTTCGCCGCATTGGATGCATGAGGTGTCAAGGCAAATCTTACTCAGCCAGCTTGAATTTTTACATACGGGGATATGACCATGAGTGAAGAACAAGAATATAGAAGCGGTAATCCTGAAGACGCTGAACCTGGCAAAGGTGCAGGAGGGGATCAGTTTGGCGTGCAGATGGCGCAAAACCCAGCTGTGAACCCAGCGGATGAAGAAATTCCCTCCAACGTAGATGTGGCCCGCAATATCAAGAACTTGGATGCTGCGGTGGAGCAGGAAGAAAATACTGACCTGAAGACAACCGATGGTTATGTGATTGATGAGTCTGGTCGGATCGACAACTTCGCGATTGAACCTCCTATGTACGTGCAAGAATAAACTCCGTTTAGCAGCGCTCCCAGAGCCGAACTTAAAGCAGCCGAATCCAGAGAAGCCGAACCCCGATGAGCCAACAGTTGACAGACACCGCACTTCCAAAATTGGGGTTGGTCTGCATTACCTCTACCAATCAAGTGCGCTATCGTGCTTTGACCCGGAAGCGGTTATTACAGTTAGAACTCAGTGAACAGGAACGAGTTTTACGAGCGCTGTATGCCGATAATCTACAGCGCCTCAACCTCGCGATCGATTTCTGTCTAGAACAAGGGATTCGGCTCTATCGGCTAACTTCAGCTTTATTTCCGTTTGCCGATGAGCCAATCGGTGAAGGGATTTTGCTGGAGTTTCAAGACCCCCTCCGAGCCACAGGCGATCGCGCCCAAGTGGCAGGCATTCGCCTCGTCATCCATCCCGACCAGTTTGTGGTGCTTAGCTCTGATAAACCAGAGGTGATCGAGAATAGCATCAAAATTCTACGGACTCAGGCGCAAATCTTTGACTTGCTCGGTTTGCCGCGATCGCCTTGGGCAATGATGGAAATCCACGGCGGCAAAGGCGATCGCGCGGAACGGTTGATTCAGGTGATTCGCGATCTACCTGATGGGATTCGTTGCCGTTTGGCTTTGGAAAATGACGAGTATGCTTACAGCGCGGCAGAAATCTTAGCGGTCTGCCAGGCGGCTGAAGTGCCAATGGTGTTTGATGCTCACCATCATGTCATTCACGAAAAACTGGAAAGCTATGAGCATCCTAGTGTAGCGGAGATGGTGCTAGCCGCTCGTGGCACTTGGTCTTTTCCAGAATGGCAGCTAGTGCATATTTCTAATGGTTGTGATGCTTTTGGCGACCCCCACCACAGCGATCTCATTACAGTCATGCCCAGTTCTTACCGGGAAGTGGCTTGGATTGAGGTGGAAGCAAAATTGAAGGAGCAGGCGATCGCGAAACTCCGGGAAGAATGGTTAGCTCCCGCGCTCGCCTCAATGTCAGCCTAATCAACCAAATCTCGATTTTTTCTCAACCCCTCTCCACACCAAAGAGGGGTTGATCGATCAGGAGCTAAGTTAGCTTATTGAGCTGTGACGGTAGCTTCAGCTTTGACGTAATCAGGTAAAGAATTACGCAAGCGATCGCCGTAGAGCGCCAGCGCATTACCGCCTAACAATAATGCTAGGTGCTCGCGATCGTACTCAGTGGCTGTGGCTGCATCCTTAACGCAATCCTTGAGGACGCCATCCCAGTGGCCGTAGTCACCAGAGAAGCAAGGAATGTGCTTGCCTGCTTCACCCATTGCCTGAGGCATGTAGGAGGGGCCTGGGTCATCCGACTCATAGGACGCAAAGATCTGACCACGTTTGAAGTAGTCCAGCGGGTCGCGGTGGCGCAGATCGTAGTGCTCATACAGGCTGGCGTCATCGATCTTGGCAGGGTCATGCTCAGCACTCCACAGCAAGTCGAACAGATTTTTCGCCTGGTTGAGCAAGTTAACGTTTTGCACACCCCGTTCTTGGATCATCAGCTTGGTGAAGTCCATGAGGGAGGGGCGATATGGGTTCTTAGGATCGAAGTCACGAATTCGCTTCTCCCAGTGCTCATGGAAAGCATGGGCGAGGTCAGGAATCCAGCCGCAACCTCCTTCGAGGAAACCAACCCGTAGAGTGGGGAATTGCTCAAATGCCCCATCGAAGACCATGCGCGCCATTGCCATTTGCTGCTGGTTGCGCTGCACGAATATGTGGCTCAGGACAAAGGTTTCCATGTGGTCAGCAATGCCGCCCACCATGTAGGAACCAGGGCCACCGTGGATGCCCAAAGCAATATCCAACTCCACCGCAGTTTGTAGGAGGGGGCGGAAGTCTGGATGGCTGATGTTCTTGCAGGTGCGGATTTCGGGGAAGGCATCCGGCGCTTTGGGATGAGGAATGGGCAGGTTGGGAGCCACCGCTATACCGACCATGCCGAGTTCATTGATGCAGCGCTTCATCTCCGCGATTGCAGCGTCTACATCTTGAAGTGGCAGAACCCCGATGGGCTTGAGGCGGTTGTCATAGCCACGGCAGTCATCTGCCATGTAGGTGTTGTAAGCACGGCAGAGGGCGATCGCAAAATCTTTATCTAAAATGCTGGAAAAAATCAGATTGAGCGTGCCGTAGATAACTTGGACATCTACACCTTCGCGGTCCATGTGCTCAATGCGGACCCGGTTGAACATGGCACCGAGAGTCGTCTCAGGATGCAGGTTGCGGAAGCCACCTTTGCCTAAGCCTTGGGGCTGGGGGAACATCCGCACATAATCGTTTTTGCCAGTCGCAGGATTAAAGTCAATCAGCTTCGCGCGCTGATCACCCAAACTGTCAATCACTAGACCAATGCGATCGCGATACTGTGGCTCTATATAATCCCGCAGCAGTAGCGGGTTTTCGAGCTTGTGGGCATCCGCATCGATTACCAGTAAACCTTGATACATGAACGCTCCTCAGTGGATAGCCTGTAAAGCGGAGACAAACCAGCCAGCAAACCTGGAAACAGTTGCCGACGTTGGCTCCAACAAACTTTGAATCAAAGAAATTATTGAGTTTGTGTACAAGTGTAAACGCTAAGCCGTCTTGCGCTGTAAGTAAGCCAGAATTTGGCGCAGACCAAACCAATTCTCGAAGGACCAAGTGAAGGAACTGAGAATAGTGATGCCAGGGTACTTGACGAAAGCAGGCTGATTTTTCTCAAAGACAGCATGGCCGCCTAGGGCAAACACTTGGGTGAATACTAGGCAAACTAAGGTCAGCCGCCAATCGTAAAATAGCAAGATTACCGCTGCGATCGCCAAAATATTGGTGAGATGGTGCAGAGCCTGGTTAATGGGGTTTTGATGACTGGCAACAAAGTGGGCTTTCGATTCTTGCAACAACTGTCGAAATTCGCTCAAGGTGGAATCCTCACAGACTAAGAATTCATGCCAGGGATCGGAAACTATTGTTTAAGCAATAAGCAACTGTTTAAGCAACATAGCACTAGGCTTCTGGCTTAGGCGAGGGCGATCGCCAGTTTTTGGCAAAAATCACCCGGTTGGGCTGCATCTAAGCTAGCGCTACCACCACCGGAGTTGCAGATAACTCCGTTCTGGTTGGCTCAGTTCTTGCTCGCTCAGCCACTCCACAGGCTTGTAGGTGCCAAAAATATGGTCCCACCAATCTACAGCTAAGCCGAAGTTGTGATCCCACATGCCGTATTTATGATGTACGTAATGCACAGGCATCTTCATCCAGAAGCATTTCGTGGGGTTTTCGTGCTGGAGCTGATGGGCATAAGCTGAGAACGCTGCATAGGCGATCCCACCTAACAACCACCCGCTACCCGCAGGAATCGAGACAAAAAACATCAAGCCCAGCACAATAAACGTGCCTCTGACGTAGTCACGGAATTCCCACAAAACGCCTTGGCCTTCGTTACGCCGATGGTGGTCGCGATGGCGCTCGCCCACCTGAGGGGACGCATGCATTAGGCGGTGCATCCAGTACTCCACCAAGCTGGCCAGAATAAAGGCGATGATGAAACAGGCAATGCCGATGGCGATCGGCTCTAAGGTCAGCATGAACTCTCCTTCCTCACACGGTGCCCGCAAAGAACCAATAACGACTATTTTGACATCCTCTTCGTGGCTCAGGAGTTACCAAAGGAGATTTGTGGCACTGATTTCTAGAGAGCATGGATCTAGCGAGGCGATCGCTCAGCCTAGAATTAAGAGCTTTTTCGCGGCTTGAGAACCATTTGGCGCTGCTGGTGTCTATTTGAACTCCAGGGGTAAATCGGCTTTAATCGAAATCCAATGCATCGTGCGGATGAGCGTGAGGGGAAGGGGAATGTCGATCTTGTTACCGATTCTGGCGACTGTGAGTCGTCAAGTGAAAAATAGCTTTGTCAAAAAAACTCGGCGCACTTTAGCGGTGCAAGAGCAGTTCCTGAAGGAGTTGCTGGTTGCCTATCAAGACACCGCCTTGGGGCGAGAGTATGGTTTGCGCGACATCAAAACCATTGACCAATTTCGCGATCGCGTCCCAGTTTTACCCTACAGCAGCTATGAGCCTTATACCGAGCGCATTGCTCAAGGTGAGCAAAACGTCTTAACCCCCGATCCGGTGGTCTATCTCAACCTCACCAGCGGTTCGACGGGGCAAAAGAAACTGATTCCCGTCACCAAGCGATTTCAAAACTCTCTGCGGCAAGCGAATCTCACCAGCATTGGGTTTTTGAGTGACGCCTTACGCGATCGCGGCTCCCAGTTTGGCAAACTGCTTGCTACCAACTCGGTACAGCTTTTGGGTCGCACTCCGGGCGGTATTGAGTATGGGCCTGCCAGCGTTGGCGTGCTGCGGATGGGCAAATTTCTCTACGAACAACTCTTTGCGCATCCCTACGAAACGTTGCTGCCCGATGACAGCCTAACGCGCCATTATCTCTGCCTGCTGTTTGCGCTGTGCCAGCCTGAGATGCGAGGTTTAGGGGCTAACTTTCCCATGCTGGTGTTGCGGATCTGCAATTATTTGGAGCAATACGCTGAGGAGTTAATACACGATTTAGACCAGGGCACGATCGCGCCTTGGTTGAAATTAGCGCCAGACGTGCGCGCGAAACTAGAGCGGCAATGGTTAGCCAATCCAGGCCGAGCGGCTCAACTTCGCGAGGTCTGGAAGTCGGAAGGGCGGCTGATCCCAAGGCTCGTTTGGCCGCAGCTTTCCTATGTGGCAACTGCGCGGGGCGGCACTTCAGATTTCTACTTTGAGCGCTTTCCGCAGTACTTTGGCGACACCCCAGGCTATGGCGCGGTCTATGCCTCTGCCGAAGGCACGTTTAGCATCTATCCGGAACTGGGCCAAGATGGCAGCATTCTGGCGATCGAGAGTGGATTTTTTGAATTTATCCCGGAAGATCAATGGGAGGCTGAACAGCCCCAAACCTTGCTAGCACCGGAAGTGCGAGTGGGCGATCGCTACCGCATTTTGATGACCAACTACAGCGGTTTCTATCGCTACGACATTGGTGACGTGGTCGAAGTGACGGGCTTTTACGAGCAATCGCCATTGATTGTTTTCCGCCATCGTCGGGGGGGGTTGCTCTCCTCGACCACCGAAAAGACCACCGAATTCCATGTGACTCAAGTGATGCAATCGCTGCAACAAGAGTTTGGCCTGCCCCTAGAAGATTTTTGTGTCACTTTAGCTGAAGATGTGATTCCAGCCCACTATCTAGTAAACATTGAGCTGCTGCCTGGTCAAGCGCTCGATAATCCATCAGCTTTCCTGCATCGGTTCGACCAAAAACTGAAGGAAATTCACACTTCTTACGAAGTCAAGCGGCGAGACGCTGTGCCCGCACCACGACTTCGCATTCTGGCTCCAGGCAGCTTTGCGATCGTCCGCCAGCGGCAACTTAAGAAGGGGGTCCCAGATTCTCAGCTCAAGTTTCCTCACATCAGCGAGGACCGCAGTTTCTTGGCAGGGTTAACCGTGGCCCAGGAAATTCGACTGCCAGAAGTGGCGAATCGGGAATCTTATTAGTTGGAGCTGGTGTCCCAGGGAGCAGTTGCCAAACCGTCAGCAGCCACCAAAGCTGTAGAGTTATTAAAGATCCGGAGTGGGTACTCTCAAAGGATGAAAGATTAGTCATATCCCCCTTTAAGCTGTGGCTAGAGCTTATAGCAGGCACTAACGTAAGGGGCGATCGCTTAAATCGATAGCATCTAGACTCTCACTGTTCATTCTTCATGCTTGACGCTTTCCACTCTCTATCTGAATTTTCCCGGACCCACTGCATCGCCATTTGTGCGTTTTTGGTGCCAGCTAATTTACTAGCCACCATGTTGACTCTGGGACTCACGGCCTTGCGTCGTCCAATGGTGCAAATTCAACGAGCCGTGGGCTTAGCCAGTTGCTTCGCCCTAATAATGGTGCTGCATGTCTTAACCTGGTTGGCCGTTGGTATCGTGATGCCTCCCACCTATATTCTGTTTTGGTTGGCTAGCACTTGCCTGTTGATTAATATCTGGGCGATCGCGTATCCTGCCAGCCTTAATCGCATTCTGGATGTGCTGCTCGCTTGGTTCAAGCGGAGACAGCCAGAACTTCACCAACCTGAATAGCTACCTCTGCCGCAGGCTTCTAGGCAGCATCTTCAGCTTGGGCCAAGGCTCGCTTGGCGACTCGCGTCGTGTAAATCGCAGTGGCTACTGTGGCCAACAGTCCACTAAGTTGCAGCAACAGATTTTGCGGCGAACCCTCTCGACCCATCATCCTGAAGCCAAAAGAGCCGAGGTAAACGTAGAAGGCGATTACGGGTAACATCCCGATCCAAGTAAAGATGAAATAGTCTCTAAATTTGACCTTGGTACAACTGAAGCCGTAGTTGAGCACACTCGAAGGCAGCACTGGTGACAGGCGAGTCAGTAGGATGATTTTCCAGCCCTTACGAGCGATCGCTTTGTCAATCTCGAGAAACTTGGGATTTTTAGCGAGCCATTTCTTTATCTGTTTGCGAGCAATGGTTTTACCCACGACATAACAAGCCGTCGCCCCCAAAATATCTGCGATTGAGGCGTAAAGTACTCCTTTACTAAACCCGAACAAAGTACCGGAACCGAGCATCAGCAAGGCATTAGGTAACCCCGCCAGGGTCATGAGGACATAAACAGCAATAAACATCGGAATAGACCACGGTCCTAAAGTCCGCAGCCAGCTCCTCAAATTGATAAACCAGCCCTTAAGAAAGAGCACGCTAATTAAAGTAATTACAGCGATCGTAGCCACGAATAACCAAAACCTTTTACGCCGCAACAATCGCATAATCGTATCCAGAGACCTCGGTGATTTGAAAGCCTTAGGATACGAGACCCTGACCATCGCTCGCATCTCACTACGGGTATGGAACTAGTAAGTGGTTACCACTACTTGTTGCCAATCCAGGCTACCAAGACAGTCGAGCGATCGCGCCAGCAATTTGATTGAGTCGGTTAAGCGATCGCAGCGACAGCAGACAACAAACCGTGGAACAATTTCATGCCGTCAGTATTGCCCAAAATGGGTTCAGCGGCTCGCTCTGGGTGGGGCATCATGCCTAAAACGTTGCCCCGATGATTACAAATGCCAGCGATATTGTTGAGGGAGCCGTTGGGGTTACTGCCATTTTCAGCCTCTCCCGCCGCTGTGCAGTAACGGAAAAGCACCTGCCCATTGGCTTCAAGCTCAGCCAAGGTGTCGGGGTCAGCATAGTAGCTGCCTTCACCGTGAGCGATTGGTAGGGTAATCACCTCTCCTGCCTGATAGTCCTGCGTCCAAGGCAAATCATTGCGCTCCACCTTAACGGGGACGCGATCGCAGACAAAGTGTAGATCACGGTTACGGACCAAAGCTCCAGGCAGCAGTCCTGCTTCCGTCAACACCTGGAAGCCATTGCAAATACCCAAAACTAGCTTGCCTTGCTCAGCATGCTTGATCGTAGCTTGCATGACGGGAGAAAAGCGAGCGATCGCCCCGCAGCGGAGGTAATCGCCGTAGCTAAAACCACCGGGAACTACTACCACATCTAAATCGGAAATGTCGCTTTCCTCATGCCAAACCATGCGCGTTGGCTGCTGAAGTAAGCCTTCGGTAACGGTGGCAACGTCGCGATCGCAATTCGAGCCAGGAAATACAACAACGCCAAACTTCATGCGGTTACCCCTGAGTTGAGGGTGGCTGATTCGGTGAGTTCGAAGCGATAGTTCTCAATCACCGGGTTCGCTAAAAGTTGATCGCACACTCGATCCAACTGCTGTCGAGCTGCGGTTTCATCTGCTGCCGTCAGGGTCAGTTCCACATATTTGCCGATTCGGACTTGCTCCACATTGTCGTAGCCCATGTGTTGCAATCCAGATTGCACTGCCGTCCCGGCTGGATCTAGTACGGAGGGACGGAGAGTAACATAGATTCGAGCCTGATACTTTCGAGTCACAGCAGCGCCTTAACTAAAAGAGTGAATAGACGGTTTGTACACCACAGCCTTCCTATTCTAAGGCTGCGATTTCCCATTTGTGCAGTCTATATGGTTTAGCTTGAAGGAAAGGACAAACTGCGTCCCTACCCAACATAACGCTTGAGAATTGTTTGTATATGAAAGCTCAACGCACCCGCAGCCAGGAGCGTATTTTAGCCCTATTGAAGACCCTAAATCGAGCCGTTTCTGCCCAAGATCTCTACGTGGAATTGCGGAGTCAAAGTCAGAGCATGGGGCTTGCTACGGTCTATCGCTCCCTAGACGCTTTGAAATTAGAGGGTGTGATACAGGTACGCACGTTAGCCAGTGGTGAATCGTTGTATAGCTGTTTGCAGCAAGATAAGCACCACCTCACCTGCTTACAATGTGGTGCCTCAATTCCCATTCATGAATGTCCAGTACACGAGCTAGAGACGCAGCTCCAACAATCACATCAGTTCAAGATCTACTACCATACCCTGGAGTTTTTTGGCCTCTGCGATCCCTGCCAAGCGGCTCACAGTGCTAGCGGGGTGGTTAGTTAGCTTCGCAAGTAGTGCTCTAAGCAGTGTTTTAGCCAGCGATCGCAGAGGTGCTACTTGAGGTTAAGAAAGCCCTAGATTAGCAGCAGGATCAAGCTTGGAGTTGTGGTTGTTAGCGTGAGTGCTGCCATCTCCCACGATCGATCGCATCCCTTCTAAGGTGGCAGGAATGCTGCGGGGGTCCATAAACATCACCTTGCTGCTGCCGCTGCTGCCAATAGTGGTGCCCATTTCTAGATAGTGTTGCGCTAGTAAAAATTGCAGCGCTTCGTGAGCATCGGGGTCAGTTTTAAGGGTTTTGGCCACAATCTGAAGTGCTTCGGCAGTGGCTTGAGCCTTGAGCACTTGCTGTTGCCGCTCCGCTTGGGCTCTGAGGATAATGCTTTTTTGTTGAGCTTCGGCTTCTAAGATGACTGCTTTTTGTCTGGCTTCCGCATCCAACACTTGAGCTTCTGCCTTACCTCTGGCAGAGTTGACGGCTGATTCTCTTTCGCCTTCTGATGTCAGGATAGAGGCGCGTTTCCGTCGCTCTGCAGACATTTGCAATTCCATCGATTCCTGCACCGCTTTGGAAGGCACGATGTCTCGCAACTCTACCCGAGTGACCTTTACACCCCACGGGTCAGTAGCAATGTCTAGCTCCCGGAGCAGCAGCTCACTAATTTGCGATCGCGCCGTGAAGGTGTCGTCGAGTTCCAGCTTGCCCATTTCGGCCCGGATCTGGGTCAGCACCATGTTTACCATTGCCGACTTGAGGTTCTCCACCTTGTACCAGGCCCGCTCCATGTCGATAATGCGCCAGTAGACTACGGCGTCCACGGTGATGGATACGTTGTCACGGGTAATGCATTGTTGGGGAGGAATGTCTAAAACCTTTTCGCGGATGGTTTCTTTGAACACCACGCGATCCAAACCAGGAAAGACGAAATTTGGACCTGGTTTGAGTTTTTTGCCGTTGTAGCGTCCCAGGGTTTCAACGAGCGCTTCATTCCCTTGGCTCAGAATTCTGACGCCGGAAAGCCCCACACCCCCTAGGGCGAGAACGAGCATTAAGATAAATTGGTTCATTTTGGATTCTCCTGAAGCTTGAAAAAGCAAATCAACCGAATGCAGATTCGGCTCTAGTGATGCAGTAAGTTTTCTGGCATGACCAGCAGAGTCGTGCTTTTACGACCGACTACACAGACTTTTTGCTGAGGCGCGATCGCCAGCGTTTCATCATCACACTGGGCCTGCCAGGAATTGCCTTCGTAGAGCACCCGACCCGTTTTTCCGGGCAAAATCTCGGTTAAAGTTTCTGCCTCTGTGGCATCTGCGATCGCTGAGGCCTTCTGCTTGGGTACCCAACGTTGCACCAAAACTACCAGCGCTACCGAAATGGCCATCCAGAGGATAATTTGCCAACTAAGCTGCGGCAAAACTAATGAAATCAGGGCGACGATAAACGCACTCACACCCATCATTGAGGCGACAAATGCCGTCGGTAACAATAGCTCTACTAAACAAAATCCGACTCCTGCCAGCAACCAAATCACTGTAGGACCGAAAGGCATACCCATATCCTGTGCAGCGCGATAAAGATAGATTCAATTCCACTGATCCCAATTCCAGCTTGGTTGCCGCGATCGCAAATGTCTGGTAGCCCCTAACCCTGCTATGATTGCTGTCTTGTAACTTCAACCTCGGATTCCGCCGCATTAATTGTGCTGGTTGGGGTTGAGTGGGGCTGGCGAAACCCGCTCCACTCAACCCTGAAAATCTAATTTGGTGAAGTACTAGGCTTAGATAATGATGGGGTAGGCTGGTGGGATTAGTGTTGTCACAACCAATCTATCCCAACCTTTTAGGCCTCTAGCCCTTTGATCCACTTAGCTTTAGGGTGTGCGAACGCATGAGCAATTCTGAGCTAAAAATTTCTTGCCCTAACCTAGCCTGTGCTAATCCACAGAATTCGCTAGGCCAGAAGCTTTGTGCCCATTGTGAAACACCGCTCATCTATCGCTACCTCTGGGCCAGTGGCAGCAGCGCGACTCAGCGATCGCCACAGGAGTTGGTTCTAGGCAGATACTACGTTTTGACCCCACAGATTTGGCTAGACACCCAACCTGGATTGCTGCCCCACCTTCCTCCTGCTTGGCCAGATGACTTACTCGCTTATCTGCATCTCTATCCTCAACGGTTGCATGTGCCAGAGTTGTACGGGTTCGCTTCCAGCCGAGAAGAAGCAACCCAGTGGGATATTGCACTGCTGGACAACGCCGCCATCGACTCAGGCGGGAGCTTACACCCCTCAATGGCCGAAGTCTGGCCGCAAACCACCTCCCTGCGCCAAGTCTATTGGCTGTGGCAATTGCTGCAATTGTGGCAACCGTTAGCTGAGCAAGGCGTGGCCTCCAGTTTAATGATTCCAGAAAACTTGCGAGTAGAAGGCTGGCGCGT
The DNA here is from genome assembly GCF_014696035.1 of Trichocoleus sp. FACHB-262. Lineage (NCBI taxonomy): Bacteria > Bacillati > Cyanobacteriota > Cyanophyceae > Leptolyngbyales > Trichocoleusaceae > Trichocoleus > Trichocoleus sp. FACHB-262. Next base: position 81,968 of record NZ_JACJPK010000102.1, on the reverse strand, counting down.
CCGCCTGCGCGAGTTGTATGCCGACCAACCTGAATCAGATGCCCAACCGCGATCGCTCCTCAGCCGCAAGTTGCCTCAGCCTCCCACCCTAGAAGAATTTGGCGAATTTCTCTTTGCCTGGGCTTCCGAAGCTCAAGTGGTCGTGGCTCAACCGCTGCAAACCGTCTTGCACCCGTTACGTACAGCGGAAGCCTCGCTTGCCAGTGTGGTCACGCAACTCAACCAGTTATTGCTAGAACAATCTTCTCAATTGCCGCTCCAGCTCAAGTTACTCGGCGAGTCGGATACAGGCAAGCAGCGATCGCTGAATGAAGATGCTTACTTCCCCACGGTACCCGACTTGCGAGAAGGCCAAGCCCGTCCCAAAGAGAAATTAGTGCCCCACCTGGCGATCGTTTGTGATGGCATTGGTGGACATGAAGGCGGGGAAGTGGCGAGTCAGTTGGCAGTGCGATCGCTCAAGCTCCAAATTCGCGCCTTTTTAACAGAGGTAGAAGAACAGGAAGAACTGCTGTCACCAGAGCTGATCATGGAACAGCTAGAAGCAGCCATTCGCGTCGTGAATAACTTGATTTGCGCTCAAAACGACACCCAAGGGCGAGAATCGCGACAGCGCATGGGCACAACCCTAGTCATGGCGCTTCAGTTGCCGCAGCGAGTCAAACTGACTACAGGTGCAACTGCTGATAATGCCCATGAGCTATACATCGCCAATGTCGGAGATAGCCGTGCTTACTGGATCACCCCTCACTACTGCCATCTGTTGACCTTGGACGATGACGTAGCCACCAGAGAAGTTCGGTTGGGCCGTAGTTTACATCGCGAAGCGCTACACAGACCTGATGCAGGCGGATTAACACAAGCCCTAGGCACCAGAGATGCCGAATTTCTTCGACCCACTGTGCAGCGCTTCATTGTCGAAGAAGATGGATTGCTTTTGCTCTGCTCCGATGGCCTCAGCGATAACGGCTTGATTGAGCGAGCTTGGCTTGATTACGCCGAACCTGTGCTGCGAGGTAAATTGTCTCTGTCAGCCGCAGTTCAAGCCTTGATCGATTTAGCCAACCAACACAACGGCTACGACAACACCTCTGTTGTGTTAATGCACTGTCGAGTCTCCTCTGACTTCCAGCTCAACTGGTTTGATCCCAAACGAGCGACCAATGCAACGAGTGGTTGGCCCGCAGATATGTCCGAAGCCTCCAAAGCGTTGCTCTATGGCGAATCAGATGAAGCCGAAACCCCCGCCACTGCTGCTCCGGTCAGTACAGTAACTCGCAAACGCAACCGCTTTGTCGTCGTCCTCAGCTTATTAATCTTGTTAGCTGGTGGCGGTACCGCTGGTTTAATTGCTTGGTCACAACTCAACCCGCAAGGCTTCCAGCAATTGCGCCAACGTTTACCCAACCCCCTCAACCAAGCTTTACCCCCCGGTTCCCCGACTAATTGATAGGAAAGTGCCACTCTTATGTGAAGATAAAAAGGTTGTCTGCAAGCGCTATCTACGGTTAAGCGCTGCATTGGTTCAGGTTGTTGAAGAGGAAACACGAGGATTATGAAAGTTGGCGATCGCGTTCGCGTCAAAGAATCCGTCATTGTGTACCATCATCCTGACCATCGCAATCAAGCATTTGATATCAAAGGTCAGGAAGGCGAAGTAGTAGCTGTCGTCAAGGAGTGGCAGGGCCGACCCGTCAGTGCCAACTTACCCATCCAAGTCAAATTTGACAAAAAATTCCGCGCTCACCTGCAAGAAGTAGAACTAGAAGTAACCGCATAGTTCTGTTCCCAGGAGAAAGCCTCCTACGCCAGCTCAAGCTCAGAGATAAAACTCATCACTTGCTAACCCCTGATTGATTTCTCATTGCTAGAAACATCAGGGGTCTTTGCTTTTTACCTTCTCCACCAAAAAATTTTACAAAACCTTCTGGACGGAGGCTGGGGACGCAACTCTCTCAGCGGGGGTTTGGGGGCAGGTGCCCCCAAGCTATCGGTTCTAACAGGAGGCTGGATACTAGCGATCGCGCCGACTAAACCAGCCAAAAATATTCACATCTCCCCGCATCTTCTCAAACTCGCGGCGGTGAGCAGCAGCCGTTTGTTCGTACCATTCGTAATACTCCTCCAACGCCTCTCGATGTTGTGCTTCCCGATAAAACTCATGGGTGGCTTGATAGACCGCAAAGAATTCAGTGTCCGGTGGAGGAGCTGGGACGACCCAATGTAAAGGCTGAGACATCTAAATAACTAACTCTAGAAGTTTTAATTTACTTTGAATAAATAATTTGTTAACTTTATCTGAAATTTCTGATAGAGATAAAACCATACTTTTATAGTTTAACCACCCCAGCCCTAGACGACAGGCTCGCTGAGAAAAGCGCTCGTTTACCAAACCCTCCTCCAATACGCGTATTGGCAGACAAAGTTTCAAACTAACTATCTTAGGGCTGAGCAATTACCTGGCTGAAATCAACAAAATGGTAGTCAAAGGTTAACAAAAATTCGATAAGATTTTTCATTCTGATAATTCTTTGAGTTGTAACGAAGCGATATGAAAATCCAGACACCCGTCAGAGCAGCGACCTTGGGAGAATATGCTCATCAAGCCATTCAGCAGCACTTCAAAAAATCTGTAAAGCCCGAAGCAGCAGTACTGCAAGACTCAGAACCAGAGCATTTACATCAAATGCGAGTTGGCATGCGCCGTCTCCGGACTGCCCTACAAGTGTTTGGCCCTGCCTTAGATTTACCCAAGGCAGCTAATATTCCTCAAATTAGTAAAATCGCCAAGAAATTAGGAGCAGTACGAGATTTAGATGTTCTGCAACCAGAGTTAAAAAATCGTTACTATCCCTCACTTAAAAAAGCAGAGCAAAAAGAGTTAGATGCCGTTTTTAGAAAACTACAAAAGCGGCGATCGCACCACTTCGCTGAACTAGAAAAAACCTTACATCGCGGCCACTACCAAAAGTTCAAGAAAGCCTTTTCCCGTTGGGTTAAACACCCCGAGTATCAAGCGATCGCTGAGCAACCTATTCTCAAAGTGCTGCCTGATTTATTACTGCCGCTAATCAGTCAACTGCTGCTGCATCCCGGTTGGCTAGTCGGAGCGAATCTAGCTCAAAATCAATCCTCATCAAAGTCAGATACCAAAGTCATTCAAGCGTTATTGGCAGACCAAGAAACGCAACTGCATGACCTGCGTAAGCAGCTGAAGCGAGTACGCTATCAAACGGAATTCTTCACCGACTTCTATGATCCTGCCTATGCCGCTCAAGTCGAAGACTTTAAGAATATTCAGGAAGTGCTAGGTCAGATTCAAGATTATTCAGTGTTGAGCGAGTTTTTGAGTGCTGAGTTAGAGTCAGACTTAGCCACAGCGCTACCGAGTTTAGATGAGCAAATTCAACAACGAAAACTGCAACTGTGGCAAAGTTGGCAACCCATTCAACAGCGCTACCTCGCTCCTGAATTCCGCAATACGCTGCGGCTGCAAGTAATGTGTCCTGTAGTATCTGACATCAGTTCTACTTCAGAAGTGGTCGTGACTGTAGGGACTAATGGGAGAGGGTAGTTAATTTGTCACCTACAGCCAACCGCGTAGCCGATAAATTGCTAATCCTAAATACTCCTTCAGGACGCGAGAAGATTGTTGTAGCCGATCAGCATCAGGGATGAGATTGAGCAAGAGTGCTTCTGGGCTGCTCTGTAGCTCTTGCATTTCTAGCTCAGTGACCAAGAAGTCAGTGGGTGCAGGAATTGCTTCAATACCTTGACGCTGGAAAATGAGTCGCGATCGCGGCATGTGCATGGCCGAAGTGACGAGCAAAACTCGCTTAATGTCGCGTGATTTTAGAATCTGCTTCACATTAACGGCATTCTCATAGGTATTCAGCGATCGCGGATCTTGCAGAATCGCTGACTCAGGTACGCCCCAACTCTTCACTAATGCCGCCATATCCGCTGATTCCGGAGATCCCCCACCCCGCCAGTTAATCCGCCCGCCACTCAGAATCAAAAGTGGCGCTTTCCCCTCGCGATACAGTTGCGCCCCATAGACCACGCGATCGCCTGCTTCACTCAAATCCACGCCAGGTCTGGGTTTGGCAACAGACTTAGTCGCACCCCCTAGCACCACGATCGCATCTGCTTGAGGCAATTCTGCCGCTGGTAAATTTTGCCACTCCAGCGATCGCACTAACTGATTGGCAACCCAACCATTGCCCCCTAACAACAGAATGGTGAGGGCCAGAGCGATCGCACCAGCCGCAATTCGAGGCCGCTTCCAAAACGTCAACAAGGCCACCACCAACAGCAGACAGCTCAGCCCTAACGGGTAGAGGAATAAAGGCAGCAACTTCGACAGAAATAAAAACATAGGCGATCGATTGAATTGATCAGGGCGAAGTCTTGGACAAGCGACCTTGTAACCCTCCAAAGAACCTCTGCTGAAGGCTTCGCCTTACGAGCGAGGATCTGATTCTGCAGGAGTTAGCTGCATGGGATTGAAATTGGATGGCTCAAGTTCGCGGCCATTATCTTCTGGAACAGGCTGGAAGCTAATATCCAAAAGACTTTTGATCGAGCTGGCAATGGGAACAGCAATCAGGAGACCCAGTAAGCCACCAACTTTCGTGCCAATGACCAAGACAGCAATCACCCAAATGGGGCTTAAACCTGTAAAGCTGCCGATTAATCTTGGGGCGATCGCTTGGTCAATCACTTGATCGACCACCACAGCCACTCCTAACGTTCTGGCACCCAACCAAAAATCATGCGAAGCCACCAAGAGGCCCACCAGCACGAAACTTAGGACATCGCCAAAGGGAATCAAGGTCATAACGCCGATCCCAAGGCCGAATAGCAAGCCAAATTTCAGCCGCAGCGCTAAAAAAGCCAGAGTCATAGCAGTGCCGACGAGGGCCGCAAGCGTAACCTGACCGAGAAAATAGTTTTGAAAGTTTTGTTGGAGCGATCGCTGAATGGGCACCCCAAACCGACTCGGCAAGCGACGAAACAAACCGTTCCAGAGGCGATCGCCATCTAGCAATAAGTAAAACGTCAGCACAGCCGTCAGTAGTACGTCGGAGACGCTGTTGACGGTGTCCAAAGCTAAGGTAAGCAATTCTTCGGCTAGGGCTTGTACCTCATCTGGGAAGCGATCGGTCAACTGAGTGGCCAAATGACTGAAGTCGATGGGCAAATTGCGAGTCTCTAGCCATTGGTTCAAGCGCTCCAGTTTAGTACTGCCTGAATTAATCCAACTCGGCAAAACTCTGATCACTTCGCTCAGTTGCTCTAGCACAATGGGAATCAGCGTCACCCCCACCCCAATCACCACAAGGAGCGCCACGGAGAACGTTAAGAAAACGGCTCGATTGCGTTTCATGCCGCGTTGATGCAAAAAACGCACGGGGTAGTTTAAGACGAAAGCTAACAAAACACCGAGGCCAACTACGGTCACGAGTGGCTCAAAATACTCAAATACCTGAAGGGCAACCCAAGCATTAAGCACAATTAGCGGAAAAGGCAAGCCCCAGGCTAACCATCGCTGTACTTTATTGGGGGAGTTAGTCATGAGCTTGATTTTACCTTTTGCCAAACGGCCACTTTAATCTGGGGAGACGCCTGCGATGAGTGCCAGTGGCTCGTTGCCATTTTTCAGCGCGGGTCAGGACTCGTTCTGCTTTAGGCTGATTCGCTTGGTTGCCTACGGCATCTGAAGTTGTCGCAGGTTGAGGATCAGCTTTAGCATTCCACCAATCTGTGATCAAGCTAGTGGCAAATCCTCCCATTGAGGCGAGAAGGACACTAAAGACGGCGGAGTAACCCAGGATGAAAAAGCAGAGCAGAAAGAATAAAGACCACTTCAGTCCTACTGCAAATCCGCCTGAAAACCTAGAAGACTTGGCCACCGTCTTTTTCTCCTATCCCTACGGGGATTGCAGAACCTACGTGAGCAAGGATGTTAAGTCTTTCGTGGTGTCTAGGGTGGTCACGAAAGCTTGCTCATCCGCTGTAAAGGGGTCCATCTGCTGTTGAGCGAGTAAATCTGCCGTGGCATCCGCGATGTCATGGGTGCGTTGCTGCAAGCGATCGCGCAACACAGCTTCTGGAGCCGTGCAATAAAGAATTTGCAGCGGCAATTGATGAGCTTGGGCTTGAGCGATCGCCTCAGCTCGTAAAGCTTGGCGATCGTACTTAGCATCCAGAATCACCGGGAAGCCTTGAGCTGCTAGGGTCGTGCCAAGTTTGAGTAGGCGATCGTAGGTTTTCTGGGTCATCTCTGGCGTATACAGATCAGCGCCACCCCGTTGCTGGAGAGGAATGCCACCCAAATGTTTCCGCACCGCATCAGAGCGAATGTGAATACCGCCAATTTCTCCTGCCACTTGGCGCGCCGTAGTACTCTTGCCAGAGCCAGACAACCCAGACATCAAAATCAATCGCCCCTGCTGCGGTTGGGTATACTGCCAAGCTAAACGGTAATAGCGGGCGGCGGTTTCAGCAGCGGCTTGCTTCTCGGCTTCCGGGACAGCCGGATCATCTAGCAAGAACGAAGTGACTTTGGCCCGGACATAAGATTGTCGACTGAGATAGAAAGGTAGAACTTGCAACCCTTCCCAGTCTCCCGTTTGCTCTACATAAGCGTTTAAGAAGATATTGCTTAGGTCGGAGCGATCGCGGGCATCAAGGTCCATGACGATGTAAGCGACATCGAACATGACATCAACAAAGCGAAACGGCTCGTTGAACTCAATGCAGTCGAACAGCAAAATCTTGTCTTGCCACAGGCAAATATTCCGCAAATGCACGTCACCGTGACACTCACGAATCCAGCCGTTCTGAATACGACTGTCGAACAGAGTTTTCTGTTCTGCAAACAAGCGATCGGTGTAGCTGCGAGTTTCGTCGAGTTGCTGCTGAGTCTGCGGCCCGCCTACATAGCCCTGGGTTTGGTCGTAGTTTTCATCGATCGCGACTCGGATCTGGTCTACCTCACCAAAGCTCCGGATATAGTCGCTACTAGCTGCCTTAGCATGAAAACTTGCGAGTTCTTGGGCCAACTCTACCAAACGGGTTGCGGTTAACTCTCCGCGATCGAACAAATTCGTGAATAGCGTTTCTTGGGGAAACTGCCGCATCTTGAGCACATACTCGACCGGAGCGCCGGAGCCACCTAGGGTATAGCGATCGCCACTCTGCGTCAAGGGCAGAATCTCGATATACAGCTCTGCTGCACCGCGTTGATTGAGGCGCAGTTCTTCTTCGCAGAAGTGATGGCGTTTCTCCAGCGTATCGAAGTCTAAAAAGCCAAAGTTAACGGGTTTTTTGGCTTTATAAGCATAGTCACCTGTCAGCAGTACATAGGAAACGTGAGTCTGAATTAGCTGGATCGGCTCTACGACAGGATGGGGATAAAATCCTGGCTCCAGCATCTGTTGAATAAAAGGGGGAAGAGAAGTGTCTGTCATACTCTCTAATATCCAGTAAATTCAGCCCAAAACAACCTACCTAATCAAAAAGCTCCCACAAAAAAGCCAGGTGTAACCCTGGCTCTTATAACTCTGTTTGGCTCGAAACTTGTATTTCAGACTTATGTAGCGGCAGCTGATTCCGTAGTTGTTGCTTCGTCTTGCTCTGCTGCCGCAGTGCTTCTAGGTCCGATGACGATCATGACTACCTGCGCTGGATCTTCTAGCGCAACGGCACCATCAGGCAATTTTAGATCGCTGATATGTACCATATCGCCCACATGAAGCTCGGAAATATCCACTTCAATAAAGTCAGGAATACTTCCAGGAGGGCATTGGATCTGCACTTCCGTTAAAACTGTATCCAGAGAACCTTGCTCCAGCTTGACTCCTGGGGCTTCACCCGTGGGATGGATAGGTACCTGAACGTGAATGCTAGATTGCGACTCAATCGCAAAGAAGCTGAGGTGATAAATTGACGGCTTCCAAGCGTGAGTTTGAACTTCGCGGAGCAACGTCTTGCCACTCCACCCTAAGCTGGGAATGCTCAGCTGCACCAATGTATTGTTCAGAGTGGCTTTATCAACTAAGCTTTCCGCTACTTTGGCATCCAAGGTTAAGGAAATTGACTCTGCCCCTTTATGTCCATACAAAACAGCAGGAGTCTTGCCAGCACGTCGTAGCGCTCCCGGCTTAGTTCCAGACTCCCGTTTTTGACACTCCAGGTTCAGTAGCATAAAAAAAACTGTGCTCCGCTATGGCCCTTCAGGCTAACGCAGAGCACAGTAACTTAAATCCTGCTAACGGCAGGTGTATAGGTGCCCATAAAGTGCAGTCATGCTAGAAAGCGTGTGTTCTAGACCTCAGCAGCAACAGCCGCACCGTTAGCGTAGAGCAAAGCTCGCTTCGGTCCGTGAATGGGGTCTTCCACAATGATGGTTTGGTCGCGACTTGCCCCTAGAGATACGATCGCGATCGGCACTTCCATCAACTCAGCCAAGAATTTCAGGTAGTCTAAGGCTTGCTTCGGCAGATCCTCTAGAGAGCGGCAATCAGCCGTTGATTGCTTCCAGCCAGGGAGGCTCTTGTAGATGGGTTTGCAGTGAGCAAAGCGACGAGCACTACTAGGGAAGTCTTCGCAGCGTTGACCTTCAATCTCGTAGGCGACGCAAACTTTGATTTCGTCCAACTCATCCAGCACGTCTAGCTTAGTGATAGCCAAGCAGTCTAAGCCGTTGATGCGAACGGCGTAGCGACCAATCACGGCATCAAACCAGCCGCAACGCCGCTTCCGACCCGTGGTGGTGCCAAATTCTGCACCGCGATCGCAGAGCAACTCACCCACTTCTCCATCAAGTTCAGTGGGGAAAGGGCCTTCACCGACGCGAGTTGTATAAGCTTTCGCCACCCCAATCACGCGATCGATCATGGTAGGGCCAACGCCAGCGCCGACACAAGCGCCACCCGCTACCGGATTAGAGGAAGTGACGTAAGGATAAGTACCGTGGTCTAGGTCGAGGAGCGTGCCTTGGGCACCTTCAAACAAAATGTTGCGACGGCGTTGAATGGCATCGTAAATCTTGAGTGAGCAATCGACGACATGAGGCCGCAACCGCTCAGCATATTCCAGATACTCAGCAATCACTGCTTCTGGATCGAGCGGTGGCAAGTTATACAGCTTTTCTAAAATGACGTTCTTGTAGTTGATCGCCCAATTCAGCTGCTTCCGGAGGGATTCTGCATTCATCAAATCCATCACCCGGATGCCCGTCCGCTCGGACTTATCAGCATAGGTGGGACCAATTCCACGCCCCGTGGTGCCAATTTTGTGACTGCCGCGCCGCTCTTCCGATGCTTGGTCAATCAAGCGATGGTAAGGCATCGTTACATGGGCAGTTTCGGAGATCAAGAGATTTTTAGTTGAAACATTCAACTTATCGAGCTGATCCAATTCCTCAATCAAGATTTTGGGATCAATAACCGTACCCGATCCAATAATGCATTCTGTGTCGGGATAAAGGATGCCAGAAGGGATCAGATGCAGCTTAAAAGTTTTGTCCTTAACCACCACGGTGTGCCCAGCATTGACACCCCCTTGGTAACGTACAACAACATCTGCTGATTTGCTGAGCAGGTCGGTAATCTTACCTTTTCCTTCGTCGCCCCACTGGGCCCCAATTACAACTACGTTAGCCAAGGGTTTTTCTAGTGCTAGACTTCACACAAATTACGATTATCGGCAACCAACGTAACAAGTGTCAACCTCAAGATAGAAGTTGAAAAATCTGTTGAGAGCCATTTTAGAAACCCTCCGGTCTTCCATAGATTTGTCTATAGTTGAAGAAGGATTTACACAATTTAATGGCAGCTGCTGACTGGGACCAGAGGGGTGCAGTTAGCTGATTTAATCTAACTGTGCTCTTTTTCCTAAGACAGGCAGGCGATTGTCAACTTATTTTTTGAATGAGGTTGCCGTGTCTTTATATGCTGAGCTACACCGTCACTTAGGCGGTTCAGTTGTCCCACGGGTGCTCTGGCGCTACTTTCATCGCAGTCAGTCGGATTTAGCTCAACGCTTTCCAGAGTACCCAGAGTTTGAGGAATTCTACACTCGGCCTCGTAAAACCCTAGATGAGTATCTAGAATTACATACGCTGGTAGAAAATGTCCAGAGTGCCAAGACATTACCTTACTTTATCTACCGCTTGATTCGGGGCGCTTATATCTTTGAGAATCTCGCGTATTTAGAGTTGCGCTATACCCCTTATTTGCGAACGCCGGACCATTTGCCCCAAACTGAGCGGATCGACCAGATGGCTCAAATTGTCGAGATTGTAGGGCAGGCTAGTCAGCTGAGTGAATACCCGATCGTGACGAGCCAGATCTTGTGCATGCACTCCCGCTTACCGTATGCCGTAAACCGAGCCATCGTGGAATTAGCAGCTCAAAATCGCACCTATGTTTGTGGCATTGATTTAGCTGGGGGCGATGCCTATTATGCGGAGCGGCTTGATGAGTTTACGGAGTTGTATGCCTACGCGCGATCGCTGGGACTCAACACTACTGGGCATGTGTACGAAACCACAGATGGCAGTTACCCAGAACTACTACCTTATTTGATGCGGATTGGTCACGGAATTCAGATTCCGCTGCGATATCCAGAACTTTTGCCAGAGTTGGCTCAGCAAAATCAATGCTTGGAAGTCTGTCCGACCACGTATCTCAAGACGGGCACTCTAGAGGACATTCGCCAACTCAAACTAGTGTTCGATCGCTGCTTTGAAGCAGGGGTAGATATTGCTATCTGCACAGATAATGCAGGGTTGCACAATGTTCGCTTGCCGTTCGAGTACGAAAATCTGTTGACCTACGATGTGATTGGTTTTAAGGAACTTCAAGCTTGCCAAGATGCAGCTTTTAAGCATGCCTTTGCTTGGCCCCATCGACAGCGTCCAGCTTCGATCTTGACTGAGGTGCTACGGGAAGACGAGAAGGTTTCTGAGCCTGCTCAAAGCGTCGTCAACTGAAGACTGCCAACTTGGGTTAAACCTGAGAAATCAAAATCGCCCTAGATCCAAAGCCAACTCGGACCTAAGGCGATTTTGTAATAGAAATGAAATGATGCCAAAAATGCGATCGCGCGACGTTAACTAACGGAAGATCTTAAAATCTGCTACGAAAGTTACGATGCCAACTGGGTCTGCTGAAGCTGAAAAATTAAGCACCTCGGTTGAGAGCCGTTTCGACTTGGGTCAACTCCTGCTGCAAGCGGTCTCTAAGCTTTTGCGGTAGCGGGCGATTGGGGTAAGAGCTATAGTGCCCTGCCAGAGCATTCAAAGCAGTTCTCATAGTCGTAAAAGAACTCAGCTTGGTTACAGAGTCATCCCGGCGATACCGTGAGGCGAAGTCATTAATTTTCTGGCGAGCTTCTGTTTGAAGAGGGACACGATTGGGAGCGTCTTGAGGCAATTCAATGGTTTCTCTCAAACTGTTAACGAGCGTAAGAGTATCTTGCCGATAGTTGCCGCTGAGCTGGTCGCCACTGCATCCTGCCAGACCAACCGTAACCACTAGAATCAGAGCTAGCAAACGTGACAGATAGCGTTTCATAATGTATTACCGAAAAAGAACAGGATTAAATCAGAAAATTAAAGTTAATCCTATCTTGTATCGGTACTAGGGGATCACCTTCCTAAGAGATAGGTATTGAGAGCAAAGACGAAATTGCTCTCAAAAAAAATAATCCAGACAAAAAAGATTGCTGGATACAGTTAAATGCAAATATTTAATCTCGTTAGGGCTGAAGCTTGGCGCTAGCAATGATTAATGATTACCCGAAACGACCGCTCACATATTCCTGAGTAATCTGCTGTTGTGGACTTTGGAAAATGATTTCGGTGCGATCGTATTCAACTAGATAACCACTGCGCCCGCCTTTCTCGTTTTCCTCAACGTTGAAAAAAGCCGTGCGATCGGAGGCCCGAGACGCTTGCTGCATATTGTGCGTCACAATTACGATCGTATATTGCTGCTTCAACTCCTGCATTAAATCTTCGATGCGGAGGGTTGAGATGGGGTCCAAGGCTGAAGCAGGTTCATCCATCAAAATAATATCTGGTTGCACGGCGATCGCACGGGCAATACACAACCGTTGTTGTTGCCCACCCGATAAAGCTAAGCCGCTCTCTCGCAGTTTGTCTTTAACTTCGCCCCAAAGCGCTGCCTGTTTGAGAGATTGCTCAACCAATTCATCCATATCCCCTTTATAGCCAACGAGTCGAGGACCAAAGGCGACGTTGTCGTAAATTGATTTGGGGAAAGGATTGGGCTTCTGAAATACCATGCCAATTCGGCGTCTAACTTCGACCGGATCGACTTCAGAGGCATAGAGGTCCTGAGCGTGGTAGTAAACTCTACCATCGGCCTTAAATCCCTTAATCAAGTCGTTGAGACGGTTGAAACAGCGCAGCAGGGTGCTCTTACCGCAGCCAGAAGGGCCAATAAGAGCTGTAATTTGGTTTTTGGCAATATCCAAGGAAATATTGCGGAGGGCGCGGAAGCTGCCGTAATAAACGTTCAGGTTTTCTGCACGTAAAACGGTATCCGTCTGACTGGCAATGGGACTATGAGTATGCATAAAGTTAACCCGAATGGATTAGTTCGCCTCTAATTAGTTGAAATGATTCAGAATGTTTCTATTCAAATGCAAGCTAGCAACTTACCTCGCACCGTCAGGCGTTGCCACCAAATGTAGTTATCCAATTAAGTCATAAACTTGAAACCCAAATTTCCGGGTATAGCCAACTCTTAAAGCAGGCGATCGCAAACATTCCTGAGGACGCACAGATATCTTACATTCTATTCAACCTTTCTTTTCGTGTGGCTGAGTAAAATTCATCAATCTGGGGTTAAGCCTTACGTCGAGTCAGCCAACGAGCCAAGATGCTAGTGACTAGTACCAAAGCCACGAGGACTAGGGAGCCTGCCCAAGCTAGCTCTTGCTGATTCTTGTAAGGCGTAATGGCATAGTTGAAGATCAGAACAGATAGGGTGGGAGTTGGTTGCATCACGCCCCGCGCCCAATACTGACTAAATAAGGCGGTGAAAATTAGGGGTGCGGTTTCTCCGGCAGCCCTAGCCACCGACAGCATCACCCCAGTCAAAATTGCTGGGATCGCCGCGGGCAAGACGACACGGGCTACAGTTTGAAATTCAGTGGCTCCTAACCCCACAGCAGCCTGGCGAATTTCATTCGGCACTGATTCTAGTGCCTCAGCTGCAGTTCTAACCACGATTGGCAACATTAGAACGGCAAGAGCGACACCTCCAGCCAGGGCAGAGAAAGTGCCTGTAGTCAGCACCACGACACTGTAGGCAAAAACCCCAACCACAATTGAAGGGACACCACTGAGGACGTTGTTAAAGAAGTCAACCCAAGAAGCGAGGGTGGTATCTCTAGCAAATTCTGAGAGAAAGATCGCGCCTAAAATTCCGGCAGGGATGCTAATGGCGGCTCCAATGCCGACAGTGAGCAAGGTGCCCAGAATGGCATTGCCAAATCCGCCTCCTTTGACGAGTGGTGGAGGTGGCAATTGGGTGAATAAATCTAAGCTCAGGCGATCGGCTCCATTGAGAATGACATAGGTCAGCACTGCCACCAAAGGCAATAAGGCGATCGCGGCGGCAATAAACACCAACCCAGTCATGGCGGCGGAGAACAAAGTCCGAGGTGAGGTCCGAGACCGCATTAAGCTGCGCGGCGAAAATGGAGGCGGTGAAGGAGTGGGGAAATCAGCCATATAAGCGACTACTTGCTAGATCTCGATTTTGACTAAATCTTTAAGTGAGCCAATTCAGCCTCAATACTAAAGGCTCTGCCTCATTGAGCGGACCAAGAGTTCAGCCAGAATATTGACTACCAGCGTTAAGGCAAACAAAATTAAGGCGGTGTACATCAGTGACGAAATTTGCAGCCCTGATGCCTCAGCAAATTGATTCGCCAAGAGTGAGGCGATCGTGGTGGCTGGAGAGAAAATTGATGGGCTGACCGTGTTGGCGTTGCCAATCACCATCGTGACCGCCATTGTTTCACCCAAGGCTCGGCCCAATCCCAGCATCGTCGCCCCAACAATGCCAGAGAAAGCGGAAGGTAGCATGACTTTGAAGATGGTTTCCCAGCGAGTCGCGCCCAAACCATAGGAAGCTTGCCGTAACTCAGAAGGCACCGCCACTAAAGCATCGCGGGAAATAGCTGCAATGATCGGCAGAGTCATAATAGCCAGGATGACTCCTGCGATGTACATCCCCGGTCCCCGTGGAGGGGTGCTAAAGAAGGGAACCCAGCCCAAGTGCTGGTGCAGCCAAAGAGCCAGTTTGCCGACCAAAGGAATGAGGACAAAAATGCCCCATAAGCCATAAACAACACTGGGAATGGCTGCGAGCAACTCAATGAGAAATACCAAAGGCTGCTGGATGCGGGGTGGCAAAAAATCCTCGCTGAGGAACAGAGCCACGCCTACACCGATGGGTAACGATAGCAACAGAGCAATAAAGGAGCTGACTAAAGTTCCGTAGATCGATGGCCAAGCTCCGTACTGATCTTCAACCGGATTCCAGGCGCTAGAGGTCAGAAAACCCAAGCCAAATTGCTGGATTGCAGGCCAGGACTGGTTGGCAACCTGCCAGGCGATCGCCAATAGCGTTAAACCAATTGCCACTGCAAAGAAGCCAGTGAGCCACTTAAAGCCAATATTCACATACCGGGAGATTGGAGACCGTTGATGAATTGTCTCCTGAGAATCTCTGACCAGCAAAGTCATGATTTCCTCTACTAATTAAAGACGTTCCGTAGGTACTGAAGAGCTACCTACGGAAACTAAATAGCACCAAATAGCTTATTGTGCCGGAGTTGCAGCGGCAACCTTAATGGTATCAAGAGTTGCGACAACTCGGTTGGCCAGCTCATCGGGTAGGGGCACATAGCCTAACTCCTGAGCATACTGGTCGCCATTAGAGAGTGCCCACTTGACCATGTTTTTCAACGCATCTGCTTTGGCTGGGTCGTCGTACTGGCTGTAAACCAGCAACCAGGTCAAACCATTAATGGGATAAGCGTCTTTAGCTTCTGGATCAGGAATCACCAGAGAAAAGTCTTCTGGAACGGTCACGCCAGCAAATGCTTTTGCAGATGCTTCAGGGCTAGGTGCAATAAATTCACCCCCCTTATTTTGTAGCGTAGCTGATTTGAGGTTGTTCTCTTTGGCGTAGGAGTACTCGGTATAGCCAACTGCACCGGGAGTTTGCTGCACCTGAGCGGTGACACCTTCGTTGCCTTTAGCACCGACAAAGCCAGCGGGCCACTGTACAGCTTTAGAGGCACCCGCAGTCCAATTGGGGCAAGCTGCTTTCAGGTGAGTTGTAAAGATAAAGGTGGTACCGCTACCATCAGAGCGGTGAACAAAGGTGATGGGGTTGCTGGGTAGATTTACACCAGGGTTGTCTTGGACAATCTTGGGATCATTCCAGGTTTTAATATCGCCTTGCACAATGCCGCAGTAGGCTTCGCGCGATAGCTTGAGGTTGTCAACGCCATCTAGATTGTAGGCAAAGACAACAGCACCACCTGTCATAGGAATTTGAATGGCTTGGCCCCGCTTAGCCGGAAATCCTTGCCGCTCATCTTCTTTGAGGGGTGCGTCTGAGGCTCCGAAATCTACTGTTTCGGCCAAAAACTGCTTAACGCCAGCACCACTACCAACCGACTGGTAGCTGATTTCAACAGTGGGGTTTTGCTTCTTGTACTCAGAGAACCAGCGCTGATACAAGGGAGCGGGGAAGCTAGCGCCAGCGCCACTTAAAGCAATGGTTTGACCACCACCTGCATTGCCGTTGGCGGCAGTATTGCCAGCGGGTGCGGGGCTGCTACCTTGAGGACCGCTGGGGGGAGTTTGTTGGCAGGAAGCCAAACCGACCGTCAGGGCGATCGCGGAAGTCAGAAAAGCTCGATGAGCAAAGTTAAAGTGAAGCGCCATTGTCAGGTTCGGAGTAATTTTGCTGGACTGCTTATTTAGCAAACGAGAAAAGAATACAACTAAAGCGTAAAGATAAGGTTAACAAGGGGATTGAAATCTCTAGAAGCTTGCGATGGAACTAAAAATCAGCTTTTGTTTTTTGGCATAGCTGGTGACAGTTAGAGAGTTGTTAGATCTGTGGCTTTTGAATTTATGACCGAGCGAAGGAGTGAGCCAGCCTAAATGAATTTGCTCTTTAAATATTTCTCTAAAGGGATAAATTGAATTCCGCAACTCAGTGTTCTGGCACAAGGATTCCTAAAATGGTGAATTAATTAATATTGGAACAGATGTGTTGAAATAAAACCAGAAGAATCAAATCCTAGTTAAAGAAAATAATTCCAGTTTAACAAGGATGTAGATAAAGAACTCTTTGATTAATCCTGATGGATTTAGATCTGATTTAAGGTTGGCGGAAAGCTAGGAAATGCGATCGCTTTGACGTGAGTCATTTCTTATTTCTAGATCTGTAAAAGAGCTGTAAATTGTTTCTTGATTGGTGCTGGATAGCGTTAAGGAATCGGCTTACCCCTGCACGATGTTTCTAGCACAATGCCTCTACAGAAGCTTTGACTGCCAAATTAAGCCTAAAAACATAGAATTTGCCTCTGGTGCTTGTGGCAAAACAACATGCGTTGCCTGCCCCGCCGCAGAACCATTCTGCCTAGCTGCCACAAGACGTAGTAAAGCCAGTTAAACTAATAACTCTTGGTGATGCTATTTACATGGCGAGCAGAAATCTTTAAGAAATATTTGTTAACTGACTCAGATTGAGGCGTCTAGTTGAGAGATTGTTAAGCTCAAAGTCGTTACTATGGGCAGCACGATTGAGCTGAAGCTGATGATACATACCCAGTCAAAACTGTCTTCCGCATCCCACTCGCACCTCTTATGCGAACTAGTGAACAAATTCAAGCAGAAATAGAAGAACGGTTAGGTTTTTTTCCACCTTTCTTTGCCGCTGCTCACTCAACCCCTGAGATCCTGGAGACGCTTTGGCAGCAGACTTTGTCTGCCTATCTGAATAATCCTTTGCCGACTTTAATTAAAGAAAAACTTTCAGCTTATCTGTCACGTTACTGTGCCGTACCGTATTGCCTCATTTGCCACAGTTGCAGCTTGCAGCCTTTAGGCATGTCAGCCTTGAATATCCTTCAGTTATTAGAGTCTCCGCCTCCCACAGAAGCAAGGATTAAGTTTTACATTAGTGTTCTAGAAGCCCAGCCTGCGACTTTAACAACTTGGCCTGATTCGGGCTCGTTGTTAGAAGAGAGCATTTTTAGCAGTGCAGTTTATATATTCCTCAGCTTGGATGCTTCTAAGGCTTGCTGCAACCAAATGCAGCGAGTGTTGGGAACTCAGTACTACAACCACCTGAGTGCGTTTTTGGCTTATTTGAAGCTGTGCCATGTTTGGGTAGAAGCGCATCCCGAAGTGACGTATGAGCTTGATCAGCGGGCGCAAAAATATTTAGCTGCACTTTTGCAGGACGCTCCTCGCCTGAATCGGTTTTTTCGGCAGTATCGCCAACAGATCACGACAGAAACTCAAAATCATGAGCAGCAGCTTTTGATCGAGATTACTCAGCGGCAGCACATTGAGGCGGTGTTACAGGAAACGAATCAGGTGTTGCAGGCCTTGATCCATGCGGCACCCTCAGCCATTATTGCCTTGGACCAAAGGGGAAAGGTAAAGCTTTGGAATGCCGCAGCGGCAGCTATGTTTGGCTGGAAAGGGGCAGATGTGGTAGGTCAACCACTGCCGATTGTGTCCGATGCTGGACAAGCAGAATTTCAACAGCTTTATCAAGACATCTGCCAAGGAAAAACGGTCACTGGGTTACAGGTGCGCCGTCAACGACAAGATCATTCACAGATAGACCTGAGCCTCTCTGCGGGACCGCTTTATGACGTTGAGGGGCAGCTCAATGGGACGATCGCGGTGATTTCAGATGTGACTGAACAAAAGCGATCGCAGGAGTTGCTAGAACGCCTCAGTCATCAGAACCACTTGATTCTCAACTCAGCGGGAGAAGGGATCTATGGCTTAGATCTGCAAGGTCACGTTACTTTTGTGAATCCTGCTGCTTCCAGAATGGTCGGTTGGGAAGTAGAAGAGTTGATTGGTCAGCCGATGCATGCCACGATTCATCACTCTAAGCTAGATGGCACACCTCATCTAGAGAGTGACTGCCCCATTTATGCCGCTTTCAAGGATGGGATGGTGCGACAAGGCATAGAAGATATCTTTTGGTGTAAAAATGGCACTTCATTTCCGGTGGAGTACACCTCCATGCCCATTCGTGAGCATGAAGTATTGGTGGGTGCGGTAGTTACGTTCAAGGACATCACTGAACGCAAACGGGCAGAAGCCCAACTTCAACAACAAACAGAACGCGATCGCCTACTTGCTGATATGGCTTTGCGAATTCGGCGATCGCTGAATCTGAATGATATTTTGCAGACTGCTGTGGCTGAGACACGAAATCTCCTGCAAATTGAGCGAGCCGCCATTTACCGAATTATTCCGGATCAACCTGGGCAATTTATTGTGGAATCCGTGGCTCCAGGCTGTCTATCTGTTCTGGGGATCGAGCTGCATGATCCTTGTTTTGATGTGGATTACAGTCACCAATATCAACAGGGACGAATTTCTGTCGTCGATGATATCTACCAGACAAGCTATCTATCTTGTTACTTAGAATTTTTAGAACGCATCCAGATTCGAGCTAACCTCCTAGTGCCGATCGTGTCTAACGATCAGCTTTGGGGGCTGCTCTGCGCTCATCAGTGCTCTGCTCCCCGACACTGGGAACCGTTTGAGATTGACTCCCTGCAAAGGCTGGTAACTCAGCTCGCGATCGCCATTCAACAATCGGAACTTTACGAACAGGTGCAACGCTTAAATGCTCGCTTAGAGCAGCAAGTGGTAGAACGCACAGTGCAATTGCAGCAAGCCTTAGATTTTGAAGCCACGCTGAAACGGATCACCGATAAGGTCCGCGATAGCTTGGATGAAGACTACATTTTGAGTACAGCTGTCAAGGAATTAGCACAAGGCTTAGGGGTGCCCTGTTGTGATACCGGACTCTACAATGCCGACCACACAATCTCTACTATCAGTCATGATTACAGCCCTGGCCCCTCAGCCGTAGGCCAAGTCATTCAGATGGCTGATCGACCAGAAGTGTACTATCAGCTTTTACAAGGTCAGCATCTTCAGTTCTGTATCTACGAGGGTTTAACGCTACGTCCGATCCAAGTTGCAGCGACCTTGCTGGCTTGCCCGATTCTGGATGACCAGGGAGTCCTAGGAGATCTCTGGCTCTTTCGATCCAGTGGTTCAGTCTTTAATGAGCTGGAAATTCGCTTAGTGCAGCAAGTGGCTAACCAGTGCGCGATCGCCATTCGCCAAGCCCGCTTATACCAAAGATCGCGAACCCAGGTCGCCGAACTGGAAATGCTGAATCGGCTGAAGGATGACTTCCTCAGTACCGTGTCTCATGAGCTTCGCACTCCCATCTCCAACATGAAAATGGCGATTCACATGCTGCGGATGGCTCCCAGCGCCGAGCGGCAAGAACGCTACTTACAAATTTTGCAAACTGAATGTGCCCGTGAAGCTGAGCTGATCAACGACCTGCTAGATTTACAACGTCTGGAAGCTGCGTCTTATCCCCTTTTTGTGGTGGAGTCGATCGATTTGCAGCATTGGCTGCCCGAACTTCTAGAGCCATTTCAGACGCGATCGCAGCAGCATCACCAGGTTTTGCGCCTAGAGTTCTTGTCTCAGCCACCTACTTTAATCTCGGACCGAGCGAGTTTAAGCCGAATCATTGCCGAGTTGCTCAACAACGCCTGTAAGTACACGCCGTCCAAAGGCCAAATTGTTGTACAGGTTAACCACCAGCCCCAGCCCAAAAACTTGTCAGCAGGGATCAATGCCAGTGTTACTTTGGCAGTTCGCAATCAGGTGGAAATCCCAGCCGCCGAGCTACCCCGGATTTTTGAAAAATTCTATCGCGTGCCGAATGCTGATCCTTGGAAACAAGGGGGAACAGGTTTAGGCTTAGCCTTAGTACAACGACTGGCGGAGCGCTTGAAAGGAACGATCCGAGTCGATAGTGGTGGGGGATGGACCACGTTTTTGTTAGAGTTGCCGACTCAGCCTAGCCAGGAAGCGATTGAAAGTATTGAAGGTACTTAAATTTCTTCAGAAGCTTCAGGACCAGCACTTTTACCGTGGTGGGCTTTGCGCTCCTGTAGCTTCAAGAGAATCTCAGCGTGAACTTCGCGAGTAATTGGATAAAAATACGCTAACCCTAATCCCAGCAGCAAAAAAGCTAAGGGGAGAGGACCAACTAAGCAGCGAATGGCAAATAAAGCCGACTCAGGTTGTTGGGGTGCCTCCTGTCCTGCAACGGTGGCAATAAAACCAGAGCCATCCAAAACCTTACCGACCATAAACAAGCCGAAGGCTAAACCGATTTTTTGCAGCAGCACCATAAAGCCGTAGAAGATGCCTTCTCGTCTTTGCCCGGTTTGCAACTCATCGAGTTCAATTACATCTGGCATCATTGACCAAGGAATCAGATAGGCTGTTGAGACCCCAAACCCTGCGAGAAAAGCCAGCACAAACATTAGCGCTGTTTGCCCCGGTTGCAGGAAAAAAAGTGCAACTTCAGCAATGATCCACAAGCTCATGCCCATGAAATAGACCGCCTTCTTGCCTAGATGCTTACTCACTCTGCTCCAGACAAACAGCATGATCAGGGCAGTCACTTGAATGACCAGCACGACCTGAGTGAATGTTTCCTGAGAAAGGCGCATCCAGTGGACGACAAAGTAAGGAATAACCGCGACTGTATTTTGCACGGCGATCCAAGAGCAAAGGTAGATGCCAACTACAAACAGAAAAGGGCGATTGCGAAAGACAATGCCCAGTTGTTCTAAGTAGGGCAGCGGCTCTGTCCCGTCGCTACTAGCTTGGCGCTCTCTCTCAGTAACTGCGACTCGTTTTCGGGTACCCCAAACACACCAATAGAGTGGTAGAACCGATAAAACGGTGCAAACCCCTGCAAGCACGAGATATTGCTGAGCAGGATTTCCTTGAACCACCTTGAAGATGGCCAATGCCAACACTAGCGAGAGAATGCTGCCACCAATAGAGAAGGCAAAGCGGAAACTGTTGAGGTTGGTGCGCTCGTTATAGTCTTGGGTCAGTTCTGGTGTTAGAGCAGTATAGGGTAGGTTAACTGCTGTATAAAACGTATTGAACAGGATAGAAATGCCCACGTAATACCAGAACAGCCCCCACTGGTTGGTCACAGGGTTGCTACTAAAGCGCGGGATCAGCCACTGTAAAAAGAAGAAAATCCCAAAAGGGATGGCTCCAAAAATCATCCAAGGATGCCGACGGCCCCAACGGCTTTTAGTGCGATCGCTCAGTGTCCCTACGACTGGGTCGTTAACCGCATCCCAAACTTTGCCAATCATCAAGATATTGGCAGCCAACCCTGCTCCCAACCCTGCCACACTGGTAAAGAAGTACAACAAAAATACGCCTAGTAAATTTGCTGTAATGGCAGGCCCTAAATCTCCCGCTCCATAGGCCAGCTTGGTACTCAAGCTCAGCTTTTCTTCTGCGGGAGTCGCAGCATCGGTAAGGGGAGACGGATCATTCATAACAGTTGGCATCGACGAGAAAGAGCAACCTTGGTATGGAATAAAACAAGATAACTGTCCGAGCACCAAGGGTTTATCAAAACTATCAGAAACTATCAGATTTTTTGCGCTTTGGCACGATAAGTTAACGGTAAAACTAGACCTTTAGTTTTACGAGCAGGTCGCTCTAGTGCCTGGCTGAAGCTCAGCGTCCAAGTTTGAGTTGGAGAAGCTCGATAAATCCACTGAGCGTGGGGACAAATGCGAGATTGCGGAGTGACTATAGTAGACACTGGCTCAAAAGTATTAAGCGCTTTGGTACTTAGTACCTTTTGAGTGAATTCCAAATCGAGCATTAAGTAACCTGCGGTTCGCCATTGCTGAGCAAACCCAAACAAAATATCTCCACCCTCTCCATTCCAGAAAGCAAGTGAGGTTCCTAAATCGTCATCAAAAGTTCGGGGATTAAAGAGACAGACATTTTGCTGGGGTAAGTCCGTGTAAGCTCGGCGCATTTTGCTAGCCGCATCCAAAGCAGCCAGGCGAAGATAAGGTTGGCGGATCGATTGCCAAAGTGGTTGCAGTCCTGCGTGCTCAGGCTTAGCTAGCAGATCTGTTCTCCGAATCAAGTCGGCAACCAACCAACTTTCCCAGTTCAACGCTGCTTGAAAAGACTGGCGGTAGTCGTGCTCCAGCAAACGTTGGTGCCAAATGGGCGGTAACTGCTGCATTTTCCGGAGGCTACCCGCTTGGATTCTAGTCATGATTAGCGCCACGACTTGGCTGTTTAGCTCTGGGCGATCGCGCAAGCCTTGGGTCAGCCTCCAACTTGCTTCCAGATTGGCGATCGCTGTCTCAGTTTGGCCGAGCCGATTTTTCTCTAGAGCATCAATAGCCAGCAGACGTTGTAGCTTCACAAAGCCAGCAAAGTTCGGGCGAACTTGAGTCGCATTGGGGCGGGACATAACTGAGGCCCACTGAGGTACTTCACCTTGTAGCCCTTGCTGACGGATGGCATCTAGGGTGTCGGCATGCGCCCATAAATATTTTTGTAAGGGTGGGGGTAGTGGCTCCACTGCATCAGTGGCATCTTCTAACTGCTTGTCTAAAAATTCTTGCAGTTCTGGCTGAATCGCCTCAAATTGCTGGACTGCTGTTGGAGTTAGGCGATCGCTTTTGGCACCCAGCAGATTGATGCCTAACCTAGCGCTTAATACCTCTAGCTGCAAAGCCGTACGATTAGGAGCAGAATCAGCAAATCGAGTTGTAAAAACTTGCCACTGTTGCTGCGATTGTTTTTCTTGCTTAGCCGCAACCCAATTGGCAGCCCATAGACAGGCGATCGGCAAACTAGCAAAGCCCAAACAAAGCCATAAAAGTATCTTTTTTCGCATCTGTACTTAGCCGTGGGCGAGCAGAAACTTCTGAGAGGTCAGCTTAGGATTCCCAGTGTCACGATTGTCCGTATGCGTCCCAAATTGAATTGTGATGGTAGGGTCGTGGCAAAAGGGAGACTAGCAAGCTCAGAAATTCCTGAGTGAGATGGGGTTAAGAGTTGTATCATGCTCTTCATTCTTACTGCTTAATTGAATCAATCATGGTGGATCTTCACGTTTCTTGGACCGAGTATTATCAAAAAATTGAAGCATTAGCTGCTCAAATTCATCAGTCAAATTGGCAATTCAATCAGATTATTTGTCTAGCTAAAGGTGGTTTGCGCGTCGGTGATATTCTGTCGCGAATTTATAATCAACCTTTAGCAATTTTGGCCACTTCATCTTATGGTGGGCTGAACAATCAAGTGCGGGGTTCGATTACGTTCTCGCGTGACTTAACCATGACAACTGCCAATTTGGGTAGCCATATCTTATTAGTAGACGACTTGGTAGATTCTGGAGTAACCCTAGAGCGCACCTTAACTTGGCTCGATCGCAAATACGGTTTTTATGTAGAAGAAGTACGAACAGCGGTGCTTTGGTATAAGGCTTGTTCCACCGTTGCGCCGGATTATTACGTAGACTACTTGCTCGACAATCCTTGGATTCATCAGCCTTTTGAAAAGTATGAGCAAATGAACCCCAGTGAACTAGTAACTCCAGCGATCGCGCCTCCGGTTAATCGTCAAGCTCAATAAATGTCAGTGAATTTCAGGAATTGGAGTTGCGAACTGTGAAGGGGCTACAAACCAGCTTGATAGACTGAAATCACAATGTCGGATAAAAAGCCGGGCAAAAGGCCAGACAAAAGCGATCGCTTGGAGAAGCCAGCTGTGCCAGATCACGCGAGTCATATAAAGCGCTTAGGTGGGTACTTAGTGGAAGCTGGCTTGCTGTCACCTGGGCAGATAGATGTGGCCTTGAATGATCAAAAGCTAACTGGAATGCGCTTTGGTGACATCCTGGTGACAAGGGGCTGGGTCAAACAACAAACAATTGAGTATTTGATGCAGAAAGTAATTGTCCCAGAACGCCAAGCTTCATTACAAAGACGCAAGACTCAAACTCACATTTCACCAGATCAAGTAAATAAAGCATCCCAGTCTCCATCAGGCGCACCCAAAGAGAGCCGACGCGAAGTGCCAATTACTAAACCCTTACCAGCCGTCAACAGCAGTGGTGAAGACGTCAGTTGGGTGGGGTAAATGACCCATCCTGCTTAGCTAGCCAAGGCTACTGAAAGAGCCATAACCAAATGGGCAAAGTAAACAAGAGGCCCGTAGAACCCACTGCTAGAGCCGTGACGGCTAAGTCACGATCCAAATCATAGGCTTCAGCAATCACAAGGGTGGCGAAAGCAGGCGGCATGGCCATCTGCAACACAATAACTAACTGAGCAGGACCCTGAACCCCAACCAGCCATAGCCCCAATCCCAGGAGAAATGGCACTACTAACATTTTGATGCCAAGGCTAATAGAGGCAAGGCGTAGACTGCGCCAAGAAGACAATTGGCTGAGTCGCATCCCAATCAGAATCAAGGACAGAGCTACATTGCTCCAAGCTGCTATCTGTAAACTTTGCTCTAAAAGCGGAGGTAAAAGCACTGCTCGAAACGTTAACCCCAACCCCAAACTCCAAAGGGCGGGATTTTTGCCGAGAGCTTGGGCTAGCCACCCATAAGGCTGCACTCCCATTCCATAACGAGCCGCCATAACGACTCCTAGTCCGTAAGCTCCTATCGTGGTTCCTAAGAGATCGTAGAACAATGCCCAAGCAAAGTATTTGGACCCGACCAAAGTTAGGGTGACAGGATAGCCTAGATAACCTGTATTCCCGACCATAGCAGCGAGTATGAAGCTGCCTCGGGTGGGTTTACTCGGATGAGGCTCGTTTAGATCAGGTTTGCTGAGATCAGGTTTGCTCAGGGCCAAAGCCTGGGGTTGGTGTTGCAACCAAAGCCAAGCTAGACCTGCTCCCAAAAAAATTGCGGCCCAGGCAGTCACAGGAGCAATCCAAATCGGTCCACTCAAACTAGCGCGCCGCAAAAACGCCACAATGCTAATTGGCACCCCGATCCAGAAGAGAAACTTTCCTAGAATGCTCATAGTCGCTGGAGGCAGCCGCTGACCCAGAGCTAGCCCCAAAAACACCCATCCGATCAGGGGTAAATAAAGTTTTAGCAGGCTGATTCCGAGGCTAGGCATAGCGGGATCAAAGCAAAAAGACTGGACTGTCGATTGATCGGCTCCGGTCTACAATTTTTAATATTGCAATCGGTTTAGTTGTTATGCTGCGACCTCAAGGCAGGAGTTGAAATTTGAATAACCCCGATCTGCCTGGAAAACCACCGCAAGCTCCTGCGTCATTGGGCGATATCCCGGAAGCAGTGCGGGAAACCCCAGAGATTCAACCTCAGCCTAAGCTGCCTCGACAATGGCTCATGGGAGCGGCAGGCGGGTTAGGCGCGATCGCGCTCTTAAGTAGTGTTTGGCTCGTCTCTCAATTTCAAAAGCCAGCCCCTTCTAGTCCAGGTGCTAATGCTACAGCCCCCTCACCCCAAACAGAGCCAACTGTCGGTCCGAATGGAGAGACTTTGTTGGGGCATTTGCCTTATCCAGAAGCACCTGCCGCAGAGCTAGAACCTCTGACAATAGATGGCAATATCAAGTTAAGGAAAGCAGCAGCAGCAGCCTTTGAGTCGATGGTAGCAGCAGCTCAAGCAGACGGTGTGGCACTCGTACCGATTTCGGGGTTTCGCTCCCTAGCAGACCAACAGCATGTCTTTTTTGATATCAAGGCAGAACGCGGGCAGGATGCGACCAAGCGAGCGGAGGTGAGTGCGCCACCGGGCTACAGCGAGCACCATACAGGCTATGCGATTGATGTTGGTGATGCTAATGCTCCAGAGACTAACTTGAGTACGAGCTTTGAAGAAACTACAGCTTTTCAGTGGCTCAAAAACAATGCTGTCCGCTATAACTTTGAGATTTCTTTTACCAAAAATAATCCTCAGAACGTGAGTTATGAGCCTTGGCATTGGCGCTTTGTGGGCGATCGCGCCAGTTTAGAAACTTTTTATAAGGCGAAAAATCTGGCACCTGCTCCCAGTAATACCAATAGCCCTCAGTAATCTTGAGTAGTCTTGAGTCGTCCTTAACTTCATGGTTCCGTCAGCCGCATGAATCAAATCACGCTTAACTTGGTTGCTATTTCTGTGTTTACCGTGACGATGACCAGCCTCCTAGGACCGCTCGTCCATCTCTCGCCCCTAGTACCTGCGATCGCGGTAGTGGCGCTGATGAGCTTGGTCACGGTGGATCGCTTTGCTTGGCAAGGGACAGGTGGCACCTTGGTAGTGGATTGGTTTGCCAGGCGATCCCCGGCCCATCGCGATCGCGTGATTCATCACGAAGCAGGACATTTTCTAGTCGCTTATTTGCTCAATATTCCAATCACAGGCTATGCCTTAAGTGCTTGGGATGCTTTCAAACAAGGCCAAGCAGGTCAAGGCGGAGTCACCTTTGACTGTCAAGAACTAGATACAGAGTTACAACAAGGCACCCTTTCCGCCCAACTCCTAGAGCGCTACTGTACGGTTTGGATGGCGGGAGGTGTGGCAGAAACGCTGGTCTATGGCGATGCCGAGGGAGGCGCAGATGACCTGCGAAAGTTCCGTACTATTTGGGTCCAACTGCGCCGTCCACAGCGAGAAGGACAAGAAAAAGAACGATGGGCTGTTCTAAAAGCTCGAAATTTATTGCAACAGCATCAAGAAGCTTATACAGCTTTGGTAGAAGCGTTAAAACAACAATTGAATGTGGCAGAGTGCTACCACGTTTTGGAACAACATCGTCCGAACCTAGAAGCTACAGCAATCAATCCTTAGGTTCTTTGCTAGCTCGCAGCCTCAACTCTAGTTCTGGGCATGCTAAGCCAGGGTGCGTTCCTGTACAGGTACAGGTATTCGATCGCGAGCGGAGTCATGAATTTAGTCCAACCCAGTCTCTGGAACCAAGCTCAGCAAACGTTAGAAGAAGTTTGGGGTTACTCGGCATTTCGACCGTCACAAGCTGAAGTTGTGCAGAGCTTGTTAGCCCAACGAGACTCCCTGAGCATCATGCCGACCGGGGGTGGTAAGTCAATTTGTTTTCAATTGCCAGCCTTGCTGCAACCTGGGTTGACATTAGTGGTTTCTCCCTTAGTAGCGCTGATGGAGAACCAAGTACAAGAACTGCAACAACGTCGCCTGCCTGCGGCGCTGCTCCACAGCGAACTGCCGATTCGACAGCGCAAACAAACGCTGTGGGCGCTAGAACAACAAAAGCTGCGGTTGCTGTACCTCTCGCCAGAAACTTTGTTGAGTCCCGCTGTCTGGGAGAGAATATGCCAACCAAACTTGAAAATCAATAGTTTGGTACTCGATGAGGCTCATTGTCTAGCTCAGTGGGGAGACAGCTTTCGACCTGCTTACTACCGCCTCGGTGCCGTCCGTCCAGCGCTGCTCCGAACCAAGCCACCGGGCACTCGGATCGCGATCGCAACTTTTACCGCTACGGCTGATCCCCAAGCTCAAAAAACTATTCAACACATTCTGCAACTACGCCAACCACAGGTGTTTCGCTGCAATCCCTACCGAGATAATTTGCACTTGTTGGTCAAGACCGCTTGGACTCCACGAGGCCGCAAACAGCAGCTCTTGCAGTTTATTCAAGCGAGACCGCAGCAAGCAGGTTTAGTGTATGTCCGCACTCGGCGCGATAGTGAGAGCTTGGTCACTTGGCTACAGCAAGAAGGCTATGCCACTACTGCTTACCACGCCGGGTTAAGCCCAGAGGAGCGTCGCGCCATTGAGCAAGCTTGGTTGCACGGACACACCCAATTTGTGATTTGCACCTCTGCTTTTGGCCTAGGGATCAACAAGCCAGATTGTCGCTGGGTAATACATTTTCACGTTCCCTTCTTGCTCTCGGAATATGTGCAAGAGATTGGTCGAGCAGGACGAGACGGGGAACCTGCAATCGCCTTGACCTTGGTGAGCGAACCCACTGGGTGGTTAGATTCAGGAGATAAACAGCGGCGTCAATTTTTTGCCGATAAGCTGCGATCGCAACAGCAAATTGCTAGCCAATTAATCCACAAACTTCCTCGCCAAGGCACCGTAGAAGCCGTATCACGCCAGTTTCCCGATGGAGCGATCGCCCTCTCTTTGTTGCAAGCTGCTGGACAACTGCGTTGGCAAGATCCCTTTCATTACGCGATCGCCTCTACTAGTCAAAATTCCACCACTTTGAATCAGCTCCAGACTCAAGCGATCACTCAAATGACAGATTACCTGGGTACTCGGCAATGTCGCTGGCAGTTTTTGTTGAGCGCTTTTGGCTTCGCTGCAGAGGCAACTAATTTGCGGTGTGGGCACTGCGATCGCTGCCAAGGTTGACTTTCATTCCGCTTCAGGGATTAAGGTGTCTGCCAGTACAGGTTCAAGTTTTGCTTTGCAAAGCGTAAAACTTTGTATTTTGTAGCAGAAGTGACTGTTACACCTCCCACTGGCTGGCTTAGCATTTGACAACTTAGAGAAAACCTCTGGGCGGGTGCCGCTGACTGTGCGCAACACTAGTTAGACAATTCACTCTCTAGAATAGGAGTAAGAGACGTAAGTGATTGCTCACACCTAAGTTACACACAGGGTAGAAGCAGCAGGCTCTCCTTGGGCTGGCTGTTAATAATCACAAAAGCGAAAAAGCATGCTCGCAGTCGGCTGAAGTGGGACCCTCACAGCGGTCGCTACCTGAGTCGTGAAACTGTGAATACTTTTATCTCAGTTTCTGTAGTTTACCTAAAGTCAGATTTCAGTTTGGGAATCCCTCTCTAATATAGAAGGCAGAAATAGCCAGGTTTTGAACTCAGTGAGTTCTTTACTAACACTCACTAGATCAGGAGGAGAAGACGTGGTTGATGCTCAACAACCTTTGGTACAGGGAGAACGTAGCCTGGACCGCGATTGCACGACTTTATCCCGCCACGTATTACAGCAATTACATAGCTTTTCCGCCGATGCTCAAGACTTGAGCGCTATCATGGGTCGGATTGGCTTAGCGGCAAAGCTGATCGCTCGTCGTCTCAGTCGCGCTGGGTTGATGGAAAATGTCCTGGGGGTTACAGGAGACATCAATGTCCAGGGAGAAACGGTCAAGAAGATGGATGTCTATGCCAACGAGGTCTTCATCTCTGTGTTTAAGCAGAGCGGACTGGTTTGCCGCCTCGCATCTGAGGAGATGGAGCAGCCTTACTACATCCCAGAAAACTGTCCCATTGGGCGCTACACGCTCCTTTATGACCCAATTGATGGTTCTTCTAATGTAGATATCAATATCAATGTCGGCTCCATCTTTGCCATTCGCCAACAAGAAGGGGAAGATGATGGTACCGCTAGTGATCTACTCCAGAGCGGGCAGAAGCAGATTGCTGCGGGTTATGTGCTCTATGGCCCTAGCACGATGTTGGTCTATTCAATGGGAACCGGAGTACATGCGTTCACACTTGATCCCAGCTTAGGCGAGTTTATTTTATCGAACGAAAACATTCGCATTCCTGACCACGGCCCTGTTTACAGCGTCAACGAAGGTAACTTCTGGCAATGGGAAGAATCAATTCGGGACTATATCCGTTATGTGCATCGCCATGAGGGGTATACGGCTCGTTATAGCGGTGCCTTAGTCGGAGATATTCATCGCATTTTGTTCCAAGGCGGTGTTTTTCTCTATCCGGGCACAGTGAAGAAGCCAGAAGGTAAGTTACGCCTCCTGTATGAGACTGCTCCGCTCGCTTTTTTGATAGAGCAAGCAGGGGGAAGAGCTAGCGCTGGCACTCAAGACATTCTTGATGTAGTGCCTAACAAACTGCATGCTCGTAGCCCCCTAATTATTGGCAGTAAAGAAGATGTGACGCTAGTTGAATCTTTTATTCAGGAGCGCGATCGCGAACAAGACGAAAGGCTGATGGCAGCCAAACGATAACTGGCTACTCTGCAACAAAACTGAGTTGCGTTGTTGCTACCACAAGAAATTTAAGGAATTAAATAAGGACTGTTATGACCACAAACCATTTACTAGAAATCAAAGATCAAGGCCAAAGTATTTGGATGGATAACTTGGCCCGTGATTTGATTCAATCCGGTGAACTGAAGCGGTTGATTGAAGAGCAAGGGATTCGCGGACTCACTTCCAACCCAGCCATTTTTGAGAAAGCGATCATCGGCAATGCTATGTACGACGCTGATATTGAAGCGGGAGTGCGGGCTGGCAAACCGCTCCAAGAGATTTACGAATCTTTGATCTTTGATGACATTCGGAATGCTTGCGATATCTTTCGCGCCGTGTACGACGAGTCCGGTGGCCTAGATGGCTACGTCAGCATTGAAGTGCCTCCCACGATCGCTAACGATACGCAAAAAACCATCGAAGAAGCCCGTCGTTATTACCGTGAAATTGGTCGTGAGAACGTCATGATCAAGATCCCTGGAACCGCAGAAGGTCTACCCGCCGTTGAGCAGGTGATCAGCGAAGGGATCAACGTCAACGTGACGCTGCTGTTCTCAGTTGACAGCTACATCGAAACCGCTTGGGCTTACATTCGGGGTCTAGAAAAGCGAGTGGCTGACGGTGGTGACATTAGCAAACTAGCTTCAGTTGCCAGTTTCTTCCTCAGCCGCATTGACATCAAAGTGGACGAAGCGATTGATAACCAACTGAAGGCAGGGGTCGATCGCCTCGAAAAAGAAGCCAAGCTAAGAGCCGTGAAAGGTAAAGTAGCGATCGCTAATGCCAAGATTGCTTATCAAGAATACAAAAAGATCATCCAAACTGACCGTTGGAAAGCCCTGACAGAAAAGGGTGCGAATGTGCAACGTCTGTTGTGGGCGAGCACCGGGACCAAGAACCCCGACTATAGCGATGTCATGTATGTAGATGGTTTGGTGGGGCCAGATACCGTCAACACCCTACCCCCCAGCACCATTGATGCTTGTGTGGATCACTGTGATGTCGCCAGCCGCATCGAAACTGACGTGGATCATGCATATACCCTGATTGAGAATCTGAAAGATCCCGACATCAATATCGACCTTGATCAGGTCATGACCGAACTGTTACATGAGGGGCTTGATAAGTTTGTTCAACCCTTCCACTCGCTGATGCAGGCATTGGAAGAAAAAATCAATCTTCTCTCTCCTGTGTAGAAAGCGCTGGCGGTTGGCTTCTAGTAGTTTTTGATAATTGGCGGTTAGCTGTGGGCAATTACCTAGAGCGATCGCCTTCTGGCTCCCTTTAATTAGAACACTCCATCAGCCTCTCGGATTATTAGGAGTTTCTCAAGCTAACCGCTAAGCGCTAACAGCCAATCGCTAACCACTAACTCTTAACTCATTAATTAATCACAAATTCTAATATGGTGACTTTGCTCGAGAATCCTCTGCGCGTTGGTTTGCAGCAGGAACGAATTCCTGAACCCCTGATTATGGTTATTTTTGGCGCCTCAGGGGATTTGGCGCAGCGCAAGTTAGTGCCCGCTATCTACCAACTCAAGCGAGAACGGCGACTACCCGCTGAAATGACCATTGTGGGAGTGGCTCGTCGGCCTTGGAGTCACGACTACTTCCGCGAACAAATGCGCGAAGGAATCGATCAGTTCTCCGATGGGGTAGGCTCGGAAGATGCTTGGCAAGATTTTGCTCAAGGCTTGTTTTACTGCTCTGGTGACATTGATGATCCAGATAGTTATCTCAAGCTCAAAGAATTTTTAGGGGAGCTTGATGGCAAAAGAGGCACTAGAGGCAATCGCGTCTTCTACTTAGCGGTTTCTCCCAAATTCTTTGGAGAGGCAATTCGGCAGTTGGGCACAGCCAACATGTTGACCGATCCCCAGAAAAGCCGCTTGGTGATCGAAAAACCCTTTGGGCGGGACTTAGGCTCGGCCCAATCTCTCAACCAGGTAGTGCGCCAGGTTTGCAAGGAAGAGCAGGTCTACCGCATCGACCACTACTTGGGTAAAGAAACCGTTCAAAACCTCCTCGTGTTTCGCTTTGCCAACGCCATTTTCGAGCCATTGTGGAATCGTCAGTTTGTCGATCACGTACAGATCACAGTTGGCGAGACGGTAGGGGTTGAAGATCGGGCGGGCTACTACGAAAGCTCTGGGGCGCTGCGAGATATGGTGCAAAACCACCTGATGCAGCTGTTTTCACTCACGGCAATGGAAGCTCCCAACTCTCTTGATGCCGACAGTATCCGCACAGAAAAAGTCAAAGTGATTCAGGCGACGCACTTAGCCGACGAGCATAACCTAGAGTTTTCCGCAATTCGGGGGCAGTACACAGCCGGATGGATGAAGGGCAAGCAAGTGGCGGGTTATCGCGAAGAGCCAGGAGTTGATCCGAACTCAACCACGCCCACTTATGTCGCCATGAAGCTAGTGGTCGATAACTGGCGCTGGCAAGGAGTGCCCTTCTACTTACGAACTGGGAAGCGGTTGCCCAAGAAGGTGACAGAGATTGCCATCCAGTTTCGAGAAGTGCCATTTTTGATTTTCCAGTCGGCTACGCAGCAAGCAAACCCCAACGTGCTGGTGCTACGAATTCAACCGAACGAAGGGATTTCTCTGCGCTTTGATGCCAAAATGCCAGGGCCGAGCTTGCGAAGTCGCTCAGTGGATATGGATTTCCAATACGGCTCTACCTTCGGTGTTTCCAACGCTGATGCTTACAATCGCCTATTGCTGGATTGCATGATGGGGGATCAAACCCTGTTTACTCGCGCGGATGAAGTGGAAGCAGCTTGGCGAGTCGTGACTCCCGCGTTGACGGTTTGGGAATCTCCCACTGACCCCACCTCAATCCCTACTTACGAAGCGGGTACGTGGGAACCAGCCGAAGCCGAATTGTTGCTGAACCGCGATGGCCATCGTTGGCGGAGGCCGTAGTTTTTTGGTAGCCAGCGCATCGAGAGCACTGAACTACATCTCTAACCTCAGAACGCTGATTCCTGAACCCTAACTACCTCAATAAATCCTATGGCTAAACAGTCTTCTCCTGTTGTTTCTCTGCAAGCTCCCAAAGATGTTTCGCTGAGCGAAATTGACGGTGAACTTGGCAAGATTTGGCAAAGTTACAGTGCTACAGGTGATGATGGCTCCTTTCCTGTAGCAACGAGAGCCGCTACTTTTAGTTTGATCGTTTATGAACCGGAGGAAACTCAGCACTTACTTGCTGATCTCGGTTTTTATACGGGGCCGATTGATGGCATTACTGGCCCTCGCATGGAAGCAGCTCTGAGGACAGCTCAGGAAACCTATGGTTTACCTGTTACGGGCAAAGCCACTTCCGAAACATTGCAAAAGTTGCAGGAGGAACTTACCAAAAAGCGCACGAGTGCTGTCAGTAATGACTCTTCCTCAATCAGTCCTTCCTATGCCAGAGATGCTAGAGGGGCAGGAGTGGCAGATGCGATCGCCAGCCAAAATCCTTGCCGCATCATCGCTCTGTTCCCGGTTTCTGGGGAAGATGAAGGAGTGACAGCTCAGGTTTCTGCTTACTGCCCCGTGCAAAAGCAAAGCCGCAGTACTTTGATTTGTTGCGAGTACATAACTCTGCGAGGCACAGAGACAGCGCTAGACCGAGCTAGTAGTTTGGTTTCTTCTCTGTTGATTAGTGACCTGCCAAAGTTTTTGTGGTGGAAAGCAACGCCCGAGCCTAATCAAGACTTATTCAGGCAATTAGCAGGGTTTTCTACCTGTGTCATCGTAGACTCCAGCACTTTCTTGGAAGCAGAAACTGGCTTGCTCAAAGTCCAAAGCCTTCTGGAACAAGGAACTCATGTTGCTGACCTGAACTGGCGACGCCTGGCCCCGTGGCAGGAATTAACTGCGGAGGCTTTCGATCCCCCAGAGCGTCGGGCTGCCTTGACAGAAGTCGATCGCGTCACAATTGACTACGAGCAAGGAAATCCGACCCAAGCTTTAATGTTCCTAGGTTGGTTAGCAAGTCGGCTCCAATGGCACCCTGTCTCTTATGAGCATGAAGGAGGCGATTACGATTTGCGGCGCGTGCGGTTTGTTGCGGCTGATCAGCGCCCGATTGAAGCAGAATTAGCAGGAATGCCTACGGCTGATTATGGGGATGTGGGGGGAGACTTGATGGCGTTGCGTCTCACTTCGACGAATCCCAAGGCTGATTGTTGTACAGTGCTTTGCTCTGAAACCTCTGGTTGTATGCGGATGGAATCGGGGGGTGGTGCCCAATCCTGCCGAATTCAGCAGGTTTCATCTCTATTGGACCAGAAAGCAGAGAATCTGCTCAGTCAACAACTCCAAAGTTGGGGTCGGGATGCACTGTATGAAGAAAGCCTAGCTGTGTCAGCTCAAATTGCTAAACTGCGGGACCACTCAGCCGAGTAAATACCTGAGTTAGTTTATTAAGGTGTTAGCAAGATCATCATGAGGTGATTTCTAGCTAGCACCTTATTTTTTATGGTTCAGTTATGGCTTTGGCGATCGCGGGTGAGAGAAGTGGTGTGGGCAAGACGACAGTGACTTTGGCGCTGTTGGCAGCGATGCAGCGCCGAGGGTTGCAGGTGCAATCGTTTAAGGTCGGCCCAGATTACATCGACCCGATGTTTCACACGCAGGTAACGGGTCGAGCTTGCCGCAATCTTGATCCCGTCCTGACTTCAGAAGCCTATGTGCAAGAATGCTTTGCTCGCCATACCCCTGGGGTTGACTGTGCTTTAGTCGAAGGCGTGATGGGTTTATTCGACGGTGCCACGGGAGCAGAGGATTGGGCTAGTACCGCTCATATTGCCCGCCTGCTCAATATTCCAGTTTTGCTGGTGCTAGATTGCAGCCGTTTGTCACGCTCTGTGGCGGCGATCGCCCACGGATACCGTTTGTTCGATCCACGAATTCAATTAGCGGGTGTGGTCCTGAACCGAGTTGGCAGCGATCGCCATCTAGAACTCTTGCAGTCGGCTTTAGAGCCACTCAATTTGCCAATTTTGGGCGTGTTGCGTCGCCAAGTGGAGATCACGATTCCAGATCGCCACCTCGGTTTAGTCCCGACTGGAGAATTAGCTCAGTTCAACTTATTGATCGACCGACTCGCTGACTTAGGCGAAACCTGCTTCGACTGGCTGCAACTGTTGCCGTTGCTTGATGCGCCACCTCCTCAGCCTTCTGAGCCGTTGGCTGGTCAGGAGCAAAACTTGTTGCCGCAGTCTCCAGTGCGAATTGCTGTGGCTCGCGATCGCGCCTTTAACTTCTACTACGCCGACAACTTAGACTGCCTGGAACAATTAGGTGCAGAACTCATTTCTTGGAGTCCTCTCAGCGATCCCCATTTGCCAGTAGATGTACAAGGGCTTTATTTGGGCGGTGGTTTTCCTGAAGTCTTTGCCGAGCAGTTGGCAGACAACGCTTCTGGACGAGATGCGGTACGAGTGGCAATTCAAGCAGGGCTACCCACTTACGCTGAGTGTGGCGGGTTGATGTATTTATGCCAGCAGATTCAAGGGTTTGATCAGCAATCCTGGCCAATGGTTGGGATTTTGCCGACTACTGCTGTGATGGGGGCTCGTTTAACTCTGGGTTACCGACGGGCGATCGCGCAACAAACTAGTTCCTTAATAGCGGCGGGCACTACAGTTTGCGGTCACGAGTTTCACCGCTCGACTCTCACTGAAACTACGCCCCAACCCTTATTTCAAACTTGGCGCTATGACCCATCGTCGCAAGAAGCACCCAGTCTAGAAGGCTGGCGATCGCAGCAAGTGCATGCCTCCTATTTACATTTGCACTGGGGGAGCCGACCTGAACTAGCCGCTCGATTTGTGCGCTCCTGTGCTCAGTTTCAACAACCCATCGCGAAATTTTAGTAGGAAGATGGCAAGCGGCTGTCCTCCCTGCTATTCATGTGGCGGTTGTAGAACGACAATAGTTTTTGATTTTCTACGTCTTGGGCATTAATTCTCTGATTTAGTTCGCGAATCCGGCGAGACAGCAACCGGATGATATTGAGCGCAATACCAGGAGTCTCGTCAATGGCATCGTAAAGCTGCTGCTGCGTTAGGACCAGACACTCACAATTTTCTAGCGTGCTTACCGAAGCCGACCGTGGCTCAGCATCAAACAAAGACATTTCACCAAAGCAAGCGCCTTTCTCTAGCTGGGCTAGCTCTTGGTTGCTCAGGTGGACGCGGACTCGGCCAGACACCACAATATAAAGCGATCGCCCTTCCTGCCCTTCCTTAAAGATGGTGTGCTTCGCTGGAAAAGATAGCTCATCCATAATCGAAGCTAATCTCACGAGAAAATCATCCCGTAGCTCTTTAAAGATAGGCACTCCTCGAACAAAAAGTAGGCGATCGACGCTAGTTAGCATAGAGTTTAGGGTGCAAATAAGCTCATATCAGTCCAGTTTGAAGCAGAAACGCAGCGAGAGAACGAGGATTTAAAGAACGGGTCTAAAAGTTACCGTGGCTTAGAGCGCAACGCTGGAGCGTTAAATAGTTTCTAAGCCTGCGATATCAGAGAAATTAGCAGCGGGGCCCGGTGGTTTAGAGCCGTTTGGTTGAGGTCTGGAATGCTTTAAGCCCAATTCTGCCATCATCTGCTGTACTTGAGCGGCTACCAATCGGTCTGGGTCATTGGTGAGCTTGGGCAAAAGCTCCTTGAGTGCTCTCGGAGAGGCAACTTTCAAATAAGTCAGGACTGCCTCTCGCACATACCCTGTGGGGTAGCGCAGACAAGCTAAAATCTGCTCAGACGTCAGGCTCCAGCGAGCTTGGCGGGCTAAGTGAAAACAGCAAGCTAAAGGCCAGTCAGGTAGAAAGTAACGCAAATCTAATAAGTAGCGCAGGCGATCGCTGGCCTTCATCGGTTCATAGGTCACCATATCAGAGAGGCTTTGCAATTTATCTAAGTCTGGACGGCGATCGAGCACACTCAGTAGAGCCCGCTTGTTAGCGATATCTAAAGTATTGTCTAGAATTTCCAGACCCTGAGCCACGCTCGATGGTGAAGCAGATTGTAGATTAATCGAAGCTGCCTGAATCGCTTCTAAAGGATAAAGTACCTTCATAAGCAAAAATAAGCGCTCCACGGCATCCGTTTGCACATCCGCTAAGGCCCGGCGCAGTAAATCCGCTTCTGCCCCTAAAACTTGTTCCCAACTGAGATCGACTAAGGCAGCGTAAAGCTGACCAATAAACAGAATTTCTTGATCGATTAGGGTTTCAACCCCACTTCGTCCCAAGCGATCGGATATCGCATCAATTCCGAGTTCATGGGGCATTTTCAACAAGATTCGGAGAACATTGCGTCGGTTGGCTCCCCAAGCCGTCATCAAATGAGCCACAAGTACATCTAAGGCCTCTCGACTCGCAATCTGCCCAATGGCGCTCCAAGCTTGCATCCGGACTAGATCGGGTTTGTGAATATCTTCTGCCAGCTCTACTAACAGCGGAATCGCCTCATTGTCTAGCCTGACCAGTGCCCGCATAGCGGCTTCACGGGTGGATTTGTAATGCAAGCCCCGCAGCAGAGAAGGATAATATTCTTCTAAATGAGTGGCTGCGATCGCCTCCAGTAAAGCACAACGCACTCGCAAAGATTCATCTTGTAGCAAAGTCGGGATGTAAAGCCGCAGCGCTTGCAAATAAACAGCTTCTCCCAAAGCGCGACACCCCATCACCCGCTCCCGCTCTTGTTTATGGGTGAGCATTTGCCGCAAGGTGTTGGTAGCCTCCGCTTTCTGTCGAGGTGTGCCCCGGCGCAACATGAGAGACGCAGCCGTGCCTCGTACCACCGCATCAACCTCTGGGCGCAAGTAAGGCCGCAACTGGCGAATGTCAGGCTCTCGCTCTGTAAGCCAAATATAGCGCAACGCTACTGCCAACACTTCTGGAAACAGAGGTTGTTCAATTAAGGCTCTAACTGGGTTTACGTAAGATTCACTGGGATGCACCAACATCGCCTCTAAACTCTGTCGCTGCAAGGCTGGTGGCAAATTAGCTAACAATGGAGCTAGCGCTTCCCCTACATTTTGGAGATCGATCTGGCTGAGTAATTCAATGCAAGAACGCTTATCTGCTTCTGTACCTGGACGATTGAGTGTCTCAATTACAGCTCGCTTTAGCTCCCGCAAATCGACATCTGAAATACTCAGTTGTCCCCGTTCTGCACCTACCACCAGTAGCCCAACATAGCGGCTCCGTAGCAACCAAACTGTGCATAACCAAATCGTTGCCAGAAGGATAATTTGGGCCAAAAAGATCCAATCTTGTAGCTGTACGCCTATCTGGGTGTTCCGACAAAACCAAATAATCCCTAAAATGCTGAGTCCGGTTAAACCAGTGGCGATCGGTTCAGCCACACCTCGGACCAAAGATTGCAGCCCACTGCGGACGCTTTCCGGTAACGGTTGAAAAAGCACAGGGCCAGTGCTGGTAAATAAGGTGTAGTGCAGTAACTCATCTAAAAACTTAAGAATCACTAACCCAACAAAAAGCGGCACGAGACCTGTCATCGAAAAAGAGCCCAAAGCAATAATTGCTATTGGCAAAAACATCGCGGTCGTAAACACCCCAATGCGCTCAATAACTCGGCTAGAGGCAAACCACTGCGTTGCTAGCTCAAAAATGCCAAGGACACCATTAAAGAGGCCTAAAAAGCTAGCAATCCCACCGACCAATCCTTGCCCTTCTAATTGCTGGTTCTCCAATTGGCTCAGAAATTGAAAATCTACCAGCAAGAACAAGACCTGCGCCATCATGAAGAAGGCAAACAACAAGATGACATAACGGCGTAACGGCCCTTTGAGGCGACGGGCAATCAGGTGATCAGGATGCGCTTCTTCCAGACGTCTGCGTGGAGCCTCTGGAAAAAACTGGTTGTAACTTTGGCTGAGGTAGAACAAAACCCCTGCCCCCAAAGCCATGACGAGGCAGGAAATTAGAATGACATCAGAAAGCTTGATGAACGAGAGGAGAAATGGCAGCGAAAACCCGCTAATGACATCTGCCACTAACACGCCACTACTAATTAATGGAAAAGTTCGTTTAATTTCTCGGATGTTAAAAAGTTGATTGGCGGTAATGGAGGTATTGAGGTCGTTGAGCACGTAGATAGCTTCTAGCCACAGCCGCATCAACAAAACGGTCAAACTTAGAACCGTAAGGCTGCCAATTGTGGCCCCGCCTGCTGCATCAAGGCCAAAGCGAAACAAGAGCAAGGGAACTGCCATTAATAACGCAGTTAGAACAATCACTCGACGCAACGGTAGAATTCGCTGCATCCAAGAGTAGATAAACCCTAGACTTGACCCAATACCAGCGCTAGCAATATAAATCCAGGGCAGCTTATCGGCTCCGTATTCCTTCAAGAACAGGGCGACTGTACTTGCTTCTAACCACAGCAACCCTATAGAGGTTGTGGTGTAAAAAGCAAACATCAACATGGTACGTTCGCTTTCTTCCGGGCGGAGGTTGACCCATCGCAGTAGCTTTTGGCCAAGGCTATCTTTAGCAAGCCACCGATTTTTTAGCGTCATGTAGCGTTGATTTCCTCTATCGCAGCCTGGTTGAGTTGCTTCTCATCTAAACATGATTTCTCCCGCTCGTCGCACTCAGTCTATTAATGAGTTCGGCTTACCGCAGGTTTGCAAGTGGCGACTTGAGAGTAAAAATCTGCTTCGAGCTCACAAGACAGGAGCCAATGTCAATTGATGACACTTTCTGAACAGGATTCTGCACCAAATTAGCTTCCTGGGGCTACGCTGGGCTGGCTGTGTCTACTTAAACAGCAAAATTACTATAGGAGAACAGTGCTGAAGCAAATCTAAGCAGAACCTTGCTTTTTTAGCGTTCCCAACCTTGACTCTGTTTTAGTAAGTACAAGCAGCTTGAATCTTGGTAACGTTCTGGCGATAGAGTGATATAACGCAAAAGAACAAGGCTGCTTTATAGGCAACCTTGTTCTTGGAAATTTTTAATATTGTTTGAGACGTTACGAAGAGATATAGATGTGTTAATCCACGTCTAGGCTCTGCGATCGCCTCTGCCTCAGCCTTATGACTGAAACCGCAATAATCGCTAAGGAAGCTGTGAGGCTTGCTGGAGACTGACTATATGGATGCTGATGGCT
Organism: Trichocoleus sp. FACHB-262; assembly: GCF_014696035.1. Classification (NCBI taxonomy): domain Bacteria; kingdom Bacillati; phylum Cyanobacteriota; class Cyanophyceae; order Leptolyngbyales; family Trichocoleusaceae; genus Trichocoleus; species Trichocoleus sp. FACHB-262. The sequence continues at coordinate 41,636 of NZ_JACJPK010000102.1, read as the reverse complement.
TAGGCTTTTTTAGGCGCAAGCAACATCATCATATTGCGTCCCTCTTTTTTAGGAAATTGCTGAACTTCAGCCATTTCCTGCAAGTCCTTCGCCATCCGCATCAACAGAGTTTCAGCCAAGTCGCTATGTTGAATCTCACGGCCTCGAAACATAATTGTCGCTTTGACCTTGTCTCCTGCCTTGAGAAAACGCTCGGCCTGGTTAATGCGAACGTTGTAATCGTGTTCTTCGATTTTGTAGCGCATCTTTACTTCCTTCACGTCGGAAGTATGCTGCTTTTTCTTAGCTTCTCTAGCTTTTTTCTCTTGCTCAAATTTAAATTTGCCGTAATCCATAATCCGGCAAACCGGCGGATCGGCTTTATCACTAACCAGTACGAGATCTAGTTCTTTTTCCTCTGCAATTTGCAGCGCTTCACGAGGGGTAAGAATACCTAGTTGTGCACCATCAGTATCAATTACCCGAATCTTAGGAAATCGAATGCGCTCGTTGATTTGGGGTAAATCACGATTTTGTTTTTTCTCGATTAAAGGTGCTCTGGTTGACAACTCGGTTTTGACCTACTGCTAAAGGATAATGAGGTTGAAGAAGTGTAAATTACGGCTCAGCTTGGGTGCGCTCAATCCTCGCCCTGAGGGGATTTGGTTTAAATGCTGCACTTGATATTTGCTATTTTACTCAGTCTGTTTAAATTTCTAGCTACTTGTTAACTTAATTTCTGAAATGGCCCTTTCTAAGTTCACTTCTGCGGGTCTAAGGTTGCTGTGATGGAGGTGGCACTCGGTATTGCTGAGCAATGTAATAGAAGAAGCGGTAGTAGTCGTCGAACTGCTGACTGGGCGATCGCGCTTGCCAGTGGTAGCGAATGTCGCCTTGTTGTAGCGCCAGTGTCATCGAACTGATTTCGGGTCCAATGTTGACATTAAGCGCCCCAGATAAACCTTGAGCGGTAGTGAAGTTTGCCTTTGATGAGGGTACAGGAGCCGCTTGCTGCTTAGCTTGCTTAGTAGTAAAGGGCTTAACTTGATGTCCTGCCCACCCTCGAATTTCAGCTTGAGGATTTTTAGGGTCGCGAAAAGCCTGTCCATCCTGATTGTCGGGGGATGGCTCGGCAGTCCAACTGCTGGGATAGGGAAATTCAAAGTTATAGCGCGGGTTATGGTAGGTCTTCCATGTCCCTGCAAGTGGCATCTCAGAACTACGACAACTCGTTAGGAGAACCAAGCTAGCCAATAAACTAGCCAAGACAGACAACCTGGCTGATCTAGGGTTAGTTACAGAGCGATAAGGGTTCACTGTCTGATTCGTTCTCATTCGTTGAATGGCTAGCCCTGTTTTGTAAACAAAAGTAACAATAATGCTGTCATGACGTCTTGCCATCTTGACAGCAAGTATCAGACTCGATATTCTGACAGATACATACCCGGGTAGAACTGGAAGTTATATGCAAGAGAAGCAAAAGGTTACGTTGTATCTTTCACCGGAGCTGCATCGAAAGTTGAAAATTCGGGCAGCAGTCGATGCAGAGCCTATGTCAACAATTGTTGAACGAGCTGTTGTCTTCTACCTGGCTCACCCAGAGTTGGTAGATGAGGTGGAAGCATCCTACGGCCAATCTCATCAGGTCTACAACTGTCCAGAGTGCACTAGCTCGGTTGTGGTCCAGAACGGAGAAATGCTTGCTCTTAAGAATCAGCCAGGTGTGTTAGATGAAGCTGGGCAATCTTTGCCAGTTCAGCAAGCTCAAAAGGTTGGCTCTAATCCTAATCAGCCGGGCGAGGAACTCGTTCCTTGTTAAGGCTCTAACCTGTAGGTTAATGCTAGCAAGGGTGCCGCATTAATTTCAGGTCGGGTGAACTCGGATCTAGCAATGTCTGCACCGTCTCTAGTAGGTCGATGGTCATGCAAGAAGAGCTCAATATTTTAATTCAAGCTCAATACCCTCTTATCTATCTAGTTACCTCTGAAGAGGAACGGGCTGAGCAGGCAGTAGCTGCAATTGTTCAAGCTAGGTCACCCCAGCGTCCTCAGTTATTCATCTGGACAATGACTGAAGGAATGGTAGGGCACGAACAGTCCCGTAGTCCTGTGCAAAACAACACTGTTTCTCCAGAAGCAGCGATTGATTGGGCCATTCGGCAACCATCTGGTGTATTCCTGTTTAAGGATTTGCACCCCTTCAAAGATTCTCCAGCAGTTACACGACGTCTCCGAGATGCGATCGCCCGATTTAAGGGAACACAAAAAACTATTATTTTGATGTCTCCCGTGCAGCAAGTTCCGATCGAGTTAGAAAAGGAAGTTGTAGTCCTCGATTTCACTCTGCCCACAATGGCTGAGTTAAATCAAGTGCTATCTAACCAACTAGACCAACTACCTCGCAACCGTCGGATTACAACCGAAGCACGAGAAAAACTCCTCAAAGCGGCTCTGGGACTTACCCGAGATGAAGCCGAAAAAGTTTATCGTAAAGCCTTAGTTACAGCGGGTCGCCTGACCGAAGCAGAAGTAGACATTGTCTTATCTGAAAAGAAGCAACTTATTCGCCGTAACGGAATCTTAGAGTACATCGAAGAAGACGAGACGATTAATTCCGTTGGCGGTTTAGAAGAACTCAAGCATTGGCTCAAGCAGCGCTCTAACGCCTTTACAGAAAGAGCCAGAGAATATGGTTTGCCTCAACCAAAAGGCATGCTGATCTTAGGAGTTCCAGGTTGCGGAAAGTCGCTGATTGCTAAAACCACTTCTAGACTCTGGGGTTTGCCCCTGATTCGTCTAGACATGGGCCGAGTTTACGACGGCTCAATGGTAGGCCGCTCTGAAGCCAACTTGCGCAATGCCTTAAAAACTGCTGAATCAATCTCTCCCGCGATTTTGTTTATCGATGAGATTGATAAAGCATTTGCAGGTAGCACTGGCTCTGCGGATTCGGATGGCGGTACCTCTAGTCGGATTTTTGGTTCATTCTTGACCTGGATGCAAGAGAAGACTTCTCCGGTGTTTGTGATGGCGACTGCTAACCGGGTGGAGCGCTTACCAGGAGAGTTTCTTAGAAAAGGGCGCTTTGATGAAATCTTCTTTGTCGATCTGCCGACTAAAGAAGAACGCAAAGAGATTTTTAGTATTCACTTAAGCAAGCGGCGGCGTGAAATTGCTCGGTTTGATTTGGACCAGCTCGCGACTGTTTGTGATGGTTTTTCTGGGGCAGAAATTGAACAGGCGTTGATTGCAGCGATGTATGAGGCATTCGCCCAAGAACGGGAGTTTACTCAGCTCGACATTATCGCTGCGATCAAGTCAACATTGCCTCTGTCTAAGACAATGAACGAGCAGGTGACAGCCCTAAGAGACTGGGCAAGGCAGCGCGCGCGACCTGCTGCATCTTCCGTCGCAGAATATCAGCGACTGGAGTTCTAAAGGCTTTCACTCCTGCTCCCAACAGGAGGAAAGGCTAGCAAGTTGTTGCTAGCAGTTTGACAAAATACCGTGCCACCATCGCGGTAAACCTCTCATCACATCAAACGTTGTCGTTTCTCTCAATCTCTCCAGGAGGAAATCCGAAATGTCTCACTTCAGCACTCTGCGCACCAAGATCACTGATGCCGAAATCCTGAAGGCTTCCTTGCGTGATTTGGGTATCTCGGTCAAGACTGAAGCTGATGTCCGTGGCTACAACGGTCAAAGAGTTCGTTCTGATATCGTTGCTGTTCTCGAAGGTGAATACGACCTAGGCTGGTCTCGCAATAGTGATGGTTCTTTCGATCTCATTGCTGACCTTTGGGGCGTTGCTAAGAAGCACAACCAAACTGAACTCATCAACTCCATTAATCAAAAGTACGCAGTTAATAAGACTCTGGCAGAAGTTAAGCGGCCTGGTCTGCAAAATGCCAACGTTAAACTAGTTCTGCAAAAGTAATTTCTCTGCGCGTTCCCAAGCTTACGGGTTAACCACTAAAACGGGTTAGCCCGTTTTTTTATGCCAATCGTGTAGACTTACGGGAGTGACTTCCAAGATAGATAGTCCCAACCCTGTTGCGATCGCCTGCTATGCCCTTGCCTTCTACTGAACAAGATCAAAAAATTCGCCAAGTGATTCGTAGCTGCGGCTTGCAAGTAGAACGGTTGGCGAAAGAGCATTTCCAAGTTTCTCAAAAAGGTCCGGATGACTACGTAACGAATGTCGATCGCGCCTTAGATCAAGAATTGACGACAGCTTTCTCAAATTTATTTCCTCACGATGGTCTGATTACGGAGGAGAATACTCAATCAAGACAAGCCTTTGGAGATCACTACTCGCAGCTTTGGCTGATTGATCCGCTAGACGGCACTGAGGATTTTATCAAAGGCAAAGCAGAGTTCGCCATTATGGTCGGACTGTTGCAGGAATACCAACCGATCGCGGGTTGGGTCTATGCGCCAATGCTGAACCAAATGTATTATGGCGGCTGCGGTTGGGGACTATTTCAAGAAAAACCAGGACAGGATAGCGAGCGGTTAGAGCCTGTAGAGCCACCGCCACCTCAATCTGGGTTTTGCCCCATGATCATCGGCACAAAAGATCAAAACAACTTTGGGGAAGCGATCGCAAAGCTAATTCCAGATGTACAGTTCTACACGCTAGGCAGTTTTGGCCTTAAGGTCATGGAAGTAATTTGTGGCCGAGCAGGGCTTTATGTTTATTTCAATGGACGGGTGAAGCTGTGGGATACGACGGGTCCTTTAGCGATCGCTAAAGCCGCAGGGTTAGTTTGTTGCGACCTAGAAGGGCAACCAATCCGCTTTACTCCAGATGCCCTTGATCCAGATACGCTAGCCCACAAGCAACCCATTTTGATTGGCTGGCCTTCTTATATAGAGCCGCTACTTCCCAAACTGCAAAAAGCGATTGGGATGTTACGGCTCCAAAGATAGGGTGGCAGTGTTTAGTTAAAGGTCGAGAATTTCAACCTTAACCTTCGCCGCCTTCGCCACCTTCACCGCCAGGAGAGGGAGAAGGAGAAGTCGTGGTTCCTTCTTCGCCACCTTCACCGCCCTCGCCACCTTCACCAGCACTGCCTTGAGCATCTGGGGAAGGAGAAGTGGTGGTTCCTGCCTCACCACCTGCTCCACCAGTCTGTTCAACAGGGGGAGCAGTTTCGTTTTCTGTGCCACATCCTGCTACGGGAGCGATCAAACCTAGAAGTAGTAGCAGCCCAGCCGACTTTGCACGCATTGAGTATTTCTCCTCAGTTCTTTATGTACTTTATAAATAAGTCGCTCATTCTACAAGTTTTTAAGTCTATTGCAATCTAAAGCCGCCAGAACTGATTAAGCTAGAACTCGGCCAATTTATGGCTTGTCCCTTTTTGTGATTACCGCTGTTCGAGGTTGCTTGCAATGATGCTGACCATCCCTGATGTCCTATCATCGGAAGAACTCAATTCTGCCGTTTCTAGCCTCGACGCATCTGATTTTGTCGATGGCAAAACTACAGCAGGTTGGCACGCAAAGTTGGTGAAGCAAAACACCCAGCTTAAAAATGAAGCTAGCTACAGCCAAGATCTGAAAGAGACAATCAAAAATGCTTTGAGGCGCAGTCCCCTCTTTCAAATTGCTGTCCAGCCTCGACTGATTCACTCAATGTTGTTTAGTCGCTATGAATCAGGCATGTCCTACGGCAGCCATATTGATAACGCCCTGATGGGAGGTCAAGAGTTGTGGCGATCGGATGTTTCCTTAACACTATTTCTCAGTTCGCCTTCCAGCTACGGCGGCGGTGAACTGGTGATTGAGGGAGTTGAGGGAGAAACTACATTTAAGCTAGAAGCAGGCTCAGCCATTGTCTATCCTTCTTCTACGCTGCATCGGGTCAATCCTGTGACTGAAGGCGTGCGATTAGTCGCTGTAGCTTGGGTCCAAAGCTTAGTGCGTGACCCCCACAAACGCGAAATTTTGTTTGATCTAGATGTAGCTCGTCGAGCTTTGTTTGAAAAGCAGGGCAAGACCACAGAGTTCGACTTAATTTCTAAAAGCCATGCTAATTTGCTTCGTCAGTGGGCGGATGCCTAATGCCCAATCAAATACTCAATTTCAACCATGATGGGCGGATGTAGCTCGCCCATCACAGCTCCACAACTCTCACTTAGTGTTGAACGACTAGGCAGGGGAGGAGAAGCTGAGCTTGCTAGCTTGAGCCTTCTCTAGCCACTGCACCACTTGATAACCCACACGGGATTGGTTCAGGCGATCGATCTCCCGAATTCCTGTAGGGCTGGTGACATTAACTTCAGTAAGGTAGCCACCAATCACATCAATCCCCACAAAAATCAAGCCATCTCGCCGCAGCACTGGAGCGAGTTGAGCACAAATTTCTCGTTCTCTGGGGGTAATATCCACTGACTCAACCCTGCCGCCAACTGCCATGTTGCCCCGGAATTCATTGCCTGTGGGCACGCGGTTAACGGCTCCAATTGGCTCTCCGTCTAGCAAGATAATTCGCTTGTCACCTGCTTTTGCTTCCGGTAGGTAAGTCTGAATCATGATCGGCAGTTGGCCTTGGAAGGTGCTGATTTCGATCATCGAATTCAGGTTGCGATCGCCTGGTTGCAAGAACAAGATGCCTTCCCCCGCCTTACCACCTAGCGGCTTGAGCACCGCAGCTCCTTGCTGCTCTACAAACTGGCGAATCACTTGCTTATCTTGCGTCACGATCGTGGTGGGGATCGCCTCGGTAAACTGGAGGGCATACATTTTTTCGTTAGCCGCTCGCAAACCACTAGGCGAGTTAACGACTAAGGTTCTAGCGGGGTCGATGTAGTCCAGGATATAAGTAGCGTAGAGGTAAGCCGTAGTCACCGGCGGGTCGGTTCGCATAAATACTACGTCCATCTCCTCTAGCGGGCGTAGATTGCCGAAACTCTTAGCCTGGGTGGAATCTTGCAAGGAACTCCCTAGGGAATACCAAGATTCAGCAGCCACCCAGCGGCCATCTATTAACTGAATGGGCGTCAACTTGACCCGTTCTAAAATTGCCCAGGCTTTACCATTCACCACACTCAATAAATTCGCTTGAGTTACCCATACCTCATGACCCAGTTCTTGTGCTGCTTCCATGAGGGCAACACTCGTGTCATGACAAGGATCAAGTTTTTGAATGGGGTCAATAATAAATGCGAATTTCAATGAATTACCCTCTGCAACGGTGTGGCTACTTTTGCACTAACGAAACAACTGAGTGGAAATGCGATCGCTTTTGGCGTTACACGATGTACTAGCTAACTTATAAGTAATTAGCTAGCAGTCTGCAAAAGCTGATCAAGCTTGCCTTGAGCGTTTAAGGCATGAATGTCGTCACAACCACCAACATGCTGGTCGTTAATGAAAATTTGGGGCAGAGAACGTTTGCCATTAGCACGTTGGGACATTTCAGCGCGAGCTGCTTCATCACCATCGATACTGTATTCGGTGTATTCAACTCCTTTTTTGTCTAAGAGTGCTTTAGCCCGAATACAGAAAGGGCAGGTCCGCCAAGTGTAAATTTCAACTTTAGAAGCCATAGCAACCTCAATCGTTAAGCAATGTTTCTTGATCTTAGTTTAGCCCCAGGAAGAAACCGCATAGTCCACAAGTTGAGCTAGTCGCCGACGTAAGGTTTCTAGCCCTAGGCGATCGCTGGCGGAGAGAAATACAGCTTGAGGAAATTCTTCTTGAGCGAGGGCTAAGGTGTCTCCGTCCACCTGATCAATTTTGTTGAAAGCCACTAACGCGGGTCCCGGCGTGATGGGCATCTCGGACAAAATCTTCATGACTGAACGAATTTGGTTTTGCCAAGCTGGATGGGAGAGATCCACCAAATGCAACAAAGCATCTGCTTCTGTGACTTCCTCCAAAGTGGCTCGGAATGCATCCACTAACGACGGCGGTAGCTCATGGATAAAGCCAACCGTGTCAGTCAGCAAAATAGAGCGAGGTTCCTGAGTCACGGCGTCTTGGATGATCAGGCGTCGGGTGGTAGGGTCGAGCGTCGCGAAGAGTTGATCGGCGGTATACACTTCCGCGTTGGTCAATGTGTTTAATAACGTAGACTTACCAGCATTGGTATAACCCACGATCGCGATCGATGGAACTTCGCGATGCTGGCGTCGTTGCCGCAACCGAGAACGGTGAGCTTGTAATTGGTTGACTTCTTGCTGCAACCGAGAAATTCGCCGCTGGATGCCACGACGCTCGGTTTCTAGCTTGGTCTCACCAGGGCCTCTGGTGCCAATCCCACCGCCCAAGCGTGACATAGCTTGTCCCCGCCCGATCAGACGCGGCAGCATGTATTCCAACTGGGCCAACTCTACTTGCAGTTTCCCGGCTCTAGACTGAGCCCGTTGCGCAAAAATATCTAAAATTACTTCAGTGCGATCGACCACCCGAATGCCAATTTGAGTTTCCAAGTTACGTACTTGGGCTGGGTGTAAGTCGCGATCGAAAGCAATTAAGTTTGCACCCACTGTTTGAGCGGCAAGCGCAATTTCTTGAACTTTGCCTTCGCCAACCACGGTCTGTGGGTGGGGGCGAGAGCGCTTTTGAGTTAAGGTTTCTACCACAGTGCCGCCCGCAGTTTCCACTAGGCGAGTCAATTCGACTAAGCCATCTTGGAAACGCTGCGATTTTCGTTCATCGGTCATCAAGCCCACAATCAACACCTGATCGTGGTCGCGATCGACTTGTTGAGCGACGTATTCGCGCTCAAATTCTGCTTCTAAATTTTCTACTAAATCTAGAAAATCTTGAGCCGCTAAATCATCCAGGTCGGTTGGTGGTGAAACAGTCCAGTTCGCTTCTGGATGTGGGACCAGATGCGCTAAGTAAGCGTGCTTAACATAGCCTGTTGCTCCACCCCCACGCCGCTCAAATCCTGCACCTGACAAAGTAATCATCACCAAGCTATCGAGCCGCTGAATTGCCATAGCAGTCAAAGCAGCTTCGTTGGGTGGTTCAATTTTTAATTGGGTCGCCAAACAGCGAATGCCACTGAGACGTTCGGCCCCGTAACGCGGTAGTTCTAGAGGTGGAATCTGAGTTTGACGGGGCGTGCCCACTCCAACCCGGATAACCTGACCGCGCCGGTTGATGTAGACACAAACAGGCTGGTTGAGATCTGTACTAATGGCAGCTAGTCGTTGGGCGAATTCAGATGTGGTGAGGCGATCGCCCGGTAGCCGTTGATGGTACAAACGTTGCAGCTGCTTAAGCTGACTAGATTTTAGACCTTGAAGATTGCCGTAGATCGTTTCTATAGACTTGCTTAACCAGAGAACTGGCCCTCAAATTCACTAGCTTCTATTCTACTAACTCTATAAAAACGTCAGCGTTTGCAGTCAGCGTTTGTAGTGTTACTGCCGAAACCAACCAAAAATTCTGGAGATCAGGTTCAGCCAGTTAGCAGGTCTGCTAATTCCCAGGGCATGGTCGTAGCTAGCATAAGCTTCTCTGTAGCGGTTGAGATAACGTAGTGCTACCCCTCGGAATAACCAAGCTTCTGCATGGTGAGGCTGAATCGCTAAAGCTGTATTGCAACTAAGCAAGGCTTCTTCGTAACAATTTAAGTGAATGAAAGCCACAGCCCGAAACACTAGAGCGGCAGCATGATTAGGCTGGCTCCTTAGCGCTTGGTTAAAACTGGCGATCGCTTCATTGTAGGCTCCCAAGTTGGCTTGAGCCTGTCCCCGTTGGTACCAGGCGCTCACATCATCACCTTTTCGGGCGATCGCTTGATCACAACGGGCGATCGCCGCTTCATACTCCCTTCGTTGCCGAGGGTCAATATCAGCTTGGCGGCGAACTTGAGGTCGGCTCCGCACTGAATTGACTGGAGGAAAAAGTGGCTGAACCTGGGATGACTGAAATGACTGGGTCATAGACATAGTCAGACAGGGAACAAATAAAGTAGCGCAGATCCCTAGAGTGCCCTGAACCAAGAAAGGACTCGCGGCTATAGCGAGCAACATTAGGTTTTCTTAATCTGAGAGTACTCGCTGTTCTGACAGATGAGCTGCCAGCTTCATCAGTTTTTACAGAAATCGGCCATTAAGCTTCGTTAAAGTACACGTTTCGCCACAATTCAACGAATAATTTGACCCTAAAGACGAGTTACTAGCGAAAATCCACCAAATTTTGATCGAACCATGGCAATTGACGGCTCCCGCTCTCAGTCCGTAAGATTAAATTAAAGTAAACAAGTGTAAAGATAAATAGGTGAGCGCTGTCCATTTTTAGCGTCACTCATAGCATCCACTTATTAGATTTAATCTAGCGTTGCCAATGCCATACCTTTCTCCGCGACGGCTTCTTACTTTCCTTGCTGCCTTCTGCTTAGCGTTGTCAATGTGGGCGATCGCACCAGCAGCCCAAGCCTACGAAAACCCACAACTGCTGCCCAGTGAACCAACGACGGTCATTGATCTAGCAAAAAATCTTACGGGCATCCAAGAAGAATCCTTGGCCAAAGATTTAGAAACCTTTGAAGCAGAAACAGGCTGGAAACTTCGAGTTTTGACTCAATTTGATCAAACTCCAGGGCGAGCGGTGAAAGACTTTTGGGGCCTAGATGAAAAAAGCCTGCTGCTAGTCGCGGATGCGCGGGGCGGTAATATCCTCAACTTTAGTGTTGGGGATGCCTTTTATGAGCTGATGCCACGCACCTTCTGGATTGAACTGCAAACCCGCTATGGTAACCAATTCTTTGTGCGCGAAAATGGTGAAGACCAAGCCATCATTCAAGCCCTAGAGTCCGTCAAAGCCTGCTTACGTAAAGGTGGGTGCCAAGTGGTGCCCGGTTTGCCTCAAGAACAGTGGATTCTCACTCTAATTACTTCACTGGTCGGAGGCGTGATCTTCGGCTTTGCCGCTCATCCTCGTAAGGAAGGCCAAGTGTTTGCTTGGCAATGGGCTCTAATTTTCTCGCCTTTGTGGGGAATTTTATTTATTGCTTTTGGTGTTGGTCCGGTTGTGACACGCACCTCAGAATGGCTACCTCTGTTTCGAAACGTGGTGGGATTTATGCTAGGAGCTTTAGTGGCTTATCTTTCACCAATGTTTACTCAGTCTTCCGCCCCTGAAAGTTAACCAGTGGTAACTTGAATGCAGGCAAAATTTCCTCAAGACTGAATTTCAATCCGCTGAGGATAGAACCAACGCGATCGCCTAAAGTGCAAGCAGTCCTATAGCAATTACGCTGTATGACTGCTTAGGAGTGTATAACTATCTCAAACCCCAAGCACGCATTTGAGGGACAAGTTAGGCATGGAGTGGCATATTACGGACGCTCAGAGTTTAGGAATCATTGACCGAGAAATGGGTGAACACACGTTTTCCCCGGCTGAATATGAAATTGTGCGTCGAGTGATTTATGCCACTGCTGATTTTGAGTACAAATCCTTGATTCGCTTTTCTGAGCAGGCACTACAAGCGGGAGCCGCAGCTTTAGCAGCCCGCAGCACTATTGTGGTAGATGTGCCGATGGTACAAGTTGGTATTACTTCAAATATCCAAAACACCTTTGCCAATCCGGTATATTGCAGCATGGATGCTTTGACTCGGCCTCAAAGAGATAAAACTCGCGCTGCTTGGGGTATTGAAACCCTGGCACGTCGCTATCCAGAAGGCATTTTCGTGATTGGTCAAGCCCAAACTGCCTTATCGGTCATTGTGGACTTAATTGAAGCAGAGGAAATTCGCCCCGCCCTAGTGGTAGGTACCCCCTCTGGATTTGTCGATATCGAAGTTGCAAAACACCGCTTACAGGATTCATTGGTGCCCCATATTCGCATTGAGGGGCGTAAAGGGAGCGCTGTCGTCGCCGCTGCAATTATGAATGGCTTAGTAGATTTGGCTTGGAAAGCGTACGGTCAAGACAGCCCTGGTATGGGTTGAGTTTAGAGATAGGCTCAGCGACTTACATGTCCATTGCAGCACGGCGACGAGGGGATTTGCGAGGCTTAGGCTGAGAGCTTAGTCGTCGGCTAACTTCCAAGAAATTATCCCGCTGCACTTGTGGGTAGTCGCTCACCCAAATATTCTGGCTAGGAATGTAAATGTCAGAAATTTTGGCAATGCGACTCAGATCTGGCAAGTGCGACATCACTACCATATGAGCGACTTGATCCGGGCGAATGGCTTTATGCTCCCGACGCAGCGGCACTTGGACGGGAATTCTAAATCCGCTTTCGTCGCCTACTTCTAAGTTCAGCCGTCGTTCGCGGTTTTCTACGAGGACTAACTCTCCCCGCTTATTCACGGTTTCTTCTGTTCCGATCAGTTCTTCGCTGACGTAGGCATCTAAGACACGGCCTTGCCAAAAACCGCTATGGCGTGGTTTGCGAGCTTCTAGGTTTCGGAGGGTAGCCCAGAAGACAGGAGCCCAGAGCCAATAGAGACTGGTTGCAACTCCTAGGAAAAAGAGGATGAGTCCACCTGCGCTGCCTTCTCCAAGAACAGAGTAGGCGATGGTAACAACTACCCCTCCCACAACAGAGATGAGAAGTCGCTTTAAGAAGTCAGAGACTTTTCCCCAGTGATATTTGTACTGAGGAAAAGTGGCAACGAGGGGAACCAGTTGTTCGAATTTCTCGCGAGTCAATGGAACTAGCATTAGTACAAGTTTATATACTCTTGAGTTGGCAATAGTTTGTGGGCGATCGCTTTAATATTATGAGCCTAACATTGTGAAGTTTTTAAGGGAAGAAACTTTGGCGGTAACTCGAACTCACAACGCTTTATTTACTAGTGCTAGACTTGGCTGTAGATTATTGGCTATAGACTAGCAGTTGGCCCAAAGGTACTGCCCTAGTGGTTGTCAGGTTGCTTCATTTCTTTGTATTCCTCTGTTTATGAGTTTAACTTTAAATAAGAGGAGAGTAATTCTACGGATTTGAGCACAGAAAATTCAATCTTTACTGTCTAAAAGTTGCGTAGTTGCCTCGAAGTTTTTATAAGACAAAAGTAGCAGAATAAATTTAATTCTGAATAAGGCGTTCAGAAAGACTAAACAAGTAGGGGGCAACTAAATTTGTTTGGTTTTTCTGGTTAGGAAAGCGTCTTTACAGGTGAATTGCCTGACCCTGGGGGCTTGTAGGGTCAGGCAATTTTTTTGGTAATTTTGCTGGGTCTAAAGGATTTTTTCTAAGCCATAGACCAGCGACTTTAGCTGAATCACTTTGCGAATTGAAAGCAAAACTCCGGGCATGTAGCAAGCGCGATCGCTCGTGTCATGCCGCAGGGTATAAATTTGCCCGGCTGCGCCAAAGATGACTTCTTGATGAGCAATTAAACCGGGTAAACGCACACTATGAATACGAATTCCTTCATCGGCTAAAGCTCCTTTGGCTCCTGGTATTTTTTCAGTTTCCTCAACCGTCGATGGGTTAAAGCTTTTACCCAGCTCGGCTAGCATTTGCGCTGTTTGTAGCGCTGTTCCGCTTGGAGCATCTGCTTTTTGGTTGTGGTGTAGTTCGATGATTTCGACATGGTCGAAGTGCTGGGAAGCTTGGATTGCGGCCTGTTGCAGCAGCACCATACCAATGGAGAAATTAGGAATAATGAGACAACCTGTACTGGCTTTGTCAGCAAATTCGGCTAATTCTTGAATCTGCTGGGGGCTTAAGCCAGTCGTGCCCACAACGGGACGGACACCATAGGCGATTGCAGCTCTCACGTTGTCGTACACACCGTCTGGGTGAGTGAAATCGACCATCACTCCTAGCTGCTTCTCTTGCCCAGCCATCGCTAGGACTGGCTCAAAGTCGTTGAGGATTGGCACTTCTAAAGGGCCGCATCCAGCCACTTCCCCTACGTCTTCACCTATGTATTTGGGATTGCGATCGACAGCCCCAATCAGGGTCAGATCAGGTGTTTGGGCGATCGCCTTGACGACTTCGCGGCCCATTTTTCCCGCGGCCCCGTTAACAACAACCGGAATGGGAAGTTGACTTGTCATGATCTAAATCGTGTCTCTGGACGGAATAAGCGCATTTTAAACGAGTGGCAGTGATTCGATTGCTTAGCTAGGCTGGGTTAGTCATGTAGAGCTGTTAGAGTTTGGTAAAAGTCTGCTTGTTAATGCTCTAGCCAATGGCTGACCTCTGTGATCTCTAAACTGGCGTATCAAATCCGTTTTACACGGCCTAGCTTAGAACGCTGGCGCAAGCTGATACCGATGGTGACTCAACCCGCTCTGGTGACGAGCGTGATTGTCACAGGTTTGGTGCTGGGAGTGCGGCAAGTGGGGGGATGGCAACCGCTGGAGTTAGCGGCTTACGATCGCCTGGTGCAACTCCAACCTGATTTGGGACCAGATCCCCGATTACTTGTAGTTGCCATTACCGAATCAGATATTCAAGCTCAAAATAGGTGGCCAATCTCGGATCAGGCGATCGCGCAAGCCTTAGCTGAACTCCAGCGTTACCAGCCCGCTGCCATTGGTTTAGATATCCTGCGGGAAATTCCCCAGCCACCGGGGCGCACGTCCCTGCTGCAACAACTACAAGCACCAAATGTAGTCACAATCTCGACCTTGGGGGACACAGCCAACAACAAGACCAAGGCTCCGCCGGGTGTGCCAAGTGATCGAGTGGGATTTAACGATATTGTCTTCGACTCCGACAACGTGATTCGGCGCAATTTTCTCTTCGGAGAAACTGATAACGCTGAATTTGCTTCTTTGTCGTTGCGGTTGGCATCAAAGTATTTGGCCCCCCGAGGAATTACCCCGCAACAGCCCTGGAAAAGTTACCAGGCAGTTCGCTGGGGTGAGGCTGTGTTTACGCCGTTACAACCAAATTCCGGTGGTTACATCAACGGTGATGCTGGTGGGTACCAAGTCTTATTGAGCTATCACTCGAACCAGCGAGTGGCTCGTCAGGTGACATTGACGCAGGTATTGCAGCGTCAAGTGAATCCAGCCTGGATCAAAGACAAAATTATCTTGATCGGAACCACAGCCCCTAGTATCAAAGATTTGTTTCCGACTCCCTACAGCGCGATTGAGCAGGGCAACCCAGAAATGCCAGGAGTGCTGATTCATGCTCACATGGTTAGTCAATTTATCAGTGCGGCGTTGGGCCAGCGATCGCTAGTTTGGTTTTGGCCTGAGTGGGCTGAAGGATTGTGGATTTGGGGCTGGTCGGCGGTAGGGGCCTTGTTGGCTTGGCGAGTTCGGCATCCGGTCTACCTGGGCTTGATGGGAGTTGCTGCCGTTGGTGGTTTATATCTCGTTTGCTATGGCTGGTTTACCCAGTCTGCTTGGATTCCCTTTGTACCGCCTGCGATCGCCCTACTTACTACAGCGGGTAGCTTGGTTTCTTACTTTGCTTATCAGGCGTATCAAGAGCGTAAAACGATCGCTGAACAAGTTGAAGACCAAGAAAAGACGATTGCCCTGTTGCAAACCTTGTTGACTGGGACTCCAACCATTGCTTTAACTAGCGCTCCGACCAGTGCTGCGAATGGTGACACCACCTTAATCCCGACCCAGAGTACCAAGCGGAGTGTCAGCACCCAGGTGCCCACTAGTAGCACCAAGTCTAATGATGCAACTGAAGCCATTAATACCCGCACTTATTCAGATCAGCATGTTGCTAATGATGTTGAAGACCCAATCAGCGATCGCCCTCGTTTCTTGTTGAGTCGGCGCTACAAAATTGATCGTGTCCTGGCATCCGGTGGGTTTAGCTTGACCTATTTAGCCCAAGATACTCAGCGGCCTGGTAATCCGCTGTGCGTGGTGAAGCATTTAGTGCCAGCCCGGAGTGATGTGCGCTTTTTGCAAACTGCTAGACGTTTATTCAAAACTGAAGCTGAAATTTTGGAAAAGCTGGGGAAACACGATCAAATTCCGCAACTTTTGGCTTCATTTGAAGAAAATGCTGAGTTTTATTTAGTAGAGGAATTTATAGCGGGGCATCCTCTCAGCGAGGAGTTACCTTCCGGCAAGCGGTTGTCAGAAGCTCAAGTTGTAGGGTTACTTAGGCCCATCTTAGAAGTCTTAGCATTTCTGCACGAACGTCATGTGATTCATCGGGACCTCAAGCCCAGCAACATCATGCGTCGCCAACTCGATCAACAACTAGTGTTAATTGATTTTGGAGCTGTGAAACAAATGCAGCCCCAAGACTATAGTGCTTCCCGCCAGAGCGCCCAAGAAGAAGGATTTACTGTTGCGATCGGTACCCGTGGCTATGCTCCCCCAGAGCAGCTAGCTGGATACCCTGGTCTCAGTAGCGATGTTTATGCGCTGGGAATGATCGCCATTCAAGCCCTAACGGGGTTCTTTCCTTACCAACTGTCACCGAATCCTGAAACGGGCACTGTGATTTGGCGAGAGTTTACTGAGGTTAGCGATCAATTCGCGGCGGTTTTGGATCGCATGGTCTGCTACTACTTCAACGAGCGATACCAATCTGCTGGTGAGGTTTTGCGGGATCTTAAAGCGCTAGAAACTTGATACGAGTGCTGGGAGTGCATTTAGCTCTAGGCTGTATGGCAAAATGAGAGACAGTCATCAAATATTCTTAAGATCTAGGTAATCCTGTGAGTCTGACTGCCCAAGCTAGCCCAAATTCAAAATCAGCTACTCGCCGCCTGGTGTTTCCCTTCACAGCCATTGTGGGTCAGGAGGAAATGAAACTGGCCCTGTTGCTGAACGTAATTGACCCTAAGATTGGCGGTGTCATGATCATGGGCGATCGCGGCACAGGTAAATCCACCACCATCCGTGCCTTGGCTGACCTGCTACCCGAAATTGAAGTAGTAGCAGATGACCCCTTCAACAGCCACCCCACCGATCCAGAGCTGATGAGCGATGCCGTCAAACAACTGGTAGAGCAGCAGGGTGGTGTTAAAGTTGCCCAGAAAAAAGTCATCATGGTTGACTTGCCCCTTGGTGCGACCGAAGACCGAGTTTGTGGCACGATCGACATCGAAAAAGCATTATCAGAAGGGGTAAAAGCATTTGAACCTGGCCTGTTAGCCAAGGCAAACCGAGGCATCCTGTATGTGGATGAAGTTAACCTGCTGGATGACCACTTGGTAGACGTACTCCTCGACTCTGCCGCCTCTGGTTGGAATACAGTTGAGCGCGAAGGTATTTCGATTCGGCACCCGGCTCGTTTCGTCTTGGTTGGTTCCGGAAACCCAGAAGAAGGCGAACTCCGCCCCCAACTGCTCGATCGCTTCGGGATGCATGCTGAGATTCGCACCGTCAAGGAGCCATCTTTACGGGTGCAAATCGTCGAGCAACGCACTGAGTTTGACCAAAACCCTCAAGCTTTTCTAGAGCAATATCAGACGCAGCAAGATGAGCTACAAGAGCGCTTAGTGGGCGCGCAAGAACGCCTCAAGTCTGTCAGCATGGACTACGATCTGCGTGTGAACATCTCTCAGGTTTGTTCTGAGTTGGATGTAGATGGTCTCCGGGGCGATATCGTGACCAATCGGGCTGCCAAAGCGATCGCAGCTCTGGAAGGTCGCACCGAAGTCACTGTCGATGACATTCGCCGAGTTGTCACCCTTTGCCTGCGTCACCGCCTCCGCAAAGACCCTCTAGAATCCATTGATTCTGGCTACAAAGTGGAAAAAGTGTTTAATCGCGTATTCGGCTTAGAAGAGGCAGAAACTGAAGCGGTGGCTGCGACTAACGGCACTGGAGCCAGAGCTCGCTAAACTAGAGGCTTGCTAAACGACAATGGAAAAACGTGTCCTAGGCTTAGACCCCGGATTGGCGATCCTAGGCTTTGGCATTATTTTGGGTAGGGACGAGGGTAACCACGCTCCTACCCTGCTTGATTTTGGGGTGATCCAAACTCCAGCTCATACAGAAATGGGCGATCGCCTCTGCACCATTTATGACGACCTGCATACGCTGCTAGACGAATGGCAACCCGATCTAGTGGCGATCGAAAAGCTGTTTTTCTACCGCATGGGCAACACGATCGCCGTTGCTCAAGCCCGTGGCGTGTTGATGTTGGTCCTAGCGCAGCACAAAGTACCTTTTGTGGAATTTACTCCAGCTCAGATCAAGCAGGCTTTAACGGGCTACGGTGGAGCTGACAAGCAAGAGGTACAGCAAGCCGTGGCACGGGAACTTAACTTAGATGCCATCCCTAGACCCGATGATGCGGCAGACGGCCTAGCAGTGGCCTTAACGGCTTGGTTTCAGCGCTGATGACACGTCTTTGTAAATTCACAGTTGAGTGAGGCTCTGTGACCCTTCCAGAGGTAGATGTAAGCAGTTATAGAAGCGCCGTAAGGTTATGGGCGATAAAACAATGCAAATTCAAACTAATTTATTCCCTGTTGTTAAACGATCATGCAGGAAAAGCTTTTAATATCTCCTAAGCAAAAAGAAGAGTTATTCCATACCGAACTAGTCAAGCATGGAGTTCCTTTTTACAAAGCTGCAAAAGTAGCCAATATTTTAGTTTCTGCGCCCTCAGATGAGACTTTGACGGAGGAAGAGATACAGCTAGCCAAAGATGCTTGCAGAGAGTGGCTAAAGCAGCGTAAACGTCTTGATTTGGTGCTGCGGGCTGTAGAAACTGTTAACCTAAACAGGAATAAGCGCAGCAGCTGAACAGCATCAAGGTCTAAAGCGATTGCCAAGCCATTGCCAGAAGCGATCGCTGCATCACAAAAAAATTCACCTTAGTTTTGACTTATCTAGAATGGCTCAGGCGGGATTTGAACCTGCGACCTTGGGCTTATGAGTCCCCTGCTCTAACCACTGAGCTACTGAGCCGAGCTGCATCCACCAGTGCTGACTGATTTCGCTTTATTAAAATAGCATAAAAAAGTTAGCGATCGCTATCCTTATCTGAAAAAATCTAAAAAATTTAGGCTAGCTGTTACAGACATAAAAGCAATCGGGGAAGCCAAAGACCTCCCCGATGCTCGATTTCGATTAGATTAAGTCACGCTTGAGCTGATTAGCGGCTAGCGAGGTACTTCATTGGATTCACAGCACCTTGCCCAGCAGCATGGAGCTCAAAGTGGGAGTGAGGACCTGTGCTATAGCCAGTGCTACCCATTTCGGCAATTTGCTGACCTTGGTCAACTTGCTGGCCTGAACGCACCAAAATTCGGTTGTTGTGAGCGTAGAGAGTAACGCTACCGTCGGGATGCTGAATCTCGACTAAGTTGCCATACCCGCCCTCATTCCAACCAGCAGTGATCACAACACCAGAAGCTGCTGCCACAACAGGAGTTCCTACAGGAGCCGCAATGTCGATTCCTTTGTGCATCCGACCCCAGCGCCAGCCATAGCCTGAGCTTAGAACTCCCTTTGCAGGCCAAATATAACCCTTGAAGCTAGCTGCGTTTTCTGGCAGATAGCGATCGGCTGCCGCCAAAGGTGGCAAATCAGGAGACACCGTTTGTCCCACTAAAGGCTTCACTAGAGGATCATATGAGTCTGAACCTAGGGGAGCCGCCGCAACCAACTTTTGGCTAGCTTCTGGCTTGACCGTATTAGACGCTGTAGGAGCTGAAGATTGCCCAGACTGACGCTTTTGCTGGAGCGTCCGAATTTCGGCTTGTAGAGCTTCTGTGTAGCGGCTAGGGCTGAATTCTGGATTGACCTGCCGAGCTGTTACAGGGCTAGCATTAGGCTTCTGAGATGGAGCAGCGCTGATAGAAGGCACTGTCTTCAGCACATTAGCCTGAGTAGCGGTGGCTTTAGATGACCCAGTAGCTCGGTACTTCTCACGCAACTTGATAATCTCGGATTTCAAGTTGTTGATGTAAGGGCTGTTGCTTGCGTCTGGGTTAAACGAGGCTCCTGAGCTGCTTGGCTTCTCAGAGAAAGGTGCATTGCTCAGTGGAGCTGTTGCTACCTTGGTGCCCTCTTGGCCTTCAGCCGCCTTCTCCGTAGCGATCGCTTGCTTGGGTACGGCTGCGATCGTGCCTCGGAATTCAGCGGATTTAGCGCCAGCAGCAGAGGTGCTAGGTAGGCTAGCTCCCACAACTGGCATGGTGGGGACAGCAACACCGCTGGTCGAAGCGACTAAGGTTGGTGCCGTTCCGTTGGCGACATCAGCTGTAGTCGCAATTTGTAAAGTGCCCTCTTTGACTTGAGGAATTGTAAGCACCTGATTAACTCGGATGTAGTTCGGATCGCTGATTCGGTTGGCTTGAATCAGTTCTGCTCTAGAAATGCCATGATTCCGAGCGATCGCATCCAAGGTGTCCCCAGGGCCGACCCGATAAGCGCTTTGCTCAACCGCTGTTGGCACCTGAGGCTCACTCATGGCCTCCGGAATCACTACAGAGCTGGGAGCGGGAACTACCTGAGGCTCGATAATGACTTGAGTCTCAGCTTCTGGTTTCAAAGCTTTCGTGCCCTGAGCGGTCGCTACTACAGAGCTGGACTCATTGGTTTTGGACTCAATCACCTTAGGCTCCAGAGTCGGAGTAGGTACTTGAGCAAGTTCAGCGAGGGTGACCACTGGTTTTGCTTGTGGTACTTCGGTCGCTGCAACAACTTGAGGCTCTTGAGGTTGCGTTTTTTGAGCCACCTCTGCGGTTACCAATGGAGTTTCAGGAGATGCAGTGGCAGTTACTTGGCTTGCTGCACCATCGACATCAGACTCCTCAGCGAAAGCTGTAGCAACCTGATTGCTATTAACTAAACTTTGACCTTCCTCAGACCGTAACTCCGCCAGACTATTTTTCAGCTCATCTCGCTTTTGCTTTAAGCGATCGAGAGCAATGTCTTGCTGTTCCTTCAAAACCTCAGCTTGATCTACAGAAGCAATGCTGGGTTCGTTTACTTGTAGCTCAGCCGTGGGATCAAACGTGGGGCTTGGTTCCAACTGGGCTGAAGCAACCTCGTAAGAGGTGGAAGTAGAGGAGACAGAAGGAATCTGTAGAATCTGACCAACCTCTAGGGTGGTGCTAGGGGCGATACCATTAGCGGTAGCGATCGCGGTAGCATCAACTTGATAGAGTCGAGCAATTTGCCACAGGGTCTGGCCTGGTTGCACACTGTGCTTGATAGCAGAAGACTCTGGCACAGGCAGTGTAGCTGCTGCTGGCTCGATTTCTGGGGTAGCTGAGAGAGCTGCAACTTCGTAAGCCGGAACGGTTGCAACCGATGGTTCAACAGTCAACGGTTCTGCTGCCACAGCTCGATCGTTTTGCCGAGGCAGTAATAAACTGGACGCACCCATCGAGATTGCTAATCCAATCATGGCAGCAGAGGTGCAAGCCTTACGATTGACCTCGGTCGGCCCCTGCTTGCTTTGTTCATCAGCCACATCACTTCCTGGTGTGTGGGAAAGAACAGACTTGACCTTCTGCGGAAATGCTCGTTTCAAAGAACGACCTCCTAATGACCAGCGCTTAACTGTCCTCAATTCACTCGATCCGTCGTCAGTCAATGATGCAAATCACATTGAAAACAGACGAAGATCACTGACGGCAATTACACCTAGGCAAGATTACCCTGCTTTTTTGGTTTAGACAAGCTTACACTACTTAACAAAAAATTCAAGAGTCGATTTTTGAGTCCAGCTCAAGGGGTTTTGCTGTCTCAGAAATTGAGTTGCAGTTTCTCTTGAAGAGCTAATCAAACTGAAGTTTAACGCACTTCTCTCGTTTGCTAAATCAAGTGCAGATTTCAGATTACTCGCCCAAAAAATAGTGTCTGTCATTGCGTCAGTAACGGTTTTTTTCAGCCGTCTCAGAGCTGAGGTACAGGATTCAACTTAACTACAGACGTGACTCTACGTGAAGTTTTGGTGAACATCAACCGTGGAATCATGCACCCAGATTAAGGTAACTAAAAATTTGGGATTTAGGTTCCCAAGAGCAAACCCGTCTGTTTTGATCGCTACAGCAGTTTTCGGATGGAACAGGATAAGACCATGACAAAGTGATCAAAATTCACAGCGTAGATTGGGTGATCTCAGCGAATTCTTTATAGGAATTTCTTATTGCTTCCGGATAGATTTTGTATTTTGTGCGACGAAATAATTTTGTTCACCTGTAACTGTCCCCTATAGAACTACTTTCTGATTTTCCATTTCTAATAGAGAGTTAAGTCATTGAATAGAGATGACTACTCAATCGCAATATAAGAATTAAGCGATCGCCTACCTGAAAATGAACTTGTCAAGGCTGCTCAGGCTTAACGTTAAGATCACCCAATTGACGGCGGGCTTCAAATAAACCAACGGCTGCACTGACGGATAGGTTAAGGCTACGAACGTGAGGCTGCCCCATAGGAATGTAGAGCACTTGGTCACACATATCTAAAACTTCTGCGGGCAGACCTTGAGTTTCACTGCCAAACAGCAGCCAATCATCGGCTTGATACTGGCATTCAATATAACTACAGCTTCCTCTAGCGCTAAAACCTAGCCAGCGGCCTCCCTTAGATCGAGAGTAAGCCTGGAAAATCTCTACAGAGCCGTGATAATGCAGCTTAACGTAGGGCCAATAGTCCAGACCTGCCCGCTTCAGATAGCGATCGGTGATTTCAAAGCCTAGAGGAGCCACTAAATGCAATTCTGTACCCGTAGCAGCGCAAGTTCTGGCGATATTGCCCGTATTTTGGGGGATTTGGGGATGAACTAAGACAACTTGGGGCATAAAGAGTAATTCGTGCTGATACCACTCGCTGAAAACACAAAAAAGTCTACCTAAAGGTAGACGAACCTATATATTTTTTTAATAGTTCCAGAAAAAAAGCAAGATGATTAAAGATCCTGATCAATCAATTCACTCATGATTCGGATCTTCGATGGTTTAATACCCCTGTTTTGGCATTCAGGGCTACAAACAATTTCTTTTGGTCTTCAGCCAGGATTATTTTGTTAAAAGAAGAATCTCTAAAGCTTGCAGTCCTGGCCTTTAAGAGCTGAAACATTCCTTGATCAATAACTACAGTGGAAAACTAAAGGCACTAAGCTCAGAGCTGCAATGCCTCAGGTGAATAACTACGCGGCGATAGGCTGGCATAACTCAAGCTCTAAAGCTCGCTCCTGCTCTGCCATTGCTTGAATAGCTTGACCAATGACTGTGCGGCTATCTATACCTGATTCATGCAGTTTCAGCCATTGTTGCGCTTCATTACCTTCTCGTAAGATTTTTTTCAACGGCAGGAGAAAGCAGCTAAATCCCTGCTGTTTAGCGATCGCCCATACTTCTTGATAAAGCTGCTCAATCCAATCTCTAGCCAAAATTGTTCTGCCGTCTTGCCAATGCCTCAGTTCTGCATCTAGGCTGTTTCGGGATACCGCAGCTTCGTTGGCATTCGTCAGTTCAATCAAATCTTCAGCGCGAGTTGTAGCGGGTAAGGTGCTGGCTGTGAGCGGATCAAGATTGGGGTCAGCAATGAGTTGTTGCAGGCGAGCTTCTAAGAGCGCGGTAATGGCTAGCAGAGCGATCGGATCTGAAACTAAATCACAAATTCTCAGTTCCAGGCGATTGAGATTATAAGGACGGCGATCGCCATTCGGTCGAACAGAATCCCAAAGGTGCCGTACATTTTGCATCGTACCTGCTACGAGCTGCGCCTCCGTCCACTGAATGAAATGAGCATGACTCTCAAACAGAGGCACATGAGCGGGAGTTTTAGGAAAGAGTCCCCAACGAGTAGAGTGGTAGCCTGTCGCCTGACCATCTAAAAAAGGAGAGGACGCACTGAGGGCCAGGTATAGAGGAGCTTCTAATCGAATCAATCGGCAAGCTCGCATCAACAGCTCTGGCTCAGCAATGCCGACGTTGATATGGATACTGGCTGTGACGACCTTAGTGCCATAGGTGCGCTCAATATAGCCGTGGTAGGGATTGCCAGGATCGGAGCGGCAGAAGCGATCGCTCCCCCCCAAAGACAAAGTGCTACCTGGTAGCAGGGTATAGTCGCCCAACTGCTTGAGATAGCGTCGTAGTGCCACGCGAGGACGCACTAAGTCACAGAGTAAGCGCTCATAGCGGCACAAGGGAGCAGTAGTGTACTCAACATTGCGGCTATCAGGCTCTCGCACAAACCCATCTAAGGTTGCCACAATCTTGTCGGACAATCCCACGATGTCGCCCTGGGGGGTTCCTGTGTACAGCTCTACTTCAAAACCTTTTGATAGCAGCACGGCTTTTCCTCAATGGAGCTAGGCAGTCTTCTTTATCTAGTATCAAGGAAAGCGGAGAAATGCAGCGATACCTAGCTAAAAACAGCAATTTGTACGGTAGAGCTGCTGACTATTCCGCTCTACCGCAAATTACGATTATTTTGCATCCTCGGAAGGGCTAGGACCACGCTCAAGAGCCGCAGGGTTGGTCTCTTCTTCTCCCTGGCCTTGGGCATCAAAAGGATAACCTTCTGGTTGGTCAAGGATTGCCTGAGGGTCTACTCCTGGATTACTCGCATCATCCAAGACACCGTTAGCATTTGTATTCGGTTTGATCGAAGCACCTTTGTGGCTAGCATGACCGCCGGGCATATATGTTTCCTCAACTAAAACAATTTTGGTATGCCCCAGCTTAGACCTGGTCAGCGCGAGGAATCCCTATCCCAGGGCTTAAATGTAGCTAGGAAAACAAGCTAGCTGGACAAGGAATAGCGGTTCAGGAGCGATCGCCCTTTGGACAGAAGGACTACTACTTGAACTGAGGCTCGCTCACTTATGTGTGTAGGCTCAAACTGGAAAACGTAGTATTGAAGCATAGAAGCTGGTAGGTCAGATTCCGAAGATGAGAGTCAAACGCCTAAGAATGGAATCGTTCCGTGGCATTGATGAAATGACATTGGAATTTAGTGATAGTGAACCAATAGTTTTGATTGGGGTTAATGGAGTAGGAAAGTCAAGTATCCTCGACTGTCTCTCAATTCTTCTCTCCTGGCTTACAACAAGAATTGAGTATGATCCAGACGGTAGAGGGTCATTCGCTAGGAAGCAAGATGGACATCTTGTTATTGCAAGACAGTCAGAGCTGGCCGAAGGTCACAACTTTGATGAGTTCGATGTAAAGAATGGAGAGAGGGTGAGCAGAGGTGAGGTTACACTCTCTTTTGGAATTCAAAAAGTTACTTGGGCACTTACTAAAACTCTTGTTGGACGTAGTACAGCAAATACACATGTTAGCCTTTCTGATTTAGACCGATTCACTGGTGAAAAACGTCGTCAGTGTGAAGAAGATCTAGAGGCTAGCGTACCTTTAGCTATCTACTACTCAGTTAACCGGGCAGTTCTAGAGGTTTCTCTTGAGGTGCTACAAACCAACTGGTTTGACCAAACCTCTGCATATGAAAATGCTCTTACAGGTGCACATTCTAGCTTTGGTAGTTTTTTTCAATGGTTCAGATTTATGGAGGATCTGGAAAATGAAACTCGGCGAGACGACGCGAATTATCAAAAAGATGAGTTAAAAGCAGTTAGACAAGCTATCTACTCGATACTCGGTGAGGGCTTCTCAGATCTTCGAATTCGTCGATCTCCTCTTCATATGACTGTGAAAAAGTATGGACAGGATTTGAGCATCAACCAGCTCTCTGATGGCGAAAAGTGTTTATTAGCGATGGTGGGGGATTTGGCGCGACGGTTAGCGATCGCTAATCCAGGTTTGGCAGATCCACTTCAAGGAGAAGGTGTTGTTTTAATAGACGAAATTGAGCTACACCTACATCCCGCTTGGCAACGCGAAGTGATTCCCGCTTTAACCCGAACATTTCCAAATTGCCAATTTATTGTGACCACGCATTCGCCGCAAGTTGTGAGTCAAGTTAAGCCTGAAGGGATTTACCTGCTCGAACGAACTCCTCAAGGTGTAATAGCTCGGCATCCTGAAAGCTCTTACGGAAGAGACAGCAATCGGATTCTGGAAGATGTGATGGGTGTTCCGGAGCGACCTCAAACCATTAAAGATAGTTTGCGCCGATTATTCCGGCTGATCGAAGAGGGCAACTTAGATAGCGCTCGACAATTGCAACACCAGCTTGAGCAGCAAATTGGTGACGATGAACCAGAATTTGCAAGAGCAGATGTTTTAATTCGCCGTAAAGAAATTCTTGGTCGATGAAGTATATCGAGAAAGGCGAGGAGCCAGAGAGCTTTACTGCCTGGAAAGCCCTTGAAAATGAAAACTGGAAACCTCATTGGGATGACTTTCGATCTCCTCAAAAGCCTAAAGTCCATGAGGCACTAATTCGAGACCAAGGCTATCTCTGCTGCTACTGCGGATTGCGGATTGATAAGAACAATAGCCATATTGAACATCTAAAACCTCGCGCACATTATCCACCATTGGCGCTGGACTATTCCAATCTTCTTGCTTCCTGCCCAGGAGAAGGCGATGACCAAAATCGAGACCAGTCTCAGGAACTGCGGGCACAGGCAGAACACTGTGGACCCTGGAAAAAAGATTGGTATCAGCCAGACTTGATGGTTTCACCGCTGATGGAAAACTGCGCTGATTATTTTGTCTACACAGGTTTTGGTGAAATTCTGCCAACTGATTCCCCTGCCATGAAGACTGCTGCTAGTCAGACAATTAAGCGACTGGGGTTGAATAACGCCAAACTTGAAGCATCCAGACGCAGCGCACTTCAGGCAATTTTGCCAGTTTTAGAGGGGCTGTCAACTGATGAGATCCAGAAGCTAGCACAAGCCTATAGCCAAAAAGATGCTGACGGAAAGTATGTGCGCTTCTGTGCCGCGATTATTTCTTTTTTAGAACGCTACTCCACTCCTGAAGCTTCTGCTTAGCTAACTGTTATTCCTTCCAGCTCCTCGTCAGTGAGTTCGTAGAGTTGACGGAGTTGGGCGAGTTTTTCGGGGTCTGGGTTCCAAAAACCGCGACCGTTGGCTTCTAGCATCCGGGCGACAATGTTACGGAACGCTTCAGGGTTGGCTTGGCGGAGTTTTTCGGCCATCTCAGCGTCAAGAGCGTAGGTATCGGCGGCCTGGTCGTAGACCCAGGATTCTTGGAAGTCGGCGGTGCCAGCCCACCCAATCAGAGCGGTCATGCGTTGGGAGATTTCAAACGCACCACCAGAACCTTGCGCTGCCATTGCTTCTGCCCACTTAGGGTTGAGGAGTTTGGTGCGGTATTCTAGCCGCAACAGATCCTCTAAACTTCGAAGGGTACTATCTTTCGAGAAACTTTCCACAAAGCTTGTGGTCACTTTCTTGCCCCGTTTTTGTTCGGCAGCTCGTTTCAAGCCGCCTGTGTTGGCGTAGTACTCCTGAATATCGGTGAGGCCGTATTCTAAAGAGTCAATTTCTTGAACCACACGCTCGGTTGTTTTGAGTAGCGTGTCAAGAATTTCGGGGCGAGCTTGGCCTTTGTCGTGGCGACCATAACTAAATGTGTTGCGATCGCGCCAGGTATCCCCAAGTTCATCCCCCGATTCCCAGTTGCCATCTACTACGCGATCGTTGACTAAGGAACCAAAGTCTCCGGCTGGATTGGAGAACAAACGGGCGGAGGTATTTTCGACACCTTGGCCTTGCAGGGCGATCGCGTGTTTGCGAATAAAATTTTGGTCTTCGGGTTCGGCGGCTTCGGCGGCGCGGCGGAACAGGTCATCGAGCAGTTCAATGATGTTGACGAAGCTATCGCGGAAGATGCCAGAAAGGTTGGCGAGCACGTCAATGCGAGGATGACCCATTTCGGCTACAGGCTTGAGTTCGTAACGGACAATTCGCCCCGTGCCTTCTTTGATAGGTTCCGCGCCGACGAGTTCTAGCAAAATACCTAAAGACTCGCCTTTGGTTTTGATGGCATCTAAGCCCCAGAGCATCACGGCCACAGTTTCGGGGTAGGCGTGGTGTTCTTGGAGGTGTTGGGCAATGATTTGTTGGGCGATCGCTCGGCCTCGTTCATAGGCAGCAGGTGAAGGCATCCGGTAGGGGTCAAGAGCGTGGATGTTGCGGCCTGTGGGCAAGACACCAGGGCCATCCCGCAGTAAGTCACCACCAGGAGCGGGGGGAATGTATTCGCCGTTTAAGCCTCGCAGTAAATTGGTTAACTCATCGGAAGTTTGGGCGAGTAAGTCTCGAACTTGCACCGCTGCTTCGAGTTTAGGAGTTTTGCCGTTGAGGTCAAATTGTTGGGTCAGCGATTTGAGGTCAGCACCAGCAGAAACTTGAGCGATCGCCTGTTTTGGCAATTCTTCGCCTAAATAAGCGTTCAAGTAGTCTTCTACGATTTCGGCATTAGGCACTTCTCCTAACGTATGCAGCCCCGTGGAGAAGAGGCGGTTTTCTAAAACCTGCAGATACTCGTACAACTTTAGCAGGTAGCGATTGAACACCTCAGCGCTGAAGAGTTTGGCGTTTTCGGGAGTGAGGGAGATACCCAGCTTCCTCGCTGCGTCACAAGGACAGTCGGCATCTAAGCCAGTGTCACCAATCTTCTTCAGGATCGCTTCCTTGAGCACGTAGTTTTTGGTGGGGTCTTCGCGATATTCGGCGATTAAGTCCCGTAGCGTCACCAATTCTTTGTAGAGTCCGGCGCGACCATACGGTGGCACATTATGAGAAATCAGTACGCCGTAGCCCCGCCGCTTTGCCAAAATCGACTCAGACGGATTGTTCGCTGCATATATATATAGATTGGGCAGGTTGCCCAGCAAAATATCTGACCAAGAATAGCCTGTATTGCCCAGGGGCGAACCTGGCAGCCACTCCACGGTGCCATGCATCCCGAAGTGGACGATCGCGTTAGCTTGAAAGTCGTGTTGTAACCACTGGTAGAAAGCGGCGTACTGCGGGTGGGGTGTGAGGTCGCGCTCAAACATCAGACGCATGGGGTCGCCTTGGATGCCGAGTGGGGGCTGTACCCCAATCCAAATATTGCCGAGTTGAATGCCACCTAAGCAGAACTGATTGCCACAGGTTTTAATGCCGCTATCCGTCAGCGACTTCCACTGTTTCTCAATGCGGCTAGTTTTTAGGAAGCCCAGCCATTTCTCTAGTTGGCGATCGCTCACCAAAGTAATTGGAGTATCCTCCTGATCAGTAAAGACTTCATCGGCGGCTTTGACCTGACGAATTAGTTCCTCGCCATCTTCCGGCAAGTCCCCGACCGTATAACCTTGGTCTTTCAAAGCTTGCAGGAATTTCAGCAGCGATCGCGGCACATTCAATAAAGCAGCCGTGCCTACAGCACCATATCCGGGTGGAAAGCCATAGAGAATGATGGCTAGCTTGCGCTCGCTAGGCGGAGTGCGTCTCAGTTCGATCCAGCGCTTCAATCGTCCGGTCAGGCGTTGGACTCGTTCGGGAATTAGATAAATGTCTTCACCTACCAAACCACCCAATGGCACCGGATCGATCGCACCATCAAGCTCTGGCAAGGAATACAGCACTACACTTTGCAGGCCACCAATTCCCTGCCGCGTCCAAGAGTGAATATCTTGAATCAGCAAGGGAGCCGCGACGATATAAGGGACATTTTTGGCACTGAGGATTCGCTTCGCCACTTCTACCTGCCGCCCCGCTTCCATCGAGCCAGCAGGACCACCCACTAACGGGAAGCCAATTGTAGAAACGATCGCATCGACCGCTACAGCCTCTTTGGAGAGGGAGAGCGTCTCAGTATTGCCTTGCGATCGCTGCTCTTGCTCGTAAGCAGTCGTCATCCAATCGCGCACCGCTACATGCCCTTCCACACCATTAATAAAGATTGGCACCGGAATTAAACCTGCCTGCTCAAAGTGGCGAATCAATTGCGGGATGTAGGGTTGTTTGGTGACAACGTGTTTGCGGTAGAGGAGTATGCCGACAACGGGGCGGTTGGCAATTGGCGATTGGCGATCGCGATACCAATCTAGATATTGTTTGGGAGACTCGAAATAACCTGCATAGTCAGGATGCAACAGCCCCATATTTGGAGTTTCGATCGGGGCAGGAATTTCACCGATCGCCAAGCCGAGATATTTTTCGGCGATCGTCCAGAACATCGACGCTACGTTCTCTGGGCCGCCTGCGTTCCAGTAGCCGTAAATAATCAGCCAATTGCGGAGGTCTTGGACTTTTTGGATCGGGACGAATTTGAGGAGTTTTGGCCCCACTTTCAAAAAGCTGAGGTAGCCTGCGAGTTTGTCTTCTTCTTTACCGCTGCCAAATTTGTCGAGAATGAACTTGACAGGTTTGGGCATGCCTTTGGGTTTGTCACCAATGGCGAAGTCACCCAACTTGGTCAGGCTCATCAATTCCAGCGCTGACTCAAACACCAAGCGAATCGGAATTTGCTGCACGCGATCGCGCAACCACAACACTTGGTCATAGTCGAACAGCAAGCTGCCAAAGAAGACATCTGCCCCTGCTAGTGCTGCTGCGATCGCTTCTGATTGGGTGGTGAGGTCGCGATCGCTAAACACGCAGATCTCTAACTCTGGACAACGAGCTTGCGCCAGTTGAGCAGCTTTGCGGTATAGGTCCGCATTAAAAGACTCAAACCCAGCCATCAATACAATGCGTTGCATGCCCAAAGTTAACCAGTGAACTCCTCTCCTTGATCATAAAAGCCCTATTCAGTTTGAGGTTGATTAAGTAGAGCCGTTCTAGGGGAATTCGCGATCGCTTGTGATCAATTTTTAATCGTCTGGGGTTTTATCAAAGGAGTGCAGTAGAGTTGAACGCATATTTATAGATGACAACCTTTGGATTGCCTAGCGTCCGGTGAAATTTATGACATTTAATATTGCTGCTTTAGGATTACCTGTACTCCAGAGCGGGTCTGAAGGGCCAGCAGTGGGGGCTTGGCAAAGCTTTCTCAAAGGAGCCCAGTTTGCGCTCGGAGCAGTAGATGAAGACTTTGGCGGGCTAACCGATACGGCAACTCGCAACTATCAACAAAAAAATAATCTGCCTGTCACAGGAGTCGTGGACAAGGCTACTTATGCTCTAGCACTCCAGCAAGGCCTGTTATTTAAAGTGCCGAATTTTTCTGCTTCTCTGCTGCTGGATTACCTCAACTTTGGCATAGCTGAGGTCAAGGATTTGCAAAAGAGCCTCAACGCGATCGCCCAACTCAATCCTCCCCTCACCGTGGATGGCGATTTTGGAGCCCTGAGCAGTAAAGGCTTAGCCCAAGTCTATAAACAAAGGGATGTCCGGTTTCGCGATGACTTGCAACAGCGGTTAGCAGCCACGACCCAGCAAAAACTGGGGACAGATCTCAATGCGGCGATCGCCTTGATTGATGACTATGCCAAAAAGTTGCGCTTTCGCTTAAGTGGTCCCCACTGGGTAAAGTTTTTCCTGGCAACTAATTCTATTGAAGATTTAGCTTCCCCGTTTCGACAGCGGGTTCAGGCCTTTGAGAAAGCCTTGCGAGCAGCAGGGGCAAAAATGGAGGTTACTAATACACTGCGTCCTCCAGAGCGAGCTTACCTAATGCATTTTGCTGCCAAAATTAGCCGCTCTCAAATTCGGCCTCAAGATGTGACCGCTATGTTAGGGGTAGATATTGACTGGGTGCATTACACCAATGCTGGCTCTGTGCAAGCGGCTCAGCAAATGATTGATGCTTACGGCATTGGTACTAACCCTGTAGCTTTGCGATCGCTGCATACGCAAGGCTTGGCGATCGATTGGTTCATTAGTTGGGAAGGGACACTGCAAATCAGAGACAGCAGCGGTCAACTAGTGAGTATTGCTGCTCCTCGCGATGGTGGGAATCCCGCTTTGATGAAAGTCGGAGCTTCTTATGGAGTGTATAAGCTGCTAGGCGACCCGCCGCATTGGTCGGTCAACGGCGGCTAGACCGCAGAGATGAATTAAGTCAGAAATAAATCAGCTGTTAATCCGAAACCGAAATAACCATTAAAACTTTAGTCAATCTAGCTAAAGTATGTTTCGTATGCGGATGCTTTAAATTGCTCCTATACCCTAAGATAGATGACACTGGTTTCACCAAACTGAAAGGGCACTTCAAAGGCTGCATTAAGTATGTAAAATTACGGGAATGGGTCACTCACTATAAAGTGCCCTCAATCTCAGCCATACTATTGCATCGCTCCTCTACATCCCTGACAGGCAAAGCTGAAGGCAGTAATGTCAGCTCACCTAATCTCCCCTGGAAGCGCATTAATGGAGAAGTCTTCAAGTCCTGTACAGGCATGGGAACAGCACCGCAACCAAGCGATCGCTTGCTACGGTAAAAATCAATTTCGAGAATACCTAACCCTCTCTGAGCAAAACCTGGAATTAGCTAGAACTTTGGGTGACACGCCCAAGGAAGCGATCGCTCTGAATCAAGTCGGGTTAGCGCATATTCGGTTGTGGCAACCGCAGCAAGCTTTGCAATTTCTTCAACAAGCTTTAGTGCTGCAACGCGCCTTAGGCCAACCCCAGTTGGAAGTCCAAGGAGAGTGTTTTCCGCAAACCGTGGTTTTACCTTTGTTTGGCCAAGCGACCACGCTCAACAATATTGGTTCTGTTTATAGCCAGCTAGGAGAACCCCAACGAGCTTTAGAGTTTTTCAACCAAGCTCTCGCGATCTTTCGAGAATTAGGCGATCGCCGAGTTGAGGCAGTTACCTTAAACAGCATTGCCTTGGCTTACATTCGCTTGGGTCAGCCGAAGCAAGCTTTACTTTTATGCAACCAAATCCTACCGATCCGGCGTGAGTTGGGCGATCGCGCTGGAGAAGCAGCAACGCTGAATAATGTCGGCTTGATTTACAGTGACTTAGGTCAGCCCCGCAAAGCATTGCAATATTTCAAGCAAGCACTCCTAATTCAAAAGGAATTAGGTGACCGCACTGGAGAAGCGACAGCCCTCAACAACATTGGCTCTGTCTATAGCGATTTGGGTGAGCCTCAGCGAGCTTTGCTGATTCACAATCAAATTTTGCTGATTCGACAAGACTTGGGCGATCGCTTTGGCGAGGCTACCACACTTAATAACATTGGCTTTGCCTATCGCGATGCAGGTCAGTTACACCAAGCTTTAGATCTCTATCACCAAGCCCTGGCGATTCGGGAAACCCTAGGCGATCGCCCAGGACAAGCCACCACCCTCAACAATATTGGCTTTGCCTACCGAGACTTGAAACAACCTCAGCGATCTTTGGATTTTTACAATCGAGCCTTGATCCTCTACCGAGAATTAAAGGATCGCCCAGGTGAGATTACAACTTTGGCGAATATTGGGGCAATTTGGGCAGAATTGGAGCAGTCAGACTGGGCCAAAGACTTCTATCAAGAAGCCCAGACACTGGCAGAAAAAATTGGCAATCTTTTCTTACTCGATTGGATTCAGGTGCTCAGAGCAGCCAATCCCTAACCGGACTCAGCAGAGGCATGGTGACACATGCCTCTATAGCTACCACCGCCATTGTCTCTAGTTATACCAACTTGCTCTATGCCTAAGGCTAGTGGCAGGTCAACACTTGTAATTAATAAAATTTACTAAAGAATCACATTTGGTGCCTAGTCTGTAAATTAAGATACAGAATATAGTTACGTTCATCTCTCTTGGTGTCTCATTTATTGCTGAGTTGGCTATTTCGCCATCGAGAGGGACGGAAGTAGGGAGCCATCCCGAAGGAACGCGCCTCATCCTAACCCCATTAAGCAACGAAGTTAGAGGCGAAAAGCATGAGACTGTCATACCGTGGTGCTCAATACGAGTCTGAGCTACCTACCTTTCAAATGTTGGAAGGAGATGTTGTAGGAAAATATCGTGGACAAAACCTGCGGCTGCAATATCCTTATCCGAAGCACATTCCCGTGCCTCAAACTCCTTTGGACCTAAAGTATCGAGGCGTTGCCTACTCCACTCATCGCCCAATGCAAGTGGAAGATTTGATTGCATCCCAGTCCGCAACGGCTGCTAGCCAAGTAAACCCTGTGCAAAATGTACGACAGCGGGTACTGAAGGAAGTTGAAGAGACACATCGGACAAATATTTACCGTAGCCTAGAACGACGCTTGCAAGTTGCTAAAAATCTAGGAGATCAAAGGTTGATCGGTATGTTAGAGTCTGAACTCCAACAAATCGTTTAACCAATTTTGATCCGAATCAATCAGAGCCTGGAGTGTGCAGCTTCAGGCTTTTTTAGTGGGTCCTCCATCAAGCCAGGTTCTTGATCGCAGCCTGAGCTTCTCGGCGTAACCCTGTAGCAATCCTGAATAACTCCTGCCCCGTGTGCAAGTAGTGGTCGTCGTAATTGAATGTAAACCGCTCTAGCTCCTCTAAACCGTCACTCACCTGGTTTAAGCAGTGATAGAGATGAGCCGCTACACCCGCTACGTTAGGAGGATTGGGCATGGAGCGAAAAGTTCTCTGAGCTTGGCTCAAATCAGTATGGGAATCTTCCAAATACTCTTGGAATCCTTCCATCAATTCATCATCAAAAGGATCAGCTGATAGCTCATCTATTTCTTCAGCTAAAGCTCTGAGAATTCGAGATAGCAGTCGATTTACAGGTGCATAAACCTGATTTAGCCATAGCTGTAGGTGTTCATCCGCTGCTTGACCAGTGGGGTACTGCTCTCGATAACGCTTCTGTACTTCGGCAGCTCGTCTTTGGCGATCGCCAGGAGACATTCCCTCCGTGTCAAATCTAGTGCCGTATAACCGATGAGCCAGCTCTTGGTCATAAGACTGACGACGCTGCGGATCGCTAAGAACTTCATAAGCGGCGTTGATCCGACTAATCTGCTCGTGGTCAGTGACAGCCCGATTACTATCTGGATGAAATTGCTTCGCTAGGCGGCGATAGGCTTGCTTAATTTCTACCTGAGTCGCCGCCTGAGGAATATCCAGCGTGTCGTAGTGATTGGAATTTCCCATAGGGCTATTTTAGCTTGTAGCCCTACATTGCTTGGGATGTAACTGGAGCCAAAAAAACAGCTCAAGTGGCTGCTGTCGAGAGACTGGGTTCCAAGTCTTGAAATAGGGGTGTGCTCAAGTAGCGCTCTCCAAAGCTCGGTTGCACCATGACGATTAAGCGTCCTGCATTTTCCGGTCGCTTGCCAATCTGAATTGCTGCGTAGAGAGCCGCTCCACTCGAAATTCCTGACAACAAACCTTCTTCGCGAGCTAAACGGCGACCATAAGCGATCGCATCCTCATCAGCAACGGCAATCACTTCATCGATCAAGTCAACTTTGAGGACTTGCGGTACAAAGCCAGCCCCAATACCCTGAATTTTGTGTGGACCTGGTTTGCCTCCAGACAAAATAGCACTATTAACAGGTTCAACCGCGATCGCCTTAAAACTGGATTTGCGCTGTTTAATCACTTCCGCAACACCAGTCAAAGTACCCCCCGTACCGATCCCAGACACTAAGAAATCTATTTCGCCGTCCGTGTCCTGCCAAATTTCTTCTGCGGTAGTTTCCCGATGAATTTGAGGATTCGCAGGATTGCGGAACTGCTGCAACATATAGGCATTGGGCGTAGAGTCAACAATCTGTTGCGCTCGGCGAATGCAACCACCCATCCCTTCAATACCAGGTGTCAGCTCTAATTCCGCTCCATAGGCTCGCAGCATGGCTCGTCGCTCCGAGCTCATGGTTTCTGGCATGGTCAAAACTAATCGATACCCTTTAGCGGCAGCTACCATCGCCAAAGCAATACCCGTATTTCCCGAAGTTGGCTCAACTAAAATAGTTTTGCCCGGTGTAATTAATCCTTCCCGTTCTGCTGCGTTGATCATATTGACGCCAATCCGATCCTTCACAGACGACGCCGGGTTCATGCCCTCCATTTTGACCACAATGCGAGCTAGGCATCCCTCGGCTTGAGGAACACGGTTGAGTTGCACTAGAGGAGTGTGACCAACCAATTCTGTAACATCATGAGCGATACGCATGGCTTGACTCTGGGGTTGACGTAGGAGTGGACTGAAGGACTGAAGTAGAAAGAGCAAATATTAGCAGTGCTAACCTGGATAACTCAGCAAAGCAATATTCTTGACTAAAGCTTGAATTAAGCTTTTGGCCTTATTGCCTGAAGTAAGCAATAAGAGCTTCTGTAGAGTTTTAGATGTAATACATAATGTCCAATTGCTGCCGCGAATCTCGCCGTTCCGCTAGGTCTTGAAGTGTATATCCGTGGAGCACAGCGTCAGCAGCCTGCCGCGATTCTTGCCAAATGTCCCAGATGACTGAACTTTCCACGGTTTTGGTTGTAGAACCATTCTCCATTGGTTGAGTGTCCAGCCCTTCAATGCAGTTTAAGGCTTCTAAAAGTGTAATCTTCCAAGGTTCACGAGCCAGTAAGTAACCTCCCTTGGCTCCTCTTTGACTGCGAACTAGGCCACAACGTCTAAGGGTTGCTAACAATTGTTCCAGGTAGCGATCGGGAATGTTTTGCTGAGCTGCAATCTGCCGAATCTGTAAAGGCTCACTACTACCGTAATGAGCTGCTAGTTCCAATAAAGCTAGCAAGGCATATTCACTTTTACACGAGAGTTCCACAAGCAAAGTAGGAATAGAGAGCGACTAACAAGGCTTAATATTCTTAGATTATACCCCGGTTCTCCACTGGGGTTTAGAGGTTTAAGTAATTGCAATAAAAAGGCCCCGCATATCAGCGAGGCCACTCAAAACAATTTAAGCTTACCTAGGAATTACTAGAACTTAAAGGTAGTCCGAAGCGTACCAACGTAGATGGTATCGTTGTTGTCGTTATGCTCAGGATTAAAGATCACAAGCAAACCAGGGGTAACGTCAATATTGTCGTTGATAGGATAACGATACAGCGCCTCTAAATGGAGAGAAGTATCGTTATCGTCTTCGCGACCACCATCAACGTCGGTTAGCTTAGGTGGCATACCAACAATGACACCAAGGAGTGATCCTTCTTTACCTAAGTCACTGAAGCCTACGTTGGCTGCCCAGTTCCAAATTTCTGCATCGCTACCCTCAAGAGCACCAGATTGGGCATGAGCTTCGGTATAGCCAACCCAACCGCCTAGAGAAATTTTGGAGCCAAGCCGGAAGTTGGCTTCAACGCCAAAGTTGTCAGTTGCAGTTGCGATACCGTCGCCAAAAGGTCTTCTCGCACGGCGGCTACCTGTTGAAGAGGTGACGTTGACTAGAGGTTCAAACACACCATTTTCATCGGCTTCAAGTCCGAATCCTGGGTCATAAGCTCGAGCATAGGTAAAACCTAGACTCAGAGCATCAAAGGGACGGAAGGCAACTTGAGCCAGAGCTGCATTAGGACCGTCAAATAATCCAGCTTTTTCACGAGGATCTTGAGCATTGTCTGCTAAATAGCCTAATGATACAGACACTGCTTTACCAAAACCAGTGTTTACAGTAACGCCAGCCCCACCTGTTCCTTGACGGTAAATTGGGTTGAAGCGCCCAAACCGAGAAATCGAACCACTACCACTGCTAGCGAACAGAGGATTGATAACGTCGATGTTTTCGTAAAACTCAGCCCCTGTAGCATCAAGAACGACGTTGGTGTTATCGCCCAAGGGGAATCGATAGAACAATTTTGTTAGTTGAACGTCGTTTTCTTCTTCACCGTCAAATCCCAGGCGGGTCATGTTGGTGCCTGTTCTGTCGGTGCCATATTGCGGGACGTTGCTTGCCTGCAACCGAGTTCTTAGGCGATCCTTACCAGTAAAGCTGGTATCTAAGTTGAGACGAACGCGATCGCTCAGAGCAGTTTCGTCATCTAGCTCAGCACCACCTGGCCCTTGATCACCAAAAGCATTAGTGACAGCGAAAATAGCTTCTCCAGTGAGCTTGGTAGTGGTGGAGAATTGGTTGGCTTCTAGTTCAGCCGTGCGAGCTTCCAATGCATCTACCCGACCACGCAACGTAGCGAGTTCAGCAGAGAACTCCTCTTGCAACCGTTGTAGAGTGGCTAAATCTTCTTTGCTAACCAGGTCAGCGGTACCTGCCGCAATCAATTCATTGATCCGGTCTAAGCAAGAATTAACACCAGCTGCAAACTCATAACGAGTCAGGGCGCGATTACCACGATAGGTGCCATCAGGATAGCCAGCGATACAGCCATACCGCTCAACCAAGGATTGCAATGCTTGGAAAGCCCAATCAGTAGGTTGGACGTCAGAGAGCTGAGATACTGAAGTAACCTGAGCCAGTCCGTTATCGCTGGTTTCTACAGCGATGGGTTGATCCAGAGATGCCACAGAGGTAGGCGCAGTTGGTGCTTCAGAAGCGATCGCAGAAAGAGAAGCGACCAAGGTAGCACCCAAAACTGCTGGAGCAATCAATAAAGAATTCCAGAAAATTTTAGACATCAACTTCCACGTCCTCACACCAAATTAGAACGGTCTCAGTAGACCAAGCAGAACTCTAAGAGCAAAATTAGCACTCTTAGATTGATTTTTATGTTCTTTAAAGCACATCCACACTTAGAGACCACTTAATCTAAGTAGCCTATCTAAGTACTCTACCACTAAAGGTAGATTAGTAAAGTTTGGAAGAAGACATAAAAAAGCCCCACTAGCAGTGGGGCCGAATCATTAGCTGATTAAGAGAATGAAAACTTCTCTTCTTCGGCTTAGAACTTGAAAGTGGTTCTTACAGTACCGATGAGGATGTCATCGTTAGCTTCGTTTTGACCAGGAGCCGTAATCCAGATTACACCTGGGGTAACGGAGATGTTGTCATTCAACTGGTACTTGTAGAAACCTTCTAGGTGCAGGGAGGTGTCATCTTCGACATCATTGTTCTTGCTACCCAAGTAAGGTTCAACACCAGCAACTAGGCCGAGGAGGTTGCCCTTCTTACCAAAGTCAGGCAGAGCCAAACCTAGACCGTAGTACCAGACATCACGGCTATTTTCCTGTAGGTTGAT
The DNA here is from genome assembly GCF_014696035.1 of Trichocoleus sp. FACHB-262. Lineage (NCBI taxonomy): Bacteria > Bacillati > Cyanobacteriota > Cyanophyceae > Leptolyngbyales > Trichocoleusaceae > Trichocoleus > Trichocoleus sp. FACHB-262. Next base: position 2,874 of record NZ_JACJPK010000102.1, on the reverse strand, counting down.
CACATTGGTGTAACCGAAGAAGCCGTTGATAGCCAAGGCATTACTAACCTTAAACGACGCTTGTGCACCGTAGGAGTTGGTGACTCTAGGGCCACCATCAGATCCACCACCATTCGCTAGGGCGTTACCTGTAATGGTTTGGGTAGCACTACCCAAGTTGAAAATAGGTGTTCCGGTATTGTGATAACCATGAACATAGGTTAAGCCCAACTCCAGATTGTCGCCAGGAGAGAAGGTTAACTGTCCTAATGCAGCGTAGTTACCATCAAACAGGCCATTCTTCTCAGAGGGGTTAGCAGCATCAGGACCACCTAGGTAGCCAAGGCTAAGAGCGATAGCGTCACCAAATTTGGTGTTGATACCGACACCTGCTCCTCCACCAATCCGGTAGATGGGGCTTTCTTGACCAAAGGCAGAGAGCGCCCCATTACCGCCGTCATAGTCTTCCAGGTAAGGATTGGTAGTGCTGTAAACATAGTCACTATGAATTCCACCCGTGCCTGCTAGATAGACGTTGATATTGTCTCCTAGAGGGAAGTAGTAAGAAAGCCAGTCTAGGACAACGTCATTATTAACTAGGGGACTACTAGTGTTGCCAATGTTAAACTGCTGTGTTCCCTCAGCTGTAACGGCATCAGGAACGCCATCGTTGTTGAAGTCTGTTGAGAAACCAGTTGCATTACCAGCAGCGAGACGGGTGTGGAGGACATCTCTACCTGTGAAGCTGCTTTGCAAATCCAGACGAACCCGATTTTGCAGAACAGGGTTGTTGGAAAGATTTTGGTTGAACTCATCGGTGACTGCAAAAATTGCTTCACCAACTAGCTTGGTAGTGGTGGAGAACTGATTAGCCTCCAATTCAGCTGTGCGAGCTTCTAGAGCATCTACACGGCCCCGGAGTGTAGCTAGTTCAGCAGAGAACTCTTCTTGCAGGCGTTGTAGGGTAGCTAGGTCTTCCTTGGTAACTAGGTCGGCAGTACCAGCCGCAATGAGTTCGTTAACGCGGTCCATGCAGGAATTCAGACCAGCTGCAAACTCATAACGAGTCATTGCCCGGTTGCCACGGTAGGTACCATCGGGATAACCAGCAATACAGCCATACCGCTCAACCAAGGATTGCAGTGCTTGGAAAGCCCAATCGGTAGGTTGGACGTCAGATAGCTGAGAAACAGAGGTAACCTGAGCAACAGAATTCTGTTTGCCCTCGTTGGTGTACTTGTTAACTTGATCGAGGGAAGAAGTGTTGGCTGGAACTTGCGCAATCTGAGTAGGCGCTTGCGCTTGGCTAGGAACAGTCGCAAAAACGGGGCTTACTTCTGCTTCTGGAGCTGCTGGCTGAGCAGAAACAGCTACGGGAGCCAAATCTTGAGCTGCTGTAACTTGGGGTTGAGCTGCTTCAGCAACTACTCCAGCTTCTGCGGCGATCGCACCTGAAGAAACTGCTAAAACGGTACCCAAGAGAGCAGGGCTAACCAATAATGATTTCCACAGAATCTTTGACATTCTTTTTGTTCTCCTCACACCTGCTGTAGGACGACTAAGCTAAGCCATCTATCTACTAGTCTACGATAGAGACTCACGACGTTTCGTAATTGTTCCCAAGTATTTTGAAATTAGATCTACCAGATCTCTCAAGATGGTTGAACAAGGACCACGATCGTGTGTCTTAGCTTACAGTTTTAGCAAAAACCAGCGGATTCTTCAATTCAACGTTAACTTTATCAGCCGGAAATTGTCGAGAACTTTTGAAGATTTCCTAACTTGATATGGGAAGACGCCTAGGCTGCTGTGAATTACTACTAAAAAATATAAGCAGTTAAGACGGTAGATTAAATGTGAGAAATCTGTTGAGCTAGATCGAAATCCTTTTGAGTCAGCCCACCTGAGTCATGAGTTGTTAAGGTGATTGTGACTTTGTTATAAGAGATTTCTAGATCCGGATGATGGTCGGCTGTTTCAGCAGGCTCAACCAATTTGTTAACGAAAGCGATCGCCTCAACGAAATTTTTGAACTTACGAACAGACTGAAGAGTTCTTCCCTCAACGGCCCAACCAGAAAGTAGATGAGCCTGTGCTTGAATCTCTGCTTGACTTAGTAGTGGAGCCATACCTAACTCCTCGTGATGAGAAATCTGATAGTTTTCAGTAAAACCGCTCTAAGATTTTAGACAAGTTAGACAAAAGATTTACTTCAGCGAAGTCGGGTTATGTATCGCTGCGGTTCCGAACTTTGCAATACTAAGCTGCGATCGCAAAAACTTAGATCTAAGAAATTAAATGACCCTTTAAAAAACTATCCGCTCTCACTAGGTAGGTGCTTTGAGAAACTCATTGCAGCCGTGGAGTGAGAGCGGTGTAGCGGGTCTTCAGATTGAAACCAGACTGCCGGGAGGGACTCCCTGTCAGCCTAGTAACTAAAGTTACTCAGTTTTTCTAGAGACTAGATCAACTGTGGCTAACTGTTAGAGAACAGCCCCGGCACGCAGCCGGCTAACTTCAACCTGACGACCCAGGCATTTACTACTATCTTGCATGGGCATCACCTCCTTTGGTCCCTAAGCGGATTAATTCTTAGAAGGCAGAGCTTAGAGCTCCGGGTGCATTCACCTTTAGCTAAGATAACACACGAATTCAGAGATGTGTGTCTACAAAAAAGCCCTTGTCTAATTAAAGATAAGGGCGTCGGTTTAGCCAAACCCAAAACGGCTCAGCTAGCATTCAGAAACACAATTACAGAGCATTACCACGAGGTAGTACTTCTTCAGGGAAGACAAAGTTTTCGTGTGGCTGATCTTGAGGTGCCATCCAAGCGCGGATGCCCTCGTTCAGCAAGATGTTCTTCGTGTAGAACGTCTCAAATTCAGGGTCCTCCGC
>NZ_JACJPK010000101.1:0-51834 GCF_014696035.1 Trichocoleus sp. FACHB-262 | reverse complement strand
AATCTTTTGCCGTGGTGAAGTATCTATTTGAGCTGGTCACGCATCAGCAGTGGTTTACGTTTGAGAAGGCCTTCATGTATGGTTAGCCCCACATCCTATTTAGGATTGCTATATGACCGATGCAGATGATATCGTCAAATGGTTCACCGCTAGCAACCGCTGCAAGCCAATGCTGTTCAATTTTTGCTTTCAGTTCAAGCGATAGTGTTTCAATACTTTTGGTGAAGAACTTGCCAAAGGCATCAAAATTCCAGAAACCACAGTGATTAAAAGTTAGCCACTGGCTGTCAATCATCAACTCCTCTTCATGTAGTCGTTCTAATAAGGGTTGCCATTTCTGAGGTGAGCCATTGAGCCCAGTTGCTAATACAATTAATCGCTTCATATGCTGCTCTTCTAACTAGGTAAGATTAATTACATAGCAAGTTCTAATTTCTAATACAGAATAGCTGCTGGTACTGAAATACAGCAGAGTTAGCAACAATAGATCATTATTTCTCTGCTAGGTGCTTGCCACCTTGGGTATGAAGATGAATCACGACCACCCATTCCTTAACGAAAAACCCTCAGCTGTAGTCAAACACTGGCTTGATTTGTAACTGCTAGAATTTGGGCAATCGGCCATCTTATTGCGCGATCGCTCATCAGGGTTCTAATAGTCCGTCGGATAGGATGATGAGTATCCCGGCTGACTACATGAGTTTTATCAATTGTGTTTAGAAGTAGAGTAGTGTTTCCATCTAAGTTCTTAGTTCTCGTGATGCTGGGGATACTTCCGATCGCGATCGCCTGTACCGAGCAATCGTCACCCACTGCTCCAGTGTCCAGCGCTAGTCCTGCTGCATCATCCAGTCCGAGTGCTTCGCCTACACCCTCAGCCAGCTCTACAAACGCGATCGCACCAGGGCAATATTGTTACCGTGCCGATTTACCAACGCTCACATCGGTATTGCGTTTAGCGGTAGCGGCGGATCAGACGGTCACTGGGGACAGTCAGGCCACCATACAAAATAAGTCTGAGGGCTACTATTCCTCCTATGCTCAAAAGATTTCTGGCTCATTGGCAGGAAATCAACTAAAGGCCCAAATTCGTACCTGGATTGAGTATGACGTTCAAGACACCCAGGAAACCTGGAACATTACACCCAGCGAGGTTGTGACGCGGCAGGCTAAATTGGTTGCTGCTAATTGTGAAGAGGTGCGATCGCGTTTTACAAATAAAGATGGATTGGAAGTGCGTGATCTCCTAGATGCGGCCTCTGCCGTACATACGAAGCAAGTACAGTTTGAGGCAGACCGCAACAGCACTGTCGTTAACCATGCTGTCATTCGGGGAGAACGAGATCTGTATCTGCTCAAGGCTCAAGGGGGACAGCAAATGAAGATCGTCCTTACCTCGACAGAACAGAACGCCACCTTTGATGTGGTGTCTCCCAGCGGATATATTCTGACTACCGGGGCACAGTCAGAAACGGTGCCTTTACCCCATACTGGCGACTATCAAGTGATTGTCGGGAGTACCCGCGGCAATGCTACCTATGAATTGCAAATCACGATTCAGTAAATCTAGAACTCTCAATCTAGGCTGGCGATCGCCCCAAACAAAAAACCCCCAGCCGTAGCTAGGGGTCACATTCAGGGTGCATCTACCAGTTCTTTATTCGCAACTCCCAGAGAGGAATCAGGAAGGATTTGCAAGAGATATGTGATTTAGCACATCTGGCTTCGCAGCAGGGGCGATCGCATCCTTTGGCTCCTATTCGTTAAACTGGCTGGCTAAATTACGACCAGCGCTCCAAGAGGTTACTTAAATCCTTCATCTTGATTGGTTTGCTCAAGTAATCATCCATGCCTGCCGCTAAGCACTTTTCTTGGTCTCCAACCATTGCGTAAGCAGTGACCCCAATAATGACTGGATAATGTTCCTGTCCTTGGCGCTGGCGTAGCCGTCGAGTTGCTTCGTATCCATCCAGCACAGGCATCTGGCAGTCCATCAAAACAATGTCATAGGAAGTTGCCGCGAGTTGATCCAAAGCTTCTTGCCCATTGTTAACTGCATCCGCTTGATAGCCCAGCTTTTGCAGCATTTTGATTGTCAGCATTTGGTTGAGGGGAGTATCTTCTACCACTAAGATTCGAGCTGTGGGTATGGCGTAGGTGCTAACGTTTCCTACCGCTTGAGTGGCGAGTTTCTGGGGTTGGCTGGGGGCAAGCTCTAAAGAAGCGGTGAACCAAAAAGTGGACCCTTGTCCTAAGGTACTTTCAACTCCAATGTCTCCTCCCATCAAGCGCACAATTTTTCGGCAGATGGTAAGCCCTAATCCGGTGCCTTCATACTGCCGAGTGGCTGATGTCTCAACTTGAGTAAAGGGTTCAAAGATTCTGGATTGATCTTCTGGGGCTAAACCAATGCCTGTATCTTGCACGCTAAAGTGCAGGGTTACGGTTGAGTCTTCCTCCGACTGCTCCCGCTGCTCAATTCTAAGAACTACCTTTCCAGTGGTAGTAAACTTGATGGCATTGCGGATGAGGTTGGTCAGCACTTGTTGGAGGCGATCGACCGGACCGACTAGCCATTGGGGAATCTCTGGGGCGATGCTCGTAATTAAAGGCAAACCTTTAGCATCTGCTTGGGGCTGAAACAGATTGGTCAAATCTTTAATCACAGTCCGCAGGGCGAACTTGGTGGAGTGGAGTTTGAGCTCCCCAGCTTCTAACTTAGACAAATCAAGAATGTCATTAATAATCGCTAGTAGGCTTTCGCCACCGTGGCTAATAGACTGGATATACTCTTGTTGTTGTTCATCTAAGGAAGTGACTTCGAGCAACTGCGTAAAGCCCAAAATCGCATTCATGGGGGTGCGAATTTCGTGGCTCATGTTGGTAAGAAACTCACTTTTAGCTTGGTTTGCCTTCTCTGCCTGGGCTGCGGCTTCTCGCAGGGCTGTCTGAGAGGATTCTAGGGCCGCAATTAGGAGGCTGTGTCTTAGTTCTTGAGCCGCTTCAATTTCTAAGGGTTCCCAAGGTAAGGAGTGGTCTCGTACTAGCTCTTTCCACACTTCAAAGGAGCCTCTAGGAGAGAGCCGTACTACTCCCTCGGCGGTGACTGAAACTGCATCACTAGGATTGCCCGCCCACTTAACGGTGTAGCGCTGTTCTGGGCGGAACCAAATGATGTGATAAGACGTATGTCTCACCATGATGGAGATGGCTAAAACTCCGCTGGCGACTTCTTTGAAAAGTTCAGCCTCTGGGTATTCTTCAACGAGGCTGTCTGTGTAAAATATCTCCTGTTTTTTGTCTACGAGTAACCAATTCAACAGGTCTTGAATTTGGATGTTGCTGGGGGTTTGACCTACCAAAATAGCTTGATTACCTAGGGCGATCGCGACTCCTTGGGCCTGTACGAGATTTAAGAGCGTCTCTTGGTTGCGTTTGAGTACGGTGTCAATCCGGTTGGGATACTTCAGCAGATCTTGTCTAAATCCTTCTTCAATGCGTCTAATGCGTTCACGATAGTTTTGTAGTTCTCGCTCTTGCTGCAAAACTAACTCGACAGAAACCAGTTGCCCTAGCAACTCACATACCCGCCGCGTTTCATATCCCACCAACTTAGGGCTGTAGTGATGACAAGCCACCAATCCCCATAATTGATTTTGATCAATCAGAGGGATAGACATGGAGGCCGAAACTCCCATGTTTCGCAGATATTCCAGGTGGCAGGGAGAGACGCCACGCAATCCTGATTGGCTAAGATCAAGAGGAGCCTCAACACTTTCAGCCGCAACTAAATTGACAGGCTGATAATGCACATCTGGAATGACTCGCAGCCACTTGCGGGTAAATAAATTCCTAGCGACAGAGGGAATGTCAGCGGCAGGATAGCGTAAGCCCAAGTAACTCTCTAAGCCGGAATTCAGTTCCTCCGCTACGACAATACCGCTGTGGTCGGCATCAAAGCGGTAGATCATCACGCGATCGAACTGAATCACCTTGCGAACTTCTTTTGCCACATTCTGAAACAGCTCTGTGAGGGTGGAAGCTTGTTTGATGTTGACCAGAGCCTGAGTCAATTGGCTATAGAATTCGCCCGATTGAATTGGGTTGGTTGACGGCATCGGTTCTAGTTCCAACACGATCGCCTGATCATTTCGATGCATTGTGGCTAAAAAGGCCGCTGCTTGTGAGCTAGAGGCCTCGCAAACGGGTGGTGCTTTGAGGTTGATAGCAAAGGGATGAGAAGTGTCCGCCCCATTTTGCAACAGCGCTGTAACGGACTCGACTGTTTCGTCAGTAAAGATATGCGATAACGGCTGACCCAGTAAAGACTCTAAAGCTAGACCAAAGTATCCTTGGGTGTTCTCGCTAAGTTGGGTAATCGTGAGGTCTGGCTCTTGCAAGGCCAAGAGTAATCCATGCGGTTGGATTTGCCCAATGATGTGGATGGGTTCGCGATCGTCTGCCGCTAAACCAACCAATTCAGAGGTGACTCTCTTCAAGGGCTTCATAGTGAGCGTCTGGCCTGTGTCAGTTTACGTCTCTAGTATGCCCACTGCAAGCGATCGAACTCTGTTCTTAAAGAACTGAGCCGCAAATTTTCCTGAAACCAATTTGCTTCCCAACAAAAAACCCCTAGCCGAGGCCAGGGGCTGAAATCAGGGTGCATCTACCACTCCTTTATTCCTAGCTAATTAAACTATGTCCGGAAAATTTTCAACGATGGTCAATTAGGTGAGTGGGTTAGGGGTTGAGGTGCGATCGCAACGCAAGTTATCTTTGTTTGATAAATTTCATTTCACCATCTGGCTCAACACTGGTAGGCAGCCAACCCAAGTGGAGGTAAAACCCATAGGCTCTTAGGGTTGGGTCATTCCCTGTCAGTAACCAAATCTCTTCAGCTCCTTGGGACCATAGCCATGCTTCAGCTTGTTGCATCAAGGCGCAGCCTGCTCCTCGACCTTCATAAGCTGGGAGGACAAACATCCCAAAAATAGTTTTCTCTGTGGCATTGGCGATCGAGAAAGCAATGGGTTGATTGTCAATTTCCGCAATCCAGACAGCGCAATCAGTTTGCAACATCTCAGCCACGGTTTCTGGAGTAATACCTAGCGCCGCAATCTCCTCACGGGATTGATGATTTTCAATGACGCTGGTTCTGATTTCAAATAGAATTTCGATGTCTTCAAGTTGCCCGACGCGGATATGCATTTAAAGAACCTTAGAGATCAGAGCGGGAGGAAAAACGTTTGAGTAAATTGGAGATGTAGGACCATATCAAGCAGCTACCAAACCCAGTCATAATTAGCCCCATTGGATATGTGGCCCAACGGCTATCTTGCCGCAGGGACAAAGATTGAATTTCTGAATTTTGTAGAAACGCATTGATTTGAGCAGCTTTCTCTTCCGTATCGCTAAAGCCATGATTCATTGGAAAATGAAGTTTGCCATCGGGTAAGAGCAAAATTAGCTGTCTTAATTTTCCGTGGTGTTTAACCTCTGCGCCTTCTAGTTGCGTCAGCGGGAAAGGAACGACTTTTTTTCCTAATAAACTAGATAGCATTAGCTTGCAAATGCCGAGATTGGAGTTGGGGCGATCGCAGCTTAAGGTTGCCAGCTGAGGATGGGTTAAGAATATTCCACCTTGAGTCAGCAAAAGGATTGTGAACAGCGTTGTCACACACGCTTGCCCCAATTCGGTGGAAGCGCCTTGAAGCATAAATGAGCTATATCCCGATCGCTGTTTTCCAAATCTACCCTGAAAATTTCTCATGCTGACTTATCGCTTGGAGTCTGAAGTTTATTCACTCCAGTGAAGGGATACAAGCTGACGCAGCCAAGTTTCGGGTAGACACTTGCTATAGGAAGAAATTAGGCGGTTGGCTGAGGGATGGAGTGAAAGATGTAGCGATCGCGGCCTTGGCGTTTGGCTTCATAGAGAGCTTCATCTGCTGCTGTTACCAACTGTTCTGGAGAAGCTGTACTAGTTGGCACTACACTGGACACACCTATGCTAATGGTGAGAAATTCGCTCACCTCTGAATTAGGATGTGGGAATTGGGATTGGTAGATTTCGTGCTGAATGGATCGGGCGACTGCGATCGCACCCTTGAAATCTGTAGATGGCAAAACGATGGCAAATTCCTCACCACCATACCGAGCTACTAAGTTAGCTGGACGCTTCACAGTTTGTTGTAGCACCTGAGCCACTCGGCGCAAACAACAATCTCCGCCTTGATGACCATAGAAATCATTGTATTTTTTGAAAAAATCAACATCACAGAGAATTAGCGATAAAGCCTGCTGTTCGCGTTGTAAGCGATGCCACTCCTGCGCCAGGTATTGATCGAAATAGCGACGATTGGCAATTTGGGTTAATCCATCTACTTCAGAGAGGCGTTGCAGTTCTCGGTTGGCTCTTTCCAGCTCGGCAGTGCGTTCCTCGACCCGCCGTTCCAATACATAGTTGGCATTTTCTAGAGCGGTAAAAGATTGTTGCAATTGATCAGCCATGCGATTAAATGAATGACTGAGCAGTTCTAATTCATGGACTCCTTGTGTGTTCACGGTTTGGGCTAGATTGCCATCTGCGATCGCTTTAGCTGAAGCATTGATTTGTAGAATTGGCTGAATCACTTTGTGAGCTGTGACAATCCCAGTCAGAATGGCAATCATCAGGGCGATCGTGCAGAGCAGAATCGTATGACGAGTATTAATGTTGATCTGCTGCATAAAATCTGATTCTGGGATGACAACTACGACGAGCCAATCCAGACCCAGGTCGTCTTGCCAGGGCATGATCTGTACAAACTGATGCTGGTTTTGTAGAACAAGCCTCAGTTGTTGACGATGCTGAATTCCATCCAGGCTACCGAATTGCTGATTTAAAGCAGTAGCGGTTGATTGAATGAGGGAATCAGGGCTGTCTGAGGCTTTGAGGCGAGTGGGGGTGCCATTGACAACCTTGAAAGACTCTGTAGAGCTGGAACTGGCAATCATCCGTCCGTCTCTTTCCATAATAAAGATGGTAGTAGAGGCGCTGATTTTGAGTTGCCGGAGAAAGTCGCTAATTTGAGACAAACGTTGCTCAATCGCGATCGCTCCAATTAGATTTTTGTTTTTGTCATAAACTGGGCTACTAATGGCGATCGCTAAAGGATTCGTTGTAAAGCTCTGCCACGTGTAGACGGAGGTCCATTTCGGTTTACTCGTTCGCATGACCTCTGTATACCAAGCCTCCTTTTGGAACGGGTAATATTTCCCTGTTTCAACGAACCTACCGCGATTTCCCTGGGAGTCTGGCTCATAGATATAGAGACGATTATCTCCATATCGCTTACTACTCATCCGCTCGGTAATCAGCTCCAGAGGATAGGTTTGTGGTCGTCCTACATCTACATATTCTCCGGTTTTGGCCCCAAAGAGGATATAGCCGACCTGATAGAGCTTTGCTTGCTTCCAAAAGAAGCGTCCTAAACCATCTTGATCTTTGGGATCAACCAAGCCAGAACTAATGGCTGTAGCGTTCAGTTCATTGAGCTGACGAGCGTTAGTTAAGTAGCAGTCAAGATGGTGATTAATTTGTTGAGTTGCTTGGTTTTGGAGATTAACGACGAGTTCGTTGACCGCTTGTTGCCCATTACGAAACGACCAGTAGCCCACTAACCCTACTGTAATGACCAGTTGTAGGATAAAAGGGACAATTAGCAGTCCACGCAGGGGTAAATTTCTAGGCTGCCGCAGGGGGCACTGGGGCAGATTTACTGTGGGACGCACCGTAACCAGTCGCTCAAGCTTGCTCGACATAGGCTTATGGAGTTGTTGAAAAGGGGGCTACCGAACGACTGTAAAGCTTTCCTGAGACAACCCAAATTAATTTCTCAGCCGTGTATTAAGCATAAAGTTTATTTCTCTGAAGGCAAGAATGCCCTGAATCACAGCTTTCCTAACGCGATCGCTTTGCTAAAAAACGAGGAAAAAGCTGATAGGTTGGAAGCCAAATTCGCGATCGCTTTTAATGTTCTACGAAAGCTTGAAATTGCTGGTCAGTGAGTCGTCCAGCTTGGTGGAGTGTATGAGTGATTTCAGAAATGCTTAAAACTGAGTGGGCTTGATAGCCTTGCTCTTGCAGTCGTGTTTTGACGCCTTGTTCATGGTCGATAAACACCACAATATCCTCCACATTTAAGCCTGCTGATTTCAGCTTTTCGGCTCCCTCGATCGCGCTTTTGCCACTGATTAAAATGTCATCTACCACCACCACTGTTTCACCAGGCTGAAAGTTGCCTTCAATCACGCGACGGGTTCCGTGAGCTTTAACTTCCTTACGAGGGAAAATCATTGGGTAATTGAGGCGGAGTGACAGGCCAGTAGCAGTCGGTAAGGAGCCGTAAGGAATGCCAGCAATGCGATCGAAACTTAGATCTTGCAGAATATCCGCATAAGCGGTTAGGACTTGGTGGAAGATTTGAGGATTGGAGATGATTTTGCGGAGATCGATGTAGTAGGGAAAAGTAGCACCAGAGGCTTGCACAAACTCCCCAAATAGGATGCAGCCAATGTCGTAGAGTTGCAGAATTAGATCTAAATGCGGGTGCTGATCTAAGGGGCAAACATCGGGTATCCATAGGTCGCAGTTAGAAGCCTGCCCCACCAGTTCCACTCGGATTTGGTTGACTTCTTCGCTTAACGACTGAATGGCTCTACCCAAATGCTTGTTGCTGACTAAATCCTGGGGCACCGGAATCAGTAACCCATCTCCCTCGAAGCTCAAGCCTGCGGCTAGCAATGCGGCTAAATCACTATCTTCGGCCCAGATACTCCGGGCTAGAATCAAGCGTTCTGGCGCGATCGCTCGAATTTTCCTCAATACTTCGGGGGAAGTAGTGCCGACTTCTAAGCCTACTTGTTCCGGCGTACCCCAGCTTCTCGCCTCCTGCACAACTTGGACATACAGTGGTTCCTGGGCGTTGGGATAAGTTTGCAGGGCGATCGCGGCTGGGTTGGAAGTGCAGCAAAGTACAAAAGCTGCCTTTCCGGGATACATCAGAAATGGGGCGATTTGATCCTGGCCTGCATAAGGATTGAGCGTAATCGCATCCACCCGCCACTCCTCGAACACAGTCCGAGCAATTAAAGTGCTGGTGTTGAGGTCCGCATGTTTGGCATCTAGAATCACCGGGATATGCTCTGGGATAGCCGCAAGCGTGCGCTGGAGTAGTTCTAGACCTGGAGCGCCTAAAGCTGTGTAGAAGCCTAACGTGGGTTTATAGGCACAAACTAAATCAGCGGTTTCCGCGATCGCGAATTGTAGCCAGTCCCATAACTGTTCGATCAGTGCTTCCGGTGACGTATTGCCAGGATGGGCGGGCATCATTTCTGGGTTTGGGTCCAGCCCCAAAAACAGCAAGCTCTGGTTGCGAGCGATCGCTTCATTGAGTTTGTCGAAAAAGCTCATGCAGTATTCCCCACCCTAGGCTGTCTAGTTGCAGATACGGTCTCCTACTGAAGATTGGCTGGCTGCACCGGAATTGTCCAGTTTCAGCGCCGAAAAACAACAGCATTTAACAATTCGATCAGTCTTCTAGGGAAAGTTTTCATAGAGGCTTTTACTAAATCATCAGGCTTTTGACTCAGCGACAACTATGAAAACTGTGGAACAAACTGCGACAAAACTGGTTCTGCGTCACCGTCCTACTCAAGTTTGGAGGTTGGCCGCAGGCATAGCGATCGTCTTGCCAGTACTGCTGTTGTGGCTGAGTACAGGCAATTCCTGGCTAAACTACCTTTGGTGGTTTCCCTTATTTGTGGTCTTTTGGTTTGGTTGTGGAGCGCTTTTGTTTATTGTTGCGGGTCAAGCTATCACTTATGAGCTTGATAAAACAGCTCACAAATTAACGGTGCGACATCACAGATTACCCAAGACCCAAACCACTGAAGTTGATCTAAAAGACATTGTGGACGTGCAATTGCAATTGAGTAGTTGGCAGCATGATTCGAATGCAATCTATCAGGGTGTGCTGTTATTGCGAGGCGATCGCGTGTTGACTCTACACTGCGGTTTCAATGCCAGTCGTCAAGATAAAGAGGCGATCGTCACTGTAATTCGGCAGTTTTTAGGAATGCAACCTTGAGCAACTTCTCCTCGAAGCTGAAGATTATAATCCCGCAAACCATTCATAACCTTGATCTTCCCAATAACCTTTGACCCGTCCTAATTGGCTCATTAAGGTGATGCGAGTCACCCATTTACTCTGTTTGTAGCCCAGCTTGACCGGAGAGGCTAAACGTAACGGAGCTCCATTTTCTACAGGCAAAGGTTCTCCGTTCTTCTGGTAAGCCATCAAAGTTTGAGGATGCAAGGCCGAAGGTAAATCCCAACTGCCGTAGTAGCCATCCGCAGACTGGAAGTAGGCATATTTCACCTCTTGCTTTGGTTCTGCCAGCGCCACTAGCTCTCGCAGCCTGACGCCCCCCCATTGCACGATCGCGGCCCATCCCTCGACACAGACATGACGAATCACCATCGAAGTCAGGGGAAGTTGCTGAATCTCAGCCATACTCAGACTTAGAGGTTGGTTGACTTCTCCATCAATCACTAAGCGAAAAGTGGTTGGATCAATTACTGGGTTACCCCGAAAGGAATTGACAATCAAGGCTTCAGGTTCGATCGCTCCTAAAGGAAATTCTGGAACCAGTTTTTGGGGTTGAAATAAGAGAGTTTCTACTCGCTGATTTAGCGGCTCAGACACTTTGCCAACAATGTCTTCAAATAACGGCCCACCGCAACCGCCCAAAAGAAAACTTAGACTAGAAAGCCCAGAGACTTTTAGGAATTGCCGCCGATTGAGCCGATTGAACTGAGACTGGGGAACCCGAATCAAACCCATTGTCCTATCACCAAAGTACTCTCTATCAAAACACTGCCGACCAAAACACTATCTACCAAAACATAGATTCCAGCAGTCGTGAGCCACCCGCTTTCAAACCTAGCCAAGAGTGGGCGATCGCAAACAGCACCACAATGGGCACGGAGCTAAAATGCACAATCCGTAAGGCTTGCCAATCACCGAACATATCCACAATCCAGGGAAACTGGGCGGGTTTGTACATGCCAATTCCAGTTAAGACAGCTAGCAACAAAATTGGCACGATGACAGTGTAAGCAATACGATGCCAAGCGTAGATACGCCGTTTTTGGTTCTGGCTGTGTTGTAAAGCTTTGAGGTCGTTTTTGCCCACAAAGCGATGTCGCCACCGACGCGAAACCAAAACATACAGACCATACCACAGCAGATTCAAGGAGAATAACCACATCGCCGCAAAGTGCCAATGTCGTCCTCCTGCTAACCATCCTCCTAGCGCAAAGATAGGCGGAATTTGCCAACCTGCTCGGCCCCCAAATACAGGATTCGCATTATAAATTTGCAACCCACTGGTCAGCATGAGAAACAAGCTGACTAGATTAATCCAATGAAAACTCTTGGCCAAAAGTGCCTGACGAGGCAACCAAGGCGGAATCGTTTTAGGAGGAGATGTTGCAGTCATAGGGTGGGGCTAGGGTAGGGCGATTGCACGAAAAGACGCATACTTGTATCCTACGCTGCCGACTTCGCTTACTAAGGTTTTACAGCAAGAAATCGCGCCTCTTCTGATGTACCACTACTTAAGAACTTGGTAAGCAACTGGTTTTCTCCATCGCTCTGGAAATTTGTTAGAGTTGATGCCCGCTTGGGTCAAAGACTTACTAATGTTTTTCGATGGGTTAAAGATGAAAATCTCGCTATATGAGTTTTGATATTCAGTAATTTTTGGTTGAATGACTTGTACTAAATTACTGCTCGCATCAGATAGCAGGAGAAATTCAGCATTGCGTTTGAGACGGTGGCTTAGCATTAAAACTTTGATATATTCCTCGCTACTAATGATCAATGGTTTATTTGCCTGATTAATCACTGGAGCAACCAACTCATAAGCTGCGCCTAGCTGAGGGCCTGAACTCTGATTTGACACTACCTTCACAAACAAATTAGAGGTGGAGATGCAGCTAGAGAGTAATACCAAGCTTAACAGCCCTATCCCCAAAAATCGTCTTCTTTGATCCCTATGGTGTAATTGCTGAACAATGAAAAAGCTAATGCCGATAATAAAAAATATAACTGCGGGTAAATAATATCGAACCTTATAAGCTAAACCATGACCCAAAAGAGTGCCGAGCAGCATCAGTGGCAACATCGTTCCATACAAGACAGATAAAACTAGTAAGCTATTCTTTTGAGTAAATAGCCTCAAACAAATATAGTAAGTGAGAGTAGCGAGTATAAAAATCGCAATAGAGATTGCCAGCGGGTTTTGGACAAAATCGTTGCTGAGTAAACTAATATTAGAATTTTTCCAAAAAGTTTGAATTACAGCAGTGGTTCCGTTCATAAAAGAACCTAGCACATTAGGTGCAGCTCCTACGCTTTCATCGGAGATACCAGCAGTTTCTTCGAATTTCTCACGTTGGGACAAAATACTTAGAGCCCAAGGTGTGAAACATAAGATTGAAAAGGAAAGTGAGATCCAGTAGTACTGTAGCGATCGCCAAGAGCGATTGAGGGCTAAATAATAACCATGTGAAAAGATCAGAAGAATAAAGAATAAGTGTGTGTACAGACCAAGTAAATTAGTTGCTGTATACAGCGTAAGGAGAAGCTTGTTGTTATTGCGTGCGGCCCGAACGAATAGAGCACTAGACAAACAAATTAATGCACCCCACAGCGAATATTGACTGACGTGTTGGCCCATGGAAAATAAATAGGGCGATACAGTAAAGAGAGTTGCACTGAGCAAGCTTATTTGAGGGTTGTTAAAGATTTCCTGGGCTAACCAATAAATTGCTGGTATTGTTGCGATTGAAATTAGGGTTGAAAACAGCTTGGAATTGAATAAATAGCCAATCCCTAATAACCAGTTTTGCAAAAGTATATAGTAAAGGGGTGGATGTTCTAAATTGTTAGTTAAAGCTGATAGATTTGGTTTTGGTTTGCAGTCTCCACAAGGAACTTGATATTGACCCAATAGTTTATTGACATTGATGGGTTCCGCGTTGTACGTCAACTGAATGAATTGTTGATTAGTGAAACCTGATGTTCTCAATAGTTTTCTAACTTCATCGCGATCGAAATACAAGTTGTGATTGGAGGATATAATCTTTAACAGGATAAATGCTGCAATTAGTATGTAAAGTGCGACTCTAAAATAGAAATCAAAATCTAGTTTCTTAGATTGAGCCCTACTTAGTAAGCTTTTCATTATAATTAGCCCAATTAACTTTTTAACGATTTAGAGCTTGGTTGACAAACTTATACAAGTAAATTAGGGCCAAGATAACATGATCGAGATAGGTGAGCAGTAAAGTTTGAAGCTGATTACAGAGCTAAATCTAAAAAATTTTGTAAAGCTTGATCTGAATTAAAAGATAAAGAGCTGATGTTTAAACTAAAAAAGGTGGGCACTGCCCACCTTAGGAATTAATAGAGGTAAGTAAAGTTGTCAGCTAACCGTGACAGTTGATTTCACGAAAGTGGTGCGAATGCGATCGGCGATTTGAGCAGGGGTGAGGCCTAGCGTCACCATAGACTGCTCTGGGGTTGCGTGCTCAACCAACCCATCAGGAATACCAATTCGCATGACAGGCACCACCACATTGTGATCCATCAGCGCTTCCATTACTGCTGAGCCAAAGCCACCCATGAGACAACCTTCTTCCAGCGTCACCACCCGACCGATCTTTTGCGCCAAAGGAGCAATCAGTTCGATGTCTAGTGGTTTGGCAAAGCGAGCGTTGACGACAGTGGCTTCAATCCCGTGTTCGCTGAGAATCTCTGCGGCTTGCATGGCTGGGTAGACCATGGAGCCGAAACCAACGAGCAAGACATCATCACCTTGGCGTAAGACTTCTCCTTTGCCGATGGGCAGAGGTTCCCAGCCTTCCTCCATCAACGCTACACCATGACCGTTGCCACGGGGGTAACGCATAGCGATCGCACCATCGGTGTAGTTGATGCCTGTCACCATCATCTGCTGCAATTCAGCTTCGTCCTTAGGAGCCATCAGCACCATATTGGGGATACAGCGCAGATAGGCAATGTCATACATGCCTTGATGGGTAGGACCATCAGCACCGACAATTCCTGCTCTATCGATACAGAAAAAGACAGGCAAGTTTTGGATGCAGACATCATGAATAATTTGGTCGTAACCTCGTTGCAGGAAGGTGGAGTAGATCGCCACAACAGGCCGAATGTCTTCACAGGCAAGACCCGCAGCCATTGTCACTGCATGTTGCTCCGCAATTCCTACATCCATATATTGCTTGGGGAGCTTGGCTTGAAGCTTGTCTAAGCCAGTTCCCGTCGCCATTGCCGCAGTTATGCCCACAATTCGGGGATTGTTCTCTGCCAACTTCACCAATGTGTCGCCAAACACTTTGGAGTAGCTAGCAGGCTTGGGTTTCGTGGAGGGAGCCGCCTTGCCAGTCGCTAAGTTAAACGGCGATTGGGCGTGGTAGCCAACTTGGTCTTGCTCAGCGATCGCGTATCCCTTACCTTTCATGGTAGACACATGCACCAAAACTGGCCCCACTTGCTGATGAGCGTGCTCAAAGGTAGCAATCAGCTCTTCCAAGTTGTGTCCATCAATTGGCCCCATGTAAGTGAAGCCTAGTTCTTCAAATACCGCTCCCACCTTAGGAACGGCCAAGCGCTTCATGCCTTCCTTGATCCGACCCAGTTCCGGAGAAAGCGAACTGCCCACGAAGGGTAGCTGCTTGACTTGCTCTTGGAGGTTGTCCGAGAGGAACTGCATGGGGGGACTGAGACGCATCTTGTTGAGATAGCGAGACAGCGCTCCAACGTTGGGTGAGATCGACATCTCGTTATCATTGAGCACTACCAGCAGATTAGTTTTGGGTAGATGTCCCGCATGGTTGATGGCTTCCAATGCCATGCCCCCTGTGAGCGCACCATCCCCAATCACGGCGACTGATTTGAACTTCTCACCCTTCAAGTCACGGGCTAAAGCCATCCCTAATGCGGCTGAGATACTAGTAGAGGCGTGACCCGCACCGAAGTGGTCAAACTTACTTTCACAGCGCTTTAGGTAGCCCGCTACCCCGTCCTTTTGGCGCAGGGTATGAAAGCGGTGATAGCGTCCTGTAATCAATTTGTGGGGATAGGCCTGGTGACCCACATCCCAAATTACCTTATCGCGGTCGAGGTCTAGGGTGTGATAAAGCCCTAATGTCAGTTCCACGACTCCCAATCCGGGGCCGAGGTGACCGCCACTGGCGGCAACTGTTTGTAAATGTTTTTCTCGAATTTGACGCGCGATTTGTTGCAGTTGATGAACCGAAAGACCCCGCAATTGGTTGGGATGGGTCAGTTCACTCAGGTGCATACCGGAGTACCCCCTGGGTCGTTGAAATGGATTTTAGTTACCTTTTTCACTCTAGATGGTTTTACTGACCTTTTCTCAACCAACCGTAAACCCTAAACCCAAACCCTAGACCCAAATCCTAAACAATATGAGACAATCACCGCAGCTTCGCTTGTTGATTATTAGTTGATTTTGTTGCTCTCCTTCTAGTAGCTGTTATGCGTCACATCGATCTTCCGCGCTACTTACTCCGTTTGTCTGGGGCACCCCTGGCGAT
Source organism: Trichocoleus sp. FACHB-262 (assembly GCF_014696035.1). Taxonomy (NCBI): domain Bacteria; kingdom Bacillati; phylum Cyanobacteriota; class Cyanophyceae; order Leptolyngbyales; family Trichocoleusaceae; genus Trichocoleus; species Trichocoleus sp. FACHB-262. The sequence goes on along the minus strand of NZ_JACJPK010000101.1, from coordinate 36,140 downwards.
CGCTGGGTTATTGGTTCTTGCCATACCTCCAGACCCTGCTGCTGCTTTCTTGTTTCAAACTCAGCGTAATGAATACGAAACTTGTGCCGCTAACTTATTAGATGCGGGGATTGATCCCCCCATTGTGGCTGAGGCTTGTGGAGAGGTACTCCGTCCCAGAGATCTGGCCAACTGTGTGGAGCGGATTACCCGCCAAACGTCAGTCGCAGGTCTGGATGCTCTCTTGACTTGCCGCCAAGTGCGACGGCCTCTAGAACTTGCCAGTTGCGTGGTAGACATCAATCGCGAGACTGAAAACCCCGCCCTCCCAGAAGTATTGGATACTTGCCGCCGTAGTTTGCTACCTAAGCGCTTTGCAGACTGTGTCGTGGGATTGAGCCGCCGGGTTGACGACCTCACCCCAACCAATGCAATGGCAACCTGTCTGGATGCTGGTGACCCAGTCGTCGATTTTGCCCCCAACTTCATTCCACAAGATGCCAGCCTACCTCCTCGCTTTACCCCGCTAACAACCCCCGTAGAATCGCCTGCCCTACCTTAAGGGCTTTCAAGTCTGCGATCGCTTGGTCTAGACTGGAGCCAACTCCGACGAACGGTTTGGCTTCAGGATAGGCATCCACTATGAACCTTGGCAAGCGAATCGCTGACTGGCTAGAAACGCATTGGGTCACGCCCTCCTACAGTGGTTGGCTCCTAGCAGGGCTGGCCATTTTCTTCTTTGCAGCGGGCACCAATACCCTGTCTGGTTGGTTATACGTGATGAGCGGGGTGATCGTGGCGCTGCTAGGGGTCGCGGCCATTTTGCCAGAGCGATCGCTGCGAGGCATTCAGGTAACTCGTCGCCCCATTAATCCGGTCAGTGTGGGGAGTGACCTCACCATTGAGCTAGACCTGGAAAACCGCACCGCCCAAGCTAAAACACTGCTGCAAGTTCGGGATTTGCTGCCCTATCGCTTGGCGAAACCTGCGGCAACGGTCGTGGAAGCGATTCCACCTCGAAAAACTTACCGTTGGACTTACTTCCAGCCGACTGAGAAGCGGGGGGTGTATCGTTGGCACAATTTACAACTCCGCACTGCTGCACCTTTGGGATTGTTTTGGTGTCGGCGGGAGCGAACTGTCAAAGCAGCCGCGATCGTTTATCCTACGGTTTTACCCCTCACAGCTTGTCCGTTAATCGATGAAATTGGGCGAGAGAACAGCCCCAAGTTTCACAGTAGCCGCCGCTCCCAAAACGCTACAGAAGGGATTACTCGGGCTTTACGACCTTACCGTTGGGGTGATCCGATTCGCCTAATTCATTGGCGGACGAGCGCTCGTTATGGTGAATTTCGGGTGCGGGAGTTAGAAGTTTTTACAGGTGGAGAAGAGATTGTCATTTGCCTAGATAGTGCGGGGACTTGGCAAGCCGATGATTTTGAACAAGCGGTGATTGCGGCAGCGTCGCTGTATTTCTACATGGCCCACCGGGATACTCATGTGAAGTTGTGGACGGCGGGTACAGGGTTGCTCCAAGGCGATCGCTCGGTTTTAGAGGCATTAGCGGGTACCTACGCTGGCGAAGAAGTGCGGGCAGAGAGTTTACCTGAGTTGTCCATGGTTTGGCTGACCCAAAATCCCCAAAGCCTGAATACCTTGCCGCCCGGTAGCCGTTGGCTTTTGTGGCCACCCACAAACCAAAAGCCTCATTTAGTAGCCAGTAGCGACCTAGAGTTTCCTGGCTTAGTGATCCAATCAGATAAATCTTTACAAACTCAGTTGCAATCGCAGTTACAACGTTTGTATTCAGAAAGCAAGAGCCAAGAGCCAGGGCCAGAAGTTAGAAGCTAGGAGTTATGAGTTATCAGTCGAGTTATCTAAGTTTTGGTTTCCTTTAGCCCAGAGAAGTGCTGCGATACAATGCGGGAATACGCTTGTATGGAAGAGCTTGCCCTATGAACTCATCTGAAAACGGCACCCTCGCGAGTGAAAAGAACTTGGAAGCGATGCGGAACTTTGCCGAAACCTATGCCAAGCGCACCAACACCTACTTTTGTGTTGATCTGTCTGTGACGGCTGTGGTAATTGAGGGTTTAGCCAAGCATAAAGATCAATTGGGTTGTCCCCTTTGCCCCTGTCGGCACTACGAAGACAAAGAGGCAGAGGTGAATGCGACGTTCTGGAATTGCCCTTGCGTACCCATGCGGGAGCGCCAAGAATGTCATTGCATGCTATTTTTACAGCGCGATAATGACTTTGCGGGTCAACAGCAGGAAATTTCGATGGATGAGCTAGCTGTGGTTAGAAGCAGCCTCTCGGCTTAAGCTGAGGAAGCTGCGTCAGGAAGGCTTTATGAGTGAAACCATGCCACCAGAGTTTTGGCAGGCAGTGGAGCAGTTCAATCAAGGCGAGTTTTATGCCTGTCATGACACTCTAGAAGCGCTGTGGCTAGAGGAAGTTGATCCCCTACGGCGGTTCTACCAAGGCATCTTGCAGATTGCGGTGGCTTGCTATCATTTGTCAAACCTCAATTGGCGCGGCGCAGCGATCCTGCTAGGTGAGGGCATGAATCGTCTAAGAGATTACCAACCGACTTATGGCGGCATTGAGGTGACGCATTTACTGGAGCAAAGTGCCACCTTGTTGCAGCAACTTCAAGCCCTAGGCCCAGAAAACGTGGAAAGTTTGAGACAGCAGTTGCAAGCGAATCAGGGTGGGGAGGCGATCGCTCTCTCTGAAACCCAGCCCGCACCTTGTTGGCCCCAAATTGTTTTAGTTGCCCCATCTTGATACTCGCAGGTATAAATGACAGAGGTTAGCGGCTGCGAAACTTCCAGGGGACAAGCATCGTCAAAGTTTCTACCTCAGTTGCTCGTACTTTCTCCTGAACTAGGCACCAGGATTCGGTAAACTACCTACAGAGATTTTGCCTCTCTTCCAGCCTGAGGTCTGACCCGGTTACTGTTTTGCCCTCTGAACTTGTACGACCTATGCTGCCTTTCTCCCGACTGTCCCGTTCTACTAGCCGTCGCCTCGCTGCGGCTTTACTGGTTCCTGCCACCCTAGCCGCGATCGCTCTACCCGCTACGCTCAAAAGCGCTGACGCCCAAACTGCTCCAGGCCGCGCCTTAACCCTGCGCTCTGATGTGCAAGAGGCCAATGCCAAAACGGGTGTAGTTACGGCCCGTGGCAATGTGCAAATTACTTACCCTGCTCGCCAAATTCAGGCAACTTCGGCTCAGGCTCAATACTTTAGCCGCGAACGCCGGATTGTCCTGAGTGGCAATGTGTACGTTTTGCAGCAAGGCAATAGCCTACGGGGCGAAAATATTACGTATCTGATTGACGAAGGCCGCTTTGTGGCTTTGCCTCAGACTAGCAAACAAGTAGAGTCGATTTATATTGTGGCTGACCCAGCATCAACCCCAGCAACTCCACCCGCTTTAGCGAACCCACCTTTTTAATGCGAAACCTGGATCTTAGGGGTTTACTCAGTGGAAGTAGCCTCAGGCCACTCATCTTTGATACCATCAAGGCCGATTGGTCTGCGATGCAGCTAGGCTGGGAGTAAATCGTTGAAGATTGTTCTGGAGAATATTCACAAGTCCTACGGCAAACGCACAATCGTCAATCGGGTTAGCCTGTCGGTTTCCCAAGGAGAAATCGTCGGTTTGCTCGGCCCGAATGGTGCTGGAAAAACCACCACGTTTTACATCGCTACTGGATTGGAAAAACCTAATCAAGGTCGCGTTTGGCTAGATAACCGCGATATCACCACTTTGCCAATGCACTCCCGCGCTCGGTTGGGCATCGGTTACCTGGCGCAAGAACCCAGTATTTTTCGGCATTTGAGCGTTCGGGACAATATCTTGCTAGTGCTGGAGCAAACTAAGATTCCTCGGCGAGAGTGGCGATCGCGCCTGAACCATTTGCTACAAGAATTCCGCTTGGAAAAAGTTGCTTCCACCTTGGGAATTAGGGTTTCCGGTGGCGAACGACGGCGCACAGAAATCGCCAGAGCCTTGGCAGCAGGAAGAGAAGGCCCGAAATTTTTGTTGCTGGATGAACCCTTTGCAGGCGTAGACCCGATCGCAGTGGCGGAAATTCAAGAAATTGTCAGTCGGTTGCGCGATCGCCAGATGGGGATCTTGATTACAGACCACAATGTGCGGGAAACCCTAGCGATTACCGATCGCGCCTATATTATGCGGGACGGGCAAATTTTAGCTTCTGGTAACGCCGAAGAACTCTACAATAATCCCTTGGTGCGACAGTACTACCTAGGAGACAACTTCCAACGTTAGCGTTGCAGCTCGGTTCGACTGTTCGCCAGGGCTTTGGCTTCTATGACTAGCATCACAAAATCTTTCCGCTTTCTCTTCTGGCCTTTAACTTGGTTGACAGGTGGCTTGTCCTTAATGGATCGCTACATCACCAGTCAACTAATCATGCCGTTTCTATTTGGCGTGGGGGCATTTTCGGCGATCGCGGTTTCGATTGGCACTTTGTTTGATTTAGTCCGCAAGGTGACAGGCGATGATCTACCCCTGAATTTGGCGATTCAGGTCTTTTTTCTGCGCCTTCCAGAGTTCGTTGTTTACGCCTTGCCCATGTCCACCTTGCTGGCAGCATTGATTGCTTACGGTCGCCTTGCCACCGATAGCGAATTGATTGCGTTGCGGGGTTGTGGCATCAGTGTGCGACGGTTAGTAGTTCCAGCACTGATTTTGAGCTTAGTGGTGACAGGCTGCACGTTTGCCCTGAATGAAGCGATCGCTCCACAAACCACTTATCAAGCTTCTGTCTTACTGAATCAAACCCTGAGAAAAGATCGCCCCTCGTTTCAAGAACGCGATATCTTCTACAGAGAATTTAGCGACATCCAGCGACCAGATGGCAAAACAGAACAGGCTCTATCGCAGTTGTTTTACGCCAAACAATTCGATGGTCAGCGCATGATCAACCTGACGGTGCTGACGTTTAATCAAAAAAACTTACAACAAATTGTGTCAGCCAAATCTGCTCTCTGGAATCCTACTCAAAGCGCTTGGGATTTTTTTGAGGGCACTATCTATGCCGTTGCTCCTGATGGTTCTTACAGCGGCATTCAAGAATTTCAGCAGCAACCTTTCGCGATCGCCCGTACCCCTCTTGATCTTGCAATGTGGAATAAAGACAGTAACGAGATGAACATTGCGGAGGCGCAACGATATCTTTCTTTGCTCAATCAAAGTGCGGATGAGCAAACTCTACGAAAGCTGAGGGTACAGATTCAGCGCAAATATGCTTTTCCTTTTGTTTGCGTGGTCTTTGGTCTGATTGGTGCGGTGTTAGGCGCTAAACCAGGCCGCACCAACCGAGCTACAGGCTTCGGCCTCAGCGTTTTGATTATCTTTGTCTACTACACATTGGCGTTTCTCACGGCAGCGCTGGGGCAAGCAGGAGTTTTTTCCCCTGTCATGGCAGCTTGGCTACCGAACATCTTTGGCTTTGGGGTAGGAGGATTCCTGTTAGCTCGCTCTACCTGATCGCGTGACACTCGTCACTTGATCAGACCCCAACTATCACAAGGCTGAGCTTGGTCTATCACTGGAATTTGCTGAGAAAAATTGGATATTAACAGTAGCGAGTTCCTGAACGTCACGATGCCTCCTGTTAACCTCTTGCCCTCTGCTCTCTCCGAACTATTTGCTCAAGTCAGCAGCTCTGGCAAGATCACCTTAGCCGATCGCTATGGCATCCTGGCAGCCCTTCTGAGCAACGACATGAGCGCAGAGGAGCAATGCACGATTGACCGTTTACTTCATGCTTTGAAGCAACGTCGAGTGCAGGTTGTAAACGAGTTGTCGGCAGAGCTGTAACTGCAAACCAACCACAGGGTGAGGACGATGGAAGTTAGAAATCAATCATTCATGCGATTTTTGCAAGAGGATTTGGCGATTCCTGCTGCTGCCGTCATGCTAGCTTGGCAACACTCAGAATCTCCTAGCCTGTTGCCAATGGTGCTTTGGCAATACGGTTTAGTCACTTTAAGCCAATTAGATCAAATCTTTGACTGGCTAGAGCAGCACAGCCTGACCTTGCTGTAAACGGAACTTGAAGTGGGCACTGGTAAAACGCGATCGCCCGTTGGGGGTTAGTCAGTCTCGGCTTAGCGCTTGACCCTACAACCGCCTCAGTCAAGCTGCCTAAGCCGTTAGAGGCACAACTGAGTTTTGATTTCTGTATTGCGATAGAATCCGCCGCAGCGATCGCCGCATAGCATGATCGAAAGCAGTATTTCAAATCCAGCTTTAGCTCTGACTTCAGTGCCTTTGACCGAGATAATTTAGCTAGCTCCACGCATACTGTTGTGGAAGTGGCGTAGGGTTGTCTGAGGTCATAGCTTCATTTTCGAGCATTTCTGGTTTTAGTAGAAATATAAGTCCTCCCCTATTCAGGAGGGCTTCAATTTCTACTCCAAGCCTGAAGTGCCTAATCATTGGAGAGACCAATATGAAAGTTCCTTTAGAAGTTACCTATCGTGATGTTGAGAAAACAGCCGCGATCGATGCTCTCATTCATGAAAAGGTTGCCAAATTAGAAGAAGTTTGTGACCACATCAGTAGTTGTCATATTGCTGTAGAGAAAATTCACGATCGCCCTCGTAGCGGTTCTCCTTACCGAGTCCGTATTGATATGACTGTACCTCCTGGGCATGAATTAGTCGCTGACTCTAACCCTGGAGAAGAAACCCAATACGTTGAACTCGATACTGTGATTCGGGATGCTTTCAGCGCCGCACGTCGCCAACTAAGCAAACTCACCAAACGTCAGCACGAAAGTGATAAGTCTCAAAACCAAGAACCCTATGAGACGACTGCCTTAGTCAACAAAATCTTTCGGGAAGAAGGATACGGTTTTATCAAAACTCTGGATGGTCAAGATATCTACTTCCACCGCAATAGCGTCCTCCACGACGATTTCGATCGCCTGGAAATTGGCACAGGTGTGCGTTTCTTTGTGGAAGACGGAGAAGAGGGGCCACAGGCAACCACAGTCAAAATTGTGGATAAGCCAGGAGTAACGGTTGGCAAATCTGATCAATCTTTAATTGAACCGCCTCTGGGTTGGGAATAGCACTAAACTTCTGGGGGCAACTGCCTCCAGAGCTTCCCTGAAAAAATGGGCGATCGCGCCGATATACGCCAATAAATTAGGGCAGCAAAAAACAACAAAGCTGGCAGGGTTAGTGCTGCCAGCGATCGCAAAACTGCGTAGAACTTTAGAGTCTTGCCCTAAGCTTGAATCACGTCTGGCAAGCAGACATTAGTCCCACCCAAGCCGCAATAACCGTTAGGGTTTTTCGCCAAATATTGCTGATGGTAGCTTTCTGCGTAGTAAAACTCTGGAGCTTCAATAATCTCTGTCGTGATGGTTCCATAACCTGCTTTGCTTAAGCCTAGTTGGTAAGCATCCCGCGAAGTTTCCGCCAATTTATGTTGCTGCTCCGAATACACATAAATTCCAGAGCGATATTGAGTTCCAGAATCATTGCCTTGGCGCATGCCTTGGGTAGGATTGTGGTTCTCCCAAAATACCTTCAGCAGAGCCTCATAGCTGATTTGCTTAGGGTCAAACACCACTTGCACCACTTCATTGTGCCCAGTCATACCAGAGCAAACTTCCTGGTAAGTGGGGTTTGGGGTCACGCCAGCAGCATAGCCCACGGCTGTAGTGAACACACCTGGTAGCTGCCAAAACTTCCGCTCTGCACCCCAGAAGCATCCCATACCAAACATTGCCACTTCTAGCCCAGCGGGGTAAGGTGGCTGCAAGGGGTTGCCATTAACAAAGTGCTTTTCCGGAACTGACATGGGTTCTGCCCGTCCTGGTAAGGCTTCTGCTGGCGTGGGCAAGCTCAGCTTTTTGCCAAATCCAAATAACGCCATGAGTTTTAACCCTACTTTTTGAGATACGCTTTACCTTACTTCATGATAAATGACTAACCTGATAACTGCTCTGTCCCTGCCAGTCAGCTTCATCTAACGCCGAAATTCGATGCGACTTACAGTGCTAACAACTTTACTCTTGCTGAGCGCAGTAATTTTAGCGGCTTCCTTTTTGCCTTGGGCTTCGTTGCAATCTGCTTCACTCATAGATCCTAATATCCCTCCACCTGAGAACTTGAACTTACCTGCAAAGCTAGGAGTCGCCAATGGTGCCTTTATGCTGGGTCCTAGTGATACATTCACGGCTTGGCAAGGAGGATTCCGATTGGGAATTTATGCCATTCCTAACTGGATTGTCGTGCTGGGAGCGTTGCTCATTCCATTGGGAGCGTACAAGCCTGTCATTGGCATCACTGCCGCTCTGTTTGGGCTGATCCATTTAACGATATTTGCGGTCACGATGCACTCATTGGGTGCTCAATTCGGCATTGGTTACATCGCAACTCTTGTAGCCTACTTGGCAGCGCTGATTCTGTTGATTCAACACTTCTATCGCGATCGCAGGTCATTGCCAAGCAGCAATTAGCATTTGGAAGTTATGGCTTGAGAAGCGCAAACTCGTAACGCAGAGGAGCTTTAGTACTAGGTTGTACTTTTACTAATACCCCAATGCCTGGGACAATTCGGCGCTCCCCAGAAGGCAGAAATTGAATTACGCCGCTAGCTCCCTCCAGTAGAAAATCTGGGCTTCTGAGAGTATCTCTTAAACCTTTGCGAGTCTGTTGATGTTGTAATCCCATGTATACGGTTTTAGTTGCATCGTAGGACATAGCAGTACGCCAGTTTACCGAGCCGCCCCAAAGTTGCTGAGCTTCGCGGAGAAAAGAGTGTTTAGCCCGTGGTGTGGGATGCCAAGGCACAGGCAACACCAAGCCATTGACTGTGTTCTGTCCAGCCTGGAGGGTTTGGGAGGTATATAGCGTTGGGCTGCCGAATAAAGTTAAACGCCCTTGGTTGGCGCGTGCCATCTCCACAGCTTTATTGATGCGATCGACATGGGGAGCGAGGAGAATACTATCGGCTCCGCTACTGATGATGGTGGCGATCGCGGTTTCAGCATTAAAGTCAGGAGCGGAGAAGTCACACGGAACATTGATAAACTGTCCCCCATCGGCAAAAACCGCTGCCGTAAATTGATTGCGAAAAGATTCATTATCCACAGCCGCCGTATCAGAACAGATGGCAATTTTGACCTTATAGTCATTTTTGATGGTGTAGCGGGCCAATGCATCGGCAATGAAGCGAATGCTGGGCACCATGCGAAAAATATATTTGCCGCTAGAGGAGAGTTTGTCAGAAAAACTAGTGGGGGACAGCATCACCAGTTCTCCCTCGTCATAAATGGGAGCGGCTGCCACAGAAGCATCACTGGCGTTATGTCCCACCACGGCTATGGTCTGAGTATCCTTCACCAGTGCTGTGGCAATCTGACGGGCGATTGCGGGTTGGTTCTCATCATCCGCGATCGCTACCTGCAAGAGTTGTCCCCGCAGACCACCTTGGCGATTGATCTCATCCTGGGCTTGAGCCACTCCCCGAAGAATCTCCTGAGCGACATTCAGATTGCTACCAATCGGCACACTAACCCCAATTCTGACTGCTGCCTGGTTAGCGATGCGAGCATTATTTAAGTAGATTAAGGTTTCTGGATCGTTATGTTGTTGCTGAAGCGAGGCTTGAAACTGCTGCGCTGCCGAACTGAATTGTTTGGTGCGGAATGCTTTAACGCCTGCTTCTTTAGTGGGGGTGGCGATCGCCCGAACCAAAATCTTGTCGCCCAAGCTGATACGGTTGGCCCAAGGTGTTGGCAAGGGGGGAGTTGGCTGTAACATACCTGTGCAGAGAGCCGCGATCGCCCCTCCAAACAATGTTTTGGCAAGACGATAGGGTTTTCTAACCACAGGCCAGGCCAAAGGAGACTCCACTGGATTTTGGCAAAGCACAGGCAACCAAGAAGCACAAGGGAAGTCTCCTTCCATTCCTTGTAGCTGTTCTCTCGCTTGACGCACAGATAGATATAGCGACTGACCCTGGGCAAAAGCTTGCAGGAAATAGCGCAAGAATGCCTGAGCTACTGGATCGGGCACAGGTTCCCGCATCACAATCACCTGCGGAATGCCTAAATCTGCCAGATGTCGAGCCAGTTCCAAGCCATCGCAAGAATTGAAAATGGCCAGCTTCAGATTGTTGCGAACTGCTGCTTTTAAGGCGTAACGGAGCTGATCTAGGGAGAGGGTTTCGGTGTCATTAATTTGGATCTGACCGCGTTCCTCACTAGAACTATGTCCCGCAAAAAACAAAATGTCCCACGGCTGGCTCCACAACTGCTCACTGAGTTGCTGGCGACGGGGTTTCTCTAGCAAAGTCACCTTGGCTCCTGGCAACTGCTCTAGCACCGCCCGATCGGCTTGGACATCAATACCTTCACTGTTACCCAATACCGCAAGAATTCTAACTGGGCTGTGCAGCGGTGGGGAAGGAGGTGCGTAATCGGCACAGAGCGCCATTTCAGCGCCAGGACGACGTTCAAATAAGGCCCACAGATGCCAAGGTAACTTGCGTAAGAGGAGATCTTGAGTCTGTACAATTACCCGCGCCGCCTCATGCCGCTGTACCTCTTCTTGGACCTGCTCCCGCAAATCTCGCACACTGGCTTGGCTCCACCAGTGGATTAAGCTGGCTCGTAATTTCTGCGCGGCTTGGTCGCACTCGGTCACGGTGGAGACATTAGTGACTTGGGCAGGAGGCACTTCAATTCGCATGCCTCCCAGCCGATAGTAGAGGTGTTGCCACTGCTGATATAGCTGAGGAATATCTGGAGCAGCCGGAAATCTCCCTCTGACCTCGATCGCAGATGCTTGGCCATCGTCACCAATTTGCAGCGTCACAGGAAATCCCTGTGAAAAACTGCCCTCACCAAACTTGAAGACGACCAACTTGCTCACAATCTTTTTTCCGTCTTACGATCGCCCGCCAAACAACGCTAAACCACAAAATTTTCCACGATGCTAGCTGGCTCTAGAGCAATTCTCACACTAAATCGTTCTCCTAGGTCAGCGGTAAACTTCAACTGAATATAGTCATCTTTACGTCTAGCTTGGGTGGTCAAAAACGCCTGTCCTTCAGCATCTAAGCCTACCAATTGCAATTCGGGTGGTAAATAAGCTTGACCTGCCATCGGGTAAACCCGCAAGAGTACCGCCACTTTTTGTTCTGGTTTGGGCAGAATCGCCACCATCAAGGCGATCGCATGGCCCGCCAGGTGAATGCCTAAGTCTGTGATGCGTCTGACTCCGGCGGCAGGATGGTCAGGATCAAGCGTCCACAATAGCTCAGCTGCAGTCCAACGGATTTCTTCGTCTTGCGTGGTTTGCAGCAGTTGGGTCAAGGCAGGAATAACACCCAAATTAGCGGTACTTAGTGTAGAACGTTCTGGTTCTTGCTCAGCCTGATGGGCATACAACTGTTCAACCAAGTGTTTCACTGCTTCCGGCGTATCGATGGTCATACCTTTTACCTGTCTAGCCCGAAAAGCCATCGCATAATTGGTGTCTCGGTTCTCTAGCCAAGCCGCGATCGCCTGCCACTGCGGTTCAAAGACCTGATTAAACCACTGGCCTAGTTGCACAACAGCAGGAGCAGGCTGATGCAAGCGCAACAGTAGGGCATCTAAAGATTGCAGTTGTGCGAGTGGCAGCAGAGTAGTAGTGACACTAGGGACAAATCCCAATAGGGTGCCAGCACGGCAAGCTTCATCTAACTGCACCACTACATAACCAATCCGGTCTTGCCATACTTCCGGCGGCATGGAGCAACTGCGATCGCCCATTTGGATAGAACGGCATTCCAAACGTCCCACTCCCGCAATTTCCAGGTCAGATACATCTGCACAGAGACGAGCGATCGGATTCCAGCTATAGCTTGCCCCCAGATTGGTAGGCACGTCGAGCATTTGTAAATAATCTCGCAGCACCAACACAGCCAGCGTATTGCGATAAACTTGAGCCGCTTTCTCTGGAGTGGGCTGGGCTTGAGCAAATTGTTGCGCCACTTGGCGAGCAGAGGCAGGAATTGGCAGCGTAATCGTGAGGTCTTGGGTGGAGTCAATCATGGGTAAGGAGGTTGAATGCGGCAATCGAAACGATACTGAAACGATCTATGAATCTAAATATCCTTGCGTTTGTCCAAACTTGAGCAAGCGAGGAAAACACTCTCGTTGATAAAAGTTACTCAAGGTGGCGATCGCCACACCAAACTCCTGAGATAGCGCTTCCCAAGCAGTTTCTGGTGGTAAGCGGCGTAGAATCAGCACTTCGCAGTTGATATCGGGGCGATCGCGCACATGAATTCGCCGGAGTTGTCTGCCTTCTCGCTCTACCCATTCCCGAATCTCTTCTAGGATCGGTGGCGGATTGGCAGGAGCAGGGAGAGTGTCGATCGGATTAATTACTTCCCCCGTCTCGGCAAGCTGACCAAACGCCCGTTCTGCCTGTTGTTGAAACACTTCCCGCTGGCGATCGCTCAACCGTCGCTTGAGATAGGCATTGAGCCAAGTAATCACACTGGCTAGCTCTGGGTCGTAAGCGTTACCAGTTAGTGCTTCACAGAGATTGCGACAGCAGTAGAGCCACGTTTGCTGGAGGGCATCTTCATAATCAGGGACACCAATGCCTCGGAGTAGTTTGCCAGAGCGCTGAATCTGCCAAATCAGCTGGTTTAAGGCTCGTTGACGCTCCAGGCTCCCTCGCGGCTGACCACAAGCAGCCATCACCAATTGGCGCAGTTGTTGATCGATTTCATCCATGCGGTTAGTGGGGTCGAGAATGGGATGAATCATGCAAGCTGATGTGAGTAGAGATGTTAGATCACTCGTTTGGGTATGAAACTATAATCCGCGTGGATGATTGACGGGGACCACTCTAAAGATCCGCTTCGTATGGCAATTATTCAAATGATGTGTCAGGGCATCTGTCCTTGTTCCGGATGCTGGGTCCAAGACGTGTCCCCGATGTAGCACTACCACATGAGAACTACAAACCCATCCCTGCTCATTGGGATCTGCCAAAATGTTGCCGCTATCTCTTGCCAGGTAGTAACTGATGGTGAACAGATCATCCAGCTTGACTAACTCTGGCAAGTAGAAAGCCACCCGTCTGACATCCGTGGGACAGTAGGCTAGTTTCATGTTCCAAGAGCGTAATGCTTTAGACCAAGAAACCGGATCTTGAGTATTGATGCTCCCTTGAAAGTTCTCCGGCGTAGAGCTAGTCAGAATTGCTAAGGATGTCGCAACGCAATGTGGGCCCTGTTGACGAAGCGGTTTAAGCTCTTGGTCTCTGAAGAAGCTTTCATCTTCACAACCCCACAACCTACTTGAGTAATCAAAGGGCAAAATTTCAATCTCCTACCACTTCACTAAGCACAACGTTTACGGACGAATGGGCACAAAATCATAGCCAGAGCCACTAGGTTGAACTTTCACCAACACCGCTTGACCCAAGCGATCGCCCGATGGCAGAAACTTCACCGGATCTCCGGCTCCAGAAGCCGAAAACGCTGGACTCCGCAAAACGTTCTGCAAGCCACTCCGAGTTTTATCCTCCTCTAAACCCTTGATAATGGCACGACTGGCATCATAGGCCATTGCTGTTCGCCAATTGACCGCTCCTCCCCATCGATACTTTGCATTAATTGCAAATGGATGGTCGGCAAAAGCAGTCGGATGCCAAGGCACAGGTAGGACTAATCCATTCATATCGGCTTGACCAGACTGCGGAGTTTTGATTGTGTATAAAGTTGGGCTACCCAATAATGCGAGCCTGCCCTGGTTGGCTCTGGCTAACTCGATTGCGCGATCGAGCCGATCAATGTGGGGAGAAACTAACAGCCCCTCAGCCCCACTACTAACCGCTTGAGCGATCGCCGTGGTCGGGTTAAAGTTCGGAGTAGAGAAGTCACAAACCGTCGGCACGAGTTTGCCGCCCTGAGCCACCAAAGCTGCCACAAACTCATCTTTAAAGGAGACATTGTCTGGGGCTTGGGAGTCATAGCACACAGCAATATTAGTTTTGCGAGTGGTGCCAACTACATATTGCGCCAGAGGTTCCGCCATTAACCGAGTTGTAGGAACAGCGCGAAAGACATAACTGCCAAACCCAGAGAGATTATTGGCAAAGCTAGTCGGAGTCACCATCACCAGTTGTCCCTGTTGGTAGATCGGCGCAGCGACCAAAGAAGCATTACTAGCGTTATGTCCTACCACGGCGAGAATGCGTGAGTCTTTTACCAACTCTGTCGCCACCTGCTTCACAATTTCCGGATTGTTCTCATCGTTGACAATTTCAACCTGTAGCGGCACGCCATTAATACCACCATTTCGATTCACTTCATCCTGGGCTTGGGCAACCCCGCGCAACATCTCCTGAGCTACATTCAGGTTGCTCCCAATCGGAACACCCACGGCAATTCGGAGCGCTGTGTCATCAACACGGGCATTGTTCAAGTAGATCAGCGTTTCTGGGTCATTTTGGCGCTTTCGGAGAGAAGCCTCAAATTGGGCGATCGCGCCTTCAAAATCTCCTTTGGCAAAAGCTGCAACTCCGGCGCGTTTCTCTGGTGTCGCATCTGCCTCAATCAAGAGCTTATTACCCAGACTCATGCGGTCTTTGAGAACACCTGCATTGAGCGACTGGGATGATGGAGAAAAGATGTTCCCCTTTAGCCAGGAGATACCTGTGACTACTCCTAAACCTATTAACAAGAGCACAATGGGTGGGACACTGGCTTTGGGACGCACAGAAGTAGAATTTCTTTTTTGAGTTGAGGTCATTGTAGGAGTTCCTTTAGGCATCTGAGGGAGTGACTGAGCGAGAGGACGAGGATGAAGCTGTCAGGCGTTGCAGTCGTTGAGCAATCTCATCGTCAAGCGTCATTTGGGCTAAATCTGCGGTCAGTTTCTCCGCTGGATTTTCTGAGAGTTCTGCCTGTGCCGTCATCTGGAGATGTCGCCGTTCTATAGAAGTTTGAGCCGTCGCAAACTGCGATCGCGCTGAGCCAATTTCAAGTTCAGTATTAGCCTGATCGATCACAGCCAATGCCTCATTTAGCTCCGCCAAATCTTTGAGATTTTGCATCTCCAGCTTGTAAGTTTCTAGCTTCTGGCGTTCTCGGTTGAGTCTGTCCTTAGCAGCCCGCACCACTGTCTCCGCTTTGGCAAATTTTTCTGCTAGGGAAGGCAGCGAGCGATCGAGCAAAATGGCCTTCGTCATCGCCATCCGGGCGGCTTCTGCATTGCCTTGTTGTTGTGCCAAAATTGCTTGTTGTTCAGCTTGCCGAAATTCTTTCTGCCTACTTTCGTACATACTCTTAGCTTGCTGGTAAGCAGCCATTAGACTCGCCACCGATTGGGTGAGTTGCGCTACCGACTTTTGCATCGTTTCCAAAGATTCCTGGGCCACTTCCACCGCAATCTTGCCACCTGACTCCACAGGCAAGCCCCAGAGCCAAGACCAAGTGGCTGTCAGTACGCGCCCCGCCCGCTCGCCTACGAACCAATAGATAAATTGTTTGAAATGTTTTTGAGCCATAGAGCCTAGATCCCGCCGTTGTAACGACATCGATATTTCGAGAAGCGATCGCCTATGTGCTTCTCAGGCTCTAGCTAAGAACTTATTTTGAATTTTGCAAAACTTTACAATTAGCCTTAAATTGAGGCCACAATAAGGAAGGAGAAACCTCGCTGATCCTCACGGTAGAGTCATAGTTGCATGGATAACCGATCAATTGAGCGGCTACTTGAAGACCTCAAGCACGCAGACCCAGAGGTGCGTAATCGTGCTACCCAGGAATTGTGGCGACGCTGGTTTGAACAGAAGGGCGTTGCGGGCCTGGAGCAAATTCGGCAGGCACAGATGTTGTTAGAAACCGGAGAAAAACTCAAAGCAGAAGCGGTGCTTACCCAGCTGATTCAGGACTTACCCGACTTTGCCGAAGCGTGGAACCGACGAGCAGTGCTGTACTACGTTCAGGGTAAGTATCGTAAGTCACTAGCCGATTGCCAACAAGTAGTGCAGCTCGACCCGATTCATTTTGGCGCACTTCATGGCATAGGGCTCTGTCATGTGGCGTTGGGTGAATACCGAGAAGCCATTCCTGCCTTTCGTCGCGCCTTAGAAATTCAACCCTATTCAGTCGAGAACCAACGTTTGATTTTAGAATGTAGCGCTAAGTTGAGCTAAGCGATCGCATTGGAACCTAACCCCCAACCCCTTTGAGGGAAGGGGAGCAAGCTTCAAACCCCTCTCCGGAGCGGAGAGGGGTTTGAAGAGAGGTCTAACAAAGGGCCAGCGTGCTTTAAAGAACCATATGCACTATCTACACAAAACGAGTTAGCTGAACTCGGTAGCGATCTTTTTTGGTGACGGCGACTTCGCCAACTTCTAGTCGACCTTTGCCGCGGATTGCTACCAAGTCTCCAGTTTTAAGTTGATGGCTGGCAGAGCTGATCTCCTTCCAGTTCACCCTGACATCTCCGCCGTCGATCAAGTCCACCATTTTGCTGCGAGACATACCGAAGCCTGCCGAGGCGATCGCATCCAGACGCAGTGAAGCTTCTACCGTCGTCAGTTCCTTTTTCTTGGGTTCTCGGATTTTCAGTTCGCTGAGTTCAATCCGCCGAGTTTTTACGGGCACCGATCGCACTTGATTAAGGTGAAGTTCTAGAAACTCCACTAGGTCAGGCACCACGATCGCCTGCGCTCCTCGCTCTCCTAACACAATAATGTCACCCACTTTTTCCCGAACAATGCCTGTGCCTAGCAACGCTCCGAGGAAGTCGCGGTGAGTTGCAGGGTCAAACAAGAAGTTGCCTGCAATGTCGAGAGCGGCTATTTCTACTTGAGTGGCTTCTAGGGGGAGTTCGGCCCGTGCGATCGCCACTCGTTGCCGTTCTGCTTGTGGGTAGCCGCCCCAAGGCAACAACTGGACTTCAGTCAACCGCCCAAATGCTTGCTGCATGTCAGCGAGTTCTGGAGGGGCAAGAAAATCGCTACAGACGACTTCCCAGGTTTTGATCGCCTGGTCGGCTTGGTCAATCACTCGTGCGATCGCGTCTCGATTTTCAATGCCTTTCAATAGGTCTTCGCGTGGCAGCATGCGTTGGCTGTAATTCTAGAGAGCACTTCTGATTTTAAAGGGAGAACTTACTGGATGACCATCTGACGATAGCGAGCCAAGACAAAATTGTAGATACCATAGGCCACCAGTCCTAGGGCTACCAGCCCCAACAACCAAGGACCATAAGGCTGACTCGCCAAAGCTGCCAAAGCTCCTCCCAGACCTCGCACCTCACTGGCATTCGAAGACCGAGCTGCCTGAATCAGGAAAAAACCAATCACGGCAAACACAACGCCTCTGGCAGCTAAGCCGAACCTACCCATGCGAGTGGCCCAGGTTTTTTCATTCTCACTCATTTCGTTCAGTTTCAATTTACGGCGAAACTTGGCGGTGTAGGCTTTATAGAAGTGGTAAAAACCAAAGCCAATAATCGCCGCTCCAATTGTGCCTACCAGCCATTGACCAAAGGGTTGAGCTAAGAGACGAGCCGTCCAATCTTGGGAAGCGCTACTACCACCTCCACTACCACCGGAACCTAGAACTAGCCGAGCCGCTGTCAGGGCCAATCCTGCATAGACAATAGCCGTCCCGACGTAACCGAGTCGCTGGGCAATTCCCTTAGCATCGGTCCCATGATTTTCGGTATCCATCGTTGCTTGGACCAAGCTCCAAAGCACATAACCCAGCAAACCGATCGCCACTAATCCCAATAAAAACTGGCCAAAAGGCTGGTCTAGGATGGTTTGCAGCGCTCCTCGTGAATCTGTGGTTTTGCCACCTGAGCCAAAAGCAGCTTGAGCGGCTAGAATACCGACTAAACCATAAACAATCCCTTTAGCGGTATAGCCGAATCGGGCTAGAGGCTCCACCCACGGTTGAGACGCAACCTGTCTGGCAGCTCGCCCTGCTTGATTACTGGCTCGCTCTACTGAATCGCGCCCTCTCATTGATCTGCGCCTCGCTTGCCGCTGTCTAATTGGTTCTAAACTAGCAGCGATCGCGGCGATCCTCTGTCTTCCGGAAGGTGAGATTTCTCAACAAAGTGTACTTAGTCAACTCAATATACTGTTGCCGATTTGACAGCGATCAGTTGCAGCGCGATCGTAGAGAATGGATGGAAGGCTAGCAAGGCACCCCCTCTATGGAATCATTCAGCTACCTCGGCATCGTATTGTTGACGTTGATCTCCCCGCTTCCGACTGAAGTCATCATGCCGTTAACAGGGTTTATGGCAGCCCAAGGCAAACTGAATCTAGTGTATGCAGTATTAGCGGGAGTCTTAGGTTCTGTAATTGGGGCATTACCTTGGTACTTTGCAGGCAAGTACTTGGGGGAGCCAGGATTGCGGAAGCTGTCCCATCGCTCGGGTGGCTGGATCAAAGTATCGATGGAAGATATTGAGAAGTCTAAATATTGGTTTAAGCATTACGGGGGCCGAGCTGTAGTACTGAGTCGAGCAGTACCAGGCGTACGGACATTTATCTCTGTGCCAGTGGGTATCAGCGGTATGCCTGTGCTCTTATTTCTGTTTTATGTGGTTTTAGGTGCAACGATTTGGGATGCTTTGCTAGCAGGTTCAGGATATGTTTTAGGCGATCGCTACTATTTAGTCAAACAATATCTGGGGCCTGCTTCTAATGTTGTGGTCGCGATTTTGTTGATTGCAGTGGTAGTTCTGCTGTTTAGGCGTAAAATCCGGCGTGCTAATAAATCTAAATCAAGCTTAAGACCAAAAAAATTAGAATCGAAACT
This sequence comes from Trichocoleus sp. FACHB-262, assembly GCF_014696035.1. Lineage (NCBI taxonomy): Bacteria > Bacillati > Cyanobacteriota > Cyanophyceae > Leptolyngbyales > Trichocoleusaceae > Trichocoleus > Trichocoleus sp. FACHB-262. The sequence continues at coordinate 17,304 of NZ_JACJPK010000101.1, read as the reverse complement.
ATGACAGCTCAGCAACTCAGCCCCAACGGTAGCAACTCTGTTCTTTGCCAGCTCATTGCTCAACAGATAACCAACAGTCCCAATCAGCGAATTACCTTTGCTGACTATATGGAGTTGGCACTCTACCATCCCCAACAAGGTTACTATTCCACCAAAGCGGTCACTATTGGTGCTCAAGGTGATTTTTTTACCTCTCCTCATTTAGGGGCTGATTTTGGCGAATTGCTAGCGGAGCAATTTGTGGATATGTGGCGATCGCTGGGGCAACCCTCTCCTTTTACGTTGGTAGAGATGGGAGCAGGTCAGGGACTCTTAGCCACAGATATTTTGCAGTACCTCCAGCAACAATATCCTGATTTCTTGCAAGCGATTGAATATGTAGTGGTGGAAAAGTCTCCTACACTACGGCTACAACAGCAGCAGCGGTTGCGATCGCAATCTCACCTTACTGCCTCTCTCTCGGTGCGTTGGTGCACCTGGGAAGAGATCCCTCCTGATTCTATTGTGGGTTGCTGTTTTTCCAATGAATTAGTCGATGCATTCCCGGTACATCAAGTGGTACTCACTGAGGGAGAACTACAAGAAGTTTATGTCACCCTCACTTCTAGCCCATCTGCTCCCGACACAATGCAGTTTGCTGAAGTGCTAGGAGAACTCTCAACCCCTCAACTGAGAGAATATTTTGATTGGTTAAATATCCCGCTGCTATCAGGTAATTATCCGGAAGGATATAGAACTGAAGTCAATCTAGCCGCTTTGAGCTGGTTACAAACAGTTGCCGATCGCTTACAGCAAGGCTATCTTCTGACCATTGATTATGGCTATCCAGCGACTCGCTACTATAATCCAGCGCGATCGGAAGGCACTTTGCAGTGCTACTACCAACATAGTTATCACAACAACCCGTATTTCTATGTAGGTTACCAAGATATTACGGCGCATGTGGACTTTACAGCTTTAGAACGCCAAGGCGATCGCTGTGGGTTGCAACAGGTCGGTCTGATTCAGCAAGGCTTATTCTTAATGACGCTGGGCTTAGGTGATCGCATTGCCGCGCTCTCCCACACTGATCTCAGTCAACCTGGGGAGTCTTTGCAAGCTCTGCTCGCTCGGCGGGAAGCATTGCATGCTTTGGCTAGCCCAATGGGGTTAGGTAACTTTAACGTCCTGATTCAAAGTAAGGGGCTAGGGACCTCTGAGCAACAAAAAATCTTAAGGGGTTTGAGTTTGTAAACGAGTATAAAAGTCCCGCAAATGACACCCTGGTATTAGGAACGAGCTTTAGCTGTTGGGTTCTGCTTCCCACTCTACAGAAGTCACTGTTACGGTGCCCGGTTGAGAAAGCGTGCCCTCAAAATTGCCTGTTTGTCCAGGCTGGAGAGTTTCCGGGGTCACATAAGTGAAGCTAGCTGCCGCATCAGTAGTGGGAGCAGCGACTGCATAGTTCACAATCGCGAATCTAACTGGTTTCCCCGTATCATTACGGACTTGGCCCACCACGCGATCGCCGCTGCGCTCAAAACCAAGTACTACTACTTGAGGATTGCTGGGGATAGTAGGAGCCGATCGCTGACACAAATGGCTCAGATCTACTAAACCTTGATTGGTTGTCTGCATGTAGCACAGGGGCGTTCCTGCATCTGCAATCATGCTATTTTGACTAGCTGCATTATTTTGATTAGTTGCTAAGAAGGTTAGCTGTGAACTGGGTCCGGGCAAGGCTGCTGGCGTTTCCAACGGCATCAGTGTCAGTCCAGCCGCGATCGCTAGGTATGAGAATTTCTGCATACAAGTCTTAAGCCAACATTCTCCTTTCTACTTTTCAGGTTTATCAGGCGTCAACCGGGCGATTTTCTAACCGAAGTCAAAAAACATACCAAAAATTCTCTGAATAAATTAAAGATTGTGTAAAAGATTTTGAAGATTCGGTAAATTTTCTAGGCCACCTTCTTCCAACGCTGGGTTAGATTGCACAGGGTCAACGGTTCATTGGTGCATCCTGCCTCGTTTCTACATGGTTCAAGTTTCATCAGTTGGTTGTGCACAACCAAACCAGGTGTAGAAGCGGTGAAACATAACTTCTGACAAAGTTTTTGCTGGAGAATTCCTATGAATCAGCGTTTTCTGTCTGCGTTGCTTGGGCAACGACAACTCAACTTGTCTTCAAAGCAGCCTCATCAGTTACGCAGCGATCTCAACGCTTCGGCACCATCACAGCAAACCCGTCAACTTTCAACCAAGCTTACTGCTTTGGGTCTCACAACACTCCTCGGTGCAAGTAGCAGTATCGGTTTGGCAGGCGTGACTGCCCAAACTGCACAAGCAGCTCCTGTGGCATCAGTGGGTAGAGCTGTGGCTTTCACCTGTACCGACAGCCAAGCGACAATTAAGGCGAAGGGTGGCCCTTCTGTCACCTTCGGTACCACTAGTATTTACATCGGCTATCAACAAGTTTCATCGATCAACAAAAATCCTCGTCTAGTTCGCTTTGACAACGGACAGCGCACTTGGTGTAAAACAGATTACGAAGTCACCAATGACGATGGCACCGGATATGGCTTGATTTGGGATGGCGGGAGTGTGTTGTATGGCGTCTTCAGCTCTACTGGCACTCAAGGTTATTCCAGTCAAGACTTCCGTCGTTTTGCAACAAGTGGTTGGTTAACGAGTTATGGCAAAGGTGGAAGCCGTAAAGTTGCTGTGCTTGCTCGGATTAACCCCTCCACCGGGACCGTTGCCAATGCCACTTTTCTCTCCGGTATGCTCACTAGCGGCGACAGCAACTCCTTAACGGTCACGGGCTTGGCTTGGACGGGTAGCAGTTTGGTGGTCAAAGCCAATTCTTGGTTTGCTCCTCGCCGTAGCGATCGCTCCCGGATGAACTGCCCAGGCTCATCTCCTTTTGTCCAAACCATCACCTTTGCTGCTAATTTAAGCTCGGCCCTCCAATCTACTGCTGTTGGCTGTCAGTAGATTTTATCTACACAAGTGACTTGCTAAGAGCATACGTTGAGACCTAACCTTCAACCCCTTCCCTGTAGGGAAGGGGAGCCAAAGCCTAGCCAGAATCGCTATTCCTGATGCCTATACTGGAAGTAATCACGATTATGGTTTCGCAAGGGAAGGAAGCGGATGGTGCCAAATCCCACGATTATGCAAGCGGTAGAACGACTAGATTACCGCGTTACGGTTGGGGATATCGCGGCTCAGGCAGGGCTAGATATTAATCTGGCTCAGCAGGGGCTTTTAGCCTTGGCATCAGATGCGGGCGGGCACTTGCAAGTCGCCGAGTCTGGTGAAGTCGTTTATCTCTTTCCCAAAAACTTTCGCAATATCCTGCGGAACAAATTCCTCCGCTTGCGCCTGAAGGAATGGTGGGCCAGGGTTTGGCGAGTTCTGTTTTATCTGATTCGCATCTCCTTTGGCATTGTTTTGCTAGCGTCGATTGTTTTAATTGTGGTGGCGATCGCCCTCATCGTCATGGCAATGAATTCTAGCCGAGACAATGACAATGACTCCGGAGGTGGGGGTGGCGTCTTTCTCCCCAATTTTTGGTTTACTCCCGATTTCTTCTGGATCTTTTACCCCAATTATTACGACGATCGCCCCTATGAACGCCGCCGTCGCCGTTCTCGCAATGCCGAAGGAAATCAGTTCAACTTTTTAGAAGCGATCTTTTCCTTCTTATTTGGGGATGGTAATCCCAATGCAGACCTAGAAGAGCGACGCTGGCAGACTATCGGCACTGTGATTCGCAATCATCGAGGTGCAGTGGTCGCTGAGCAAATTTCTCCTTATTTAGATAATGTCGGCCAAGGCTATGGTCACGAGTACGAAGACTTTATGATTCCCGTACTCTCTCGTTTCAATGGGCGGCCCGAAGTGAGCCCGGAAGGCGGGATTGTCTATCATTTTCCCGAATTGCAAACCACCGCTGCTCAAAATCGTCCGCGATCGGTGCCTGCTTATTTAGAAGAAATTCCCTGGCGCTTTAGTGCCGCTGGGTCAGGGCAAATTATCCTGGCGATCGGTCTGGGTGGACTGAACTTGATTGGAGCCTTGGTTCTGGGGAGCTTGCTCGCTGATGGGGCAGCAGCCGCAGAATTAGGTGGCTTGGTTGCCTTTGTCCAGTCGATCTACTGGTTATTACTGGGATATGGTACGGCTTTCTTGGGAGTGCCGTTGGTCCGCTATTTCTGGATTCAGTGGCGCAATAGCAAGCTGGCGATTCGTAATCAAAACCGTCGGCAACGTGCCCTGCGGCTAAACCAAGCTGAACCAGAACTACAGCAGAAGCTGGCTTACGCCGAGCAATTTGCTGCTGAAATGGTGGTAAGTGAAAAGGATTTAGCTTACACCACTGAGACTGACTTGATAGAACAAGAGGTTGAGCGATTGGATCAAATTGACGCAGAATGGCAGCGTCGCCTGAATGAATCTTCCTAGTTGTCTCATCAGCAATCTCCTCAATATTGCCGCTTTCCCCTCTTGATGGGAAAGCGGCTCAGTTTATTTACGTAAACTTTATGAAATTCAGTTTTATAGAGGCTTTGCCTCTCAGCTGATTCACGCAAACTTGATAAAGCTTGATTTTGTCTTAATAGCTTAGTTAGGATGAGCTTTAAGATCCAATCTAAGTCAGATTTGCGACTAGCTGATCTCCTCAGATTCAGGCATCCTCTGCTTGACTTTCACCTCAGTTCGCTATGTTTCTTTTCATGGCCGTAGCTGTAGATCATTGGTTACAACAGAGCCGCTATAGCAATCGAGGCAGCATTTATTTGTTTGCCCCCATGGCTAACTTCAATGTGATGGCTGAAGTTGGTGACACTCCGCCTTAGACGGGCTCAGTGATTAAAGTTTTATTCATGAGTTGGTGAATAACTCATCTGATTTTTAGGGAGAGCAAAGTTCTGATTAGCTCTCTAGCTTCAGCCTTATTTTTATAGTTAGCGATCGCTGAAAATCACCCTAGGCTGAGAGTCAGAACTTAGCTTTTGCTCAATCACCTAAAGTCGCATCAATTTTGACCCTCAACCTTGCCCTAGAGGCTGGCAATTCACCTCACGAATTGTCATGAATCATTGTTTGCATATTTATCTGAAATGAGACTTAGCTATGAACGCCGAAGAGCATCTACCTGTTTTAACTCGATGGTTACGCCATAAAGAATCTCTTGTGATAGCTCCTTTAGAGGGAATACCCTTTGCCTTAGGAATTAAACTCCGCGAATGGCTCTACCGTAATGTTTTGGGCCGCTTAGGGAATGCGGTGCAAATTCAAAAAGACGTTGAATTCAAGGGTACTGCTGGCATTGAAATCGGTGACCGAGTTAACGTCGATCGCGGAGCTGCTTTCAACAATTCGGGCAAAAACAACAAGATTTGTATTGAAGAACAAGTAAAAATCAGACGAAATGTTGAATTGAATAGTTCAGGTCAAAATAATACAATTTTAGTTCGTTGCCGAGCCCGCTTAGGCCGGGGAACTCGCTTAAGTAGTGCTGGTCAAAATAGCCAACTGATCATCGCTGAGCATGCCTGTCTCGATCGCGGTGTTGATATTAAATCTCATGACCACGGCTATGTAGAGATTGGTCAAGAAACCTATATTGGCCCCTACACCTGTATCGCTGGGCCTGGTCACGTCATCATTGGCAAAGACTGCCTTATCGCTTCGCATTCTGGTATTTATGCCAGCAATCATGACTTTGGCAATCCATCACAAAAAATTCGTGATCAAGGCGTGACTGCCAAAGGAATTGTTATAGAAGATGATTGTTGGTTAGGCAGCGGCGTCCGAGTGCTGGATGGAGTGACCATTCATCGCGGTAGCGTAGTTGGGGCAGGTGCAGTAGTCACCAAAGATATTCCTCCTTACTCAGTGGCTGTTGGAGTACCCGCCAAGGCGACCGCCCAGCGTCATCAAATCGACAACTCTCGGTTAAACGAGCTAGTCAGCTATGCAACTTTAGCTTTGGCTCAAGACTTGCAAGATAGACCTTAAAAAAGCTAGAAGTTGGCTTGGTGCTGGCTTCTAGCTCCTAAATCTTAATTTCTGGCTAACTCCCTATGTTCCCGCTAAAGGACGTTCTAGCTCAGGAAAACAGCTCTATTGCACTTGAATTCTGGCGAGGGCGGTGCCTTTGTAGTAATGCAAGACAATTTGTTGATAGTTATAACCACGCTGAGCTAGGTTATGGGCTCCCCATTGGCTCATGCCTAAGCCGTGACCAAAGCCACGACCTGAGATTTGGAATCCTGGTAGCGAACTGCTGCTCTTGGTGCCAGCGGAACCAGAAACGGCAGTAGCAGTAAACAGTGTGCTTCTAAGACCCAAAGCATCCCGGAGGGCACTACCGCTGATGGTGCGGCTTCCAGCATCACCGACCACTTTCATGGTGACAATGCGACCTTGAGGCGTTGTCCGGGCGGGTTGCATGGAGATTACATTTCCCACTCCAGAGATGCGGTTGCTCAGTTCGGAGTTGGAAAAAGTCTTAGTCCATTGGTAAACGGGTGCGCCTTGGTCATAGTCTTGCACGCCACGCAGGTAAGGCAGCGGTTGCTTCCAGACATCTTCCACGTTTTCTGTGTGGCCGCCAGAGGAGGAATGGAACACCGCTTCAATAATGCGACCGCTATGAGTCAAAACCTGACCAGCGGTGGCGTTGACTGCGGCTTGGGTAGTGGAGGTTTCTTTAGCGACTCCTTCATAAACCTGCCATGCTTGTGTATCGCCGACATCGTAAACACTGTTAGCAGAACTTTGCCGTTGATAGAGGGCATAGGAACGAGCCGCGATCGCTTGAGCTTTCAGAGCTTCTTGAGGCCAACTCGGAATCATCTCAGCCGCAACGACGCTGTAGAGATATTGCTCCAAATCCACATAGTTAACAGCAGTGAGACCCTTAGCAGTGGGAACCAAGAACGCCCGTCCGCGATACCAGCGATCGCCAATCCAGACATAGCCACCTTCTGTGGGCTCCACCCAAATCTGACCTGCCTGCCACTGTCCTTGGAGAGATACACCACCCGCACTCAAGGCAGCACTCAAAGATTGACCTGGCGCGAGTTCTCCTAAGGTTTGTCCGCTGCCATCTTTAATCAAAGCTTTTGTAGAGCTACCCACTCCGACCTGCTGCTTGCCTTCTTCAACCGCAACTCGTAAGTCTAGAGCCGCCTGTGCAGGCGCAATCATGGCTAGCCAAATCAGGGCAGATACCCACCATTGACGCCCTCCCAATTGAACCAAATGCCGTAGTCCTTGAATCAGGAAGGCAGGGGTATGTCCAGATGTCATTCCGTAAATCTCCTCACTCCAAACAGTGCGGCTAGATGAGTTGTAACTAGAATAATGATCAGCTTGAGTAATTCGATGCAAACCCTAGTTAATATAAGCTAATTTCTTCAAACTTGGGATAGAGGAAGTGAATAAAAAGCAAGTTAAATTCATCACCACTGTTTGTGAGACTCCATCTTGAGAGTGAATGTTTCTCGAATTTTCCAAGAAAGCTGCTAACTATTACAAGACTCTGAGATAGTCTTTCCCTGCATACGAATAGGGGCATTGGAAGTGGCTGCTAGAAGAAAAACTGTTGGGGTTGTTGTCTGTTGAGTCACAAAACAATCCGAGCCTGGGATCTTCTCTGTATAATGAACCACCCACTCTTGACTCTGGGGTGTCCCAACTTTTCTATCTGGTCAATTTGTATACTAAAACCACCTGTAGGCCGCGAACCCAAAGTCACTGCGATCGCCTGCTGGCGGGAAAAATCAACGGCAGGCGCAACAGTTTTTTCGGATTTACGGCGGAGGAAGCATTAGAATTCCAAAAATTAGCCCATACTTGCTGATTTCGAAATATTAAAGGCGATCGCGAAACCTAAAATCAATAACCTTACCCATCAACCATCCTTCAAGAAATTTGGCTCTCTTAAAAAGAATGGTATCGGCATAGTGTTGATGCCTCCTACTGATTTTGTGTGAAATTCGCATCCCTTCGCAGTCAACCTGAAGGGAAGCGTTGAGAATAGAAGCAAGCCCCCAGAAAACATGCTATGTCGGAATTTTTTAACGTGTTGCTGGCTTCCAGCGGATTTATGCCTCACGGCCATTGCTACCTCTGGAGATCAGGCTTAGTCGGATTGCATTTAGTTTCAGATGCCCTGATCGCCCTCTCTTATTACTCGATTCCAATCATGTTGGTGTATTTCGTGCATAAGCGCCGAGATATCCCTTTTGACTGGATTTTTTGGATGTTTGGGTTGTTTATTGTTGCTTGTGGCACGACCCACATCATTGACATTTGGACTTTATGGCATCCAGTTTATTGGTTGGCTGGCCTCGTCAAGGCGATCACGGCTTTGGCTTCCGTAGGCACAGCCGCTTCCTTATTTCCCTTACTACCTCAAGCCTTGGCTTTATCCAGCCCCAGTCAACTCGCCGCCGTGAACCTGGCTTTGTCGAATGAAGTGACAGAGCGCAAGCAGGCAGAAGCTTGTGTGCGAACCTTGAATGCTGAGCTAGAGCAACGAGTGGACGAACGGACCGCGACCCTACTGCAATTGAACGAACAGCTCAAAAATGAAATTGCGGAACGCAGCCGAGTTGAAACAGAGTTGCGGCGATCGCTCAAAGAGTTATCGGATATTAAATTTGCCCTAGATAAAGCCGCAATCGTCGCGACAACAGACCACCACGGCACCATCAACTATGTCAATGACAAGTTCTGTGAGCTGTCGAAATACTCTAAAGCCGAGTTGCTAGGCCAAAACCACCGCATTATTAATTCGGGACATCATTCTTTGCTGTTTTTTCAAGTTCTTTGGGCCACGATTAGCAGTGGCAAAGTGTGGCACGGGGAAATTCAGAATCGCGCTAAGGATGGTAGCGACTACTGGGTCGATACGACCATCGTGCCGTTTCTAGACCAGGCGGGTAAACCTTTTCAATATCTGGCAATCCGCTTCGACGTCACCGAGCGCAAACAGGCAGAAATCGCCTTGTGGGAAAGTAAAGAGCGCTTTCGTTTGCTTGTAGAAGGTGTGCAAGACTACGCCATTGTGATGCTGAGTGCTGATGGTCAAGTCGCCAGTTGGAACAGTGGTGCAGAGCGAATTCTGGGTTACCAAGCCCCGGACATCATTGGTCAATCACTATCTCGCTTTTATCCGGATGCCAGCAACTCGCACGCTAAGGCCCAGCAAGAAATACAGCTTGCTACTACAACAGGCCGTTTTGAAGAAGAAGGGTGGCGCATGCGCCAAGATGGGTCACAGTTTTGGGCTCACGTCATCCTCACCGCCCTGCATGACCGCACTGGGCAACTACGGGGATTCTCTAAAGTGACTCACGACATTACCGATCGCAAGCGGGCAGAGCAAGAAATTAAAGCGCTCAATCAGGAACTTGAGCAACGGGTGATGGAGCGCACTACCCAACTGGCAGCCATTAACCAAGAGCTGGAAGCCTTTGCTTACTCGGTGTCGCACGACTTACGGGCTCCCTTGCGGAGTATTGATGGCTTTAGCCAAACGTTGCTAGAGCGCCATGCGGAGCAGCTAGATGCTAAAGGTCAACATTATTTGCAACGAGTCCGGGCAGGCACTCAGCGGATGGGGCAACTGATCGATGATTTGCTGAATCTGTCGCGAGTCACGCGCAGCGAAATGAGTTGGCAACCCGTAGACTTAAGCGCGATCGCCAAATCTATTGCTACCGAGATCCAGCAGGGCCAACCAGAGCGGCAAGTCGAATTTGCGATCGCCCCCGAGCTGATGGCTTATGGTGACACTCAACTGCTAACGATTGTGCTCGACAACTTACTCAGAAACGCCTGGAAGTTTACTTCCAAACATTCTCAAGCCTGGATTGAGTTTGGAGCCTTACCATTAGAAGGAATCACACCTGTTTACTTCGTGCGGGACGATGGCACTGGTTTTGATATGGAGTATGCTCACAAGTTGTTTGGAGCTTTCCAGCGATTGCATGCCATGACCGAATTTCCTGGCACTGGCATTGGCTTAGCCACTGTGCAGCGGATTATTCACCGACATGGAGGCAAGGTGTGGGCTGAGGGAGCCGTAGAGCAGGGAGCTTGCTTTTACTTTACGCTGGCTCCAGAAAGCGATCGCACCTCCCTTTGAGATCTACAGAGCCATCTAAAACGACTGCCATGCTCAAAAAAAGAATATTACTTGTAGAAGACAATCCAGACGATGAAGAGTTAACTTTATTGGCATTTGAAGATTGCCAGATTGCCAACGAAGTCATTGTCAAGCGGGATGGAGCCGAAGCGCTAGATTACTTATTGGGTCAGGGAATCTACAGCGATCGCCATCTGTATCCCATGCCATCCTTAGTTTTGCTGGACTTGAAGCTGCCTAAAATCGATGGTTTGGAAGTGTTGCGCCGTCTTCGCAGTGAGGCTCGTACCAAAGTTTTACCCATCATCATCTTGACAACCTCCAAGGAGGAGCAAGACTTGATTAATAGCTATAGCCTGGGCTGCAACAGTTACATCCGAAAACCCGTGGACTTTAATCAGTTTATGGAGGCGATTCGCCAACTGGGTGTTTATTGGTTACTGATCAATGAAACGCCGCAAATCCGAGAACTTTAATCTGACGGGAGCACATCATGGGTCAGATCTTGCGAGCTTTGATTGTGGAGGATTCTGAAGATGACACAGAGTTGTTGGTGTTGGAATTGGAGCAACAGGGTTACGACCCCATTTACGAGCGGGTAGATACTGCGAAGGCGATGCAGGCCGCTCTGGATCGAGCCACTTGGGATGTGATTATTTGCGACTACTCCATGCCCCAGTTCAGTGCTCCGGCGGCTTTAGCTTTGTTGCAAAGCAGAGACTTGGATATCCCCTTCATTATTGTCTCTGGCACCATTGGTGAAGATATTGCGGTGGCTGCCATGAAAGCGGGGGCACATGATTATTTGATTAAAGGAAATTTGGTGCGGCTAGTGCCTGCGATCGCGCGAGAACTGCGGGAAGCGCAAGAGCGCCAAGCACGGCGGACCGCCCAGAAAGCTTTGCGAGAAAATGAAGAACGCTTTCGGTCACTGATTGAAAATGCCCTCGATCTGATCGTGGTTTTAGCGATTGATGGCACGATTCAATACACTAGTCCTTCCAGTAAAACCTTGTTTGGCTATGAACCAGAGGCGATCGCCGCCACCAATATTTTCAAATACCTGCATCCGGAAGATATCTCTCATGTGCGGCAGACCTTTCAAACTGTGATTGCTCAGCCTGGAGTGACTGCAACGGCGGAATTTCGCTGCCACCATCAAGACGGCTCTTGGCGGCTGTTAGAAGCTAGTGGTAAACATTTTGTTGAGCCCAGCGGCACGACTCGGATTATTGTGAATGCGCGAGACAGCACCGAACGCAGACAAGCTGAGGAGATGCGAAAAGCGCTGGAAACGGAGAAGGAACTTAGTGAATTACGCTCTCGGTTCTATTCCATGATGTCTCATGAATTTCGTAGCCCCCTCACCGCCATTCAAATGACCGCCCAACTGATGCGAGATCATTCTCAGGCTTTTGAGGTAAATAAGCAGAAAGAATGTTTTCAACGAATTCTGAACGCGACGAAACGCCTAGGGCATTTAGTGGATGATGTTTTAGTCATCGGCAAAGCTGAATCTGGTAAGTTTCAATTCGCACCCGTCCCTCTAGATTTGAGCGCCTTTTGTCAAGAATTAATCACGGAGTTTCAACTAACCAGTGGCAAGGAGCATCAAATTGTTTTTAGTTACGAGGGAGATGGCTCAGATGCGGAGATAGATGAGGAGATATTGCGCCATGTCCTGAGCAACTTGCTCGCTAATGCCATCAAATACTCGCCTGCAAACACCAAGATTCAGTTTGAGTTGCACCAAAAGCGTGATGTCGCCATCATCCAAGTTCAAGATCAAGGAATAGGTATCCCTCCTGAAGATTTACCCCACTTGTTTGAACCTTTTCATCGTGCCAGTAATGTGGATCGGATTCCAGGGACAGGTCTAGGTTTAGCGATCGCCAAAAAATTTACGGAGTTGCAAGGTGGCACCATTACAGCTACCAGTGAGCTGGGTGTAGGTACCAACTTTATCGTCACCCTCCCACGCCAAGCCCCAATTGTGAGGAATTGAAGAATTTTGCGATCAATAGAGTTTATCCCTAGTTCTGTTTCACAACTTAGACTATGTTGGCAGTATCACTCATTCTGATAGCGGAACTCTCATTTCTTCGTTGTCAGCTTTGCGGTGAAACGTAGACTGTTAATCCAGAAACTAATCTAAGCAATGAGCAATTCCCTCATCCCCGTGATTCTGGCTGGTGGCAAAGGTGAACGCTTCTGGCCCCTAAGCCGCAAGCTACGACCCAAGCAATTTCTGAGTTTAGATGGTAGTGGTAAAAGCCTGTTGCAAGCCACAGCCGATCGCTTGTTGCCTTTAGCTGGAGGTTGGGAAAATCTCTGGGTGGTTACTGCTTCCCACTTAGCGGATGGGGTGAAGGAACAACTTCCCGATCTCCCCCTAGAAAACTTGTTGGTAGAGTCGGAAGGTCGCGATACTGCCCCTGCGGTTGCCTGGAGCACCTTGGAAATCGCTCGGCGCTATGGAGAAGATGCCGTGGTTGGCTTCTTTCCGGCTGATCACTGGATTGATGATCAAGCTATGTTTGAACAAACACTGAGCGCGGCTACGGAACTCGCAACGCAACAAGAAGCGATCGTGACTTTAGGGATTAAACCCAATGCTCCTTCCACCGGGTACGGCTACATTGAGCAGGGAGAACCTGTGGGCAGCTATACAGGCTTTCCCGCTTACCGAGTCGATCGCTTTACAGAAAAGCCCGATCGCGAAACCGCAGAAACGTTTCTCGCTAGTGGTCGCTTCAGTTGGAACAGCGGCATGTTTGTCTTCCGCGCAGGAGTGACCCTAAATGAACTCCGAGTGCATGCCCCAGAGCTGATGCACCAGCTAGAACAACAAGGCCCCAGCGCTTATCCTCAGTTGCCCAAAAAGAGCATTGACTATGCGCTGATGGAGAAGACCCAAAAGGCTTATGTTTTACCCGTGGGGTTTGGTTGGGATGATTTAGGCGATTGGACGGCGATCGAGCGCTTACTCAAAGGAGATAATGCGAACGTCGAGTTGGCGACCCATGTAGGTCTTGACACTCAGGGAGCCATTCTTTACGCCAGCAATACTGAAGATGTGATCGTCACGATTGGTCTGGAAGATGTGGTGGTGGTGCGAGATGGCAACGTCACCTTAATTGTCAAAAAAGACCGCACCCAGGAAATTAAGCAAGCTCTAGGTCAGCTACGCGATCGCCCCGATCTAGAACACCTACTCTAGAACATCTACTTTAGACCTTGCCTGCTGGAATCTCTCCCTTGGGGGACTTGGCGAACTGAGGCGTTAGGCGTTAGAAGAGAGTCAGTGAACGCAGCAGTGCCATTGTAGTGCCATTAATAGGGTTTCTAGCTCTGGCTATGAGCGATCGCGGCTCACTGACTCATGCCCCCTGACCTCACCCCCTAGGAAGTCCCGTGTTTTTAGCGCAAACCAGCTCCCGTCAGCGAGAAATTATTGAAGTAGTCCTCCGCAACGGCTGGGACTTCATGCGGCGCTTGCTGACCGGAGGCAAGGCGGATGAGCCAAAATTGCCACCTCCTGCCGTCCTGCGGAATATTTTGGTGGATTTAGGCCCTGTTTATGTCAAGCTTGGTCAGCTCCTCAGCACTCGCCCCGACTTGCTCCCCGCTGAGTACATTGAGGAACTCTCTACCCTGCAAGACGAAGTGCCTCCCGTTGCTTGGCCCGCAATTGAAATGGTGATTCGGCAAGCCATCCGCAGGCCGCTAGATGAAGTGTTTGCCACCATTGATGCAGTCCCCGTCGCTGCGGGTTCGATCGCCCAAACCCATCATGCGACGTTGATCGATGGCCGGGAAGTGGCTCTCAAAGTCCAGCGTCCTGGTTTGGAAGCGGTAATTAGACAAGATATTGCCTTGATTCGGGGCATGGCAGACTTGGCCGCTCGTACCGAGTTGGGTAAAGAGTACGACATTGTGGCGATCGCCGAAGAATTCACCAATGCACTACAAGCAGAATTGGATTTCTGCCAGGAAGCCAGCTACACCGACCAACTGCGCCGCAACCTCTCCAAGAGCCGCTGGTTTGATCCTGCTCGCCTCGTGATTCCAGAGATTAACTGGGACTTAACCACAGAGAAGCTACTGGTGATGCAGTGGCTAGATGGTGTACCCTTGCTGTCTGCCGAGATTCGCCCCAGCGCGGATACAATCATTCCTGAAGAGGAACGACGACAAATTACGGTTTTGTTGTTTCGCGTATTCTTCCAGCAACTCTATATTGATGGCTTCTTTCACGCCGATCCTCACCCCGGGAATCTGTTTTATCTCAAAGATGGCCGAGTCGCGATTTTAGACTGCGGCATGATGGGACGCTTAGATCCACGCACCCAGCAGATTTTGACCGAGATGATCTTGGCGATTTCGGATATGGATTCCCAGCGGTGTGTGCAACTCACCATCCAACTAGGGACTTCCGGACAGAGCGGAGTGAATATGGCCCGCTTGGAAACCGACTACGATCGCATGTTGCGGAAGTATGCCAATGTCAATCTCTCAGAAATCAACTTCAGTCAAGTGTTCTACGAGATTCTGCAAACCGCCCGTAACAATAAAGTCCGTTTCCCTAGCAACCTAGGGCTGTATGCCAAAGCGCTCGCCAATCTGGAGGGAGTCGCTAGGCAATTTGATCCAGAAATCAATTTGCTAGAACAAATTAAACCGTTGATTACCGATCTGTTTCGACGACAGTTAATTGGTGATCAACCGCTGCAAGCTTTACTCCGCACCGCTCTAGATATTAAGAGCCTCTCCCTGCAATCTCCGCGCCAAATTGAACTGCTGCTCGATCGCGTCACTTCCGAAACCCTAAAGTGGAATTTGACTATCCGTGATCTCGACCCTCTGCGTCGCAGCATGGATGACTCCGCCAACCGTCTCTCTTTTAGTATCCTTGTGGGTTGCCTGACGATTGGGGCAGCGATCATCTCCTCCAATGCCCCCACAGGTAGCCTCTCTCAACTCAGCATTGGTTTATTCGTCGTTGCCAGTTTTCTGGGGCTTTGGCTCGTCGTTAGTATCCTAAGGTCAGGCAGATTGCGGTAGGCGATCGCACCACAAGGCCAGGCTCGCTTACACTCAAAAAAATATCTGCGAAAAGTGATGACAAGCATGAAAGCAGTCCGAATTCACGCTTATGGTGGTCCAGAGGTTTTGGCCTATGAGGATGTCTCGGTGCCTGCGATCGCTGAGGATGACGTACTGATTCGGGTTCATGCTGCTGCTATCAATCCGGTAGATTGGAAGGTTCGCGAAGGGTATCTGCAAGGCTTTATCGATTATGACTTGCCCTTAACTTTGGGTTGGGATGTCTCTGGGGTTGTAGAAGCAGTTGGCGAGAACGTGACCACCTTCAAACCAGGGGATGAAGTCTACTCGCGCCCTGATATCAAACGAGATGGTGCTTATGCAGAGTACATTGCTGTCAAAGCCTCGGAGGTTGCGTTCAAACCCAAAACTGTTGATCACATTCATGCAGCGGCTGTGCCTCTCGCTGGAATTACAGCCTGGCACTGTCTGTTTGAAGCGGCTGGGTTAACGGCTGGACAGCGAGTTTTAATTCATGCAGCGGCAGGTGGAGTGGGCAGCTATGCAGTTCAGTTTGCTCGCTGGAAAAGGGCACATGTGATTGGCACTGCTTCGGCTCGGAATCAAGACTTTTTGTTCCAGTTGGGAGCGGATGAAATCATTGATTACCAAACTACTCAGTTTGAGGATGTTGTCGAACCTGTGGATGTCGTGTTCGACACGGTTGGAGGCGAGGTGCAAGAGCGTTCTTGGCAAGTAGTCAAGCCAGGCGGCATGCTAGTTTCGGTCATTTCTCCTCCACCTGAGGAAAAAGCTGCGACTCACCAGTGTCGGAGTGCTTATGTTTTCATCCAACCCAGAGCTGATTGGCTGAGCGAAATAGCACAATTGATTGATTCGGGGCAGGTAAAGCCCATTATTGAGACAGTGCTACCTCTGAGCCAAGCGGCTGAAGCGCATAAGCTAAGCCAAAGTGGGCATACACGCGGCAAAATCGTGTTGCAGGTATCCACAGCTTGATCGTTAGCGCTTCTAGCACTCCGGGAATAATACAGCTACAAATTCAGCCTATAGCTATTTCGCTACTGTTTATTCTCAAGAACTTTCTATCAATTAGCTGAACAAAACAGCATTACGGCTGAATCAAAATCATTGGGTTTTGAATAGAAAAGATTCAGCCTTGAATGATCCACAGTCATCGACCATACTTTGAGCTTTGCGCGGAAATCTAAAACATTAATTTGTCATTTCTGCTACATCATCGCTGCAATGAGACCCTGGCATTCTCTCAAAGCTTTGTCAGACTAGAAACACTACCTGGAGAGACAAGGCATGACGAGAGAGGAGTTGCTAGCACTAATCGATCAAACAGCCGAAGAAAGTTGGAAGGAGCTAGACCTGTCGGGCAAGAAATTAACAGAACTGCCTGGTGAAATTGGCAAGCTAACGCAGCTTGAGACGCTGATTTTGGGCAAGTGGGAAAGAGAGAAGAAGGGATCGCAAGGTCGTGAAGGTTTTGAGTACGTAGAAGGTAAGTGGGTGCCACTCGTCTCAGGTAATCAGTTGAAATCATTACCGCCCGAATTGGCAAACTTGAACAACCTATGTATGCTGGATTTAAGTGGAAATCACTTTGAGGAATTTCCAGACGTGGTGGCTCAACTGCCTGCTTTAGAGCAACTCACGCTGACATGGGGAGAACTGAAGGAGTTACCCAAGACGATCGGACAACTGACGAATCTGACTACGCTTCACCTCTTTGAAAACCAGCTCACACAAGTTCCAGAAGCGATCGGACAACTGACGAATCTGACTACGCTTCATCTTTCTAACAACCAGCTCACACAAGTTCCAGAAGCGATCGGACAACTGACGAATCTGAGTGCGCTTCATCTTTCGGCGTTGCTGAAAGAGTAATGCTGGCTTTGGCACAATGAAGGTATGAAATGTCCTCAATGTCACTCCACTCACACGGCTAAAAACGGTCACCGTCGCGGAAGACAGTGCTATCAGTGCAAGCAGTGTGGTCGCCAATTTCTCGAGTCTTACCGTCCTTGGGCTTACTCCGATGACATCAAGCAACTGTGCATCAAAATGTATCTCAATGGCAT
>NZ_JACJPK010000100.1:0-15771 GCF_014696035.1 Trichocoleus sp. FACHB-262 | reverse complement strand
ATACCCGACTGAGGCATTATTTAGCACGATTGCACCGGAAGACCTTGTGCTACTCCAAATCAGTTGAGATGTTGAAGTGTTCACTTCGGTTGCTGCTGCATTATTTGAAGTATCGGACAATTCCTCTCTCAGCTTAAATCATTACCTATTCAGCAACGCCCGGAATTTCTTGTGCTCAATCAGAAAATGTTTATCATTCCAGCACGAACAGTTCTAATTTGGGATTGAAGACTTCTCGATCTTGGCAAACTCTGCTCAAAATGGCGATGCTCATGCCAAGTGACCGCTAGTTGCCAGACCCCTATCTCACTGAGAAAGCACGATCCCAACTGGCAGTGATCGGATCTAACAAAAAGCTCATCACGGTTTTCTGACGGGTGACGATTTCTGCGGTTGCGGCCATGCCAGGAGACAACGACATTTCTTGCCCGTTGGCTTTCACCGATCGCGGCTTGAGTCGCACCTGTACCGGAAACACCAACTCACCATTCTGTTCGTTCACAGCATTGGGGCTGATTTTACTAACCGTTCCTTCCACCATGCCAAATTCTTGATAAGGAAAGGTTGCTAGCTTGACTTTCACTCTCATACCCGATCGCACAAATCCAATGTCTTGGTTCTTCACTTTGGCTTCGAGACTCAACGTTTCACCATCGGGTACGATCGACAGCACTTCATCGCCCGGTTGCACCGTAGATCCAGTTTTGCTGACTTTGATGTTGTAAACGGTGCCCGTCACCCCAGCGCGAACCGTGCTGTGCTTGTGTTGCGCTTGGGCTTGCGTCAGTTTTCCGTCGAGGTCGGTGAGTTCTTGCTGTTGTTTGTCAATTTGGGCCAAAATGTCGCTTTGCCGTTCGGATTCTAATCGAGTTGCATTCTTGATTGCGGCTTGGTATGCCTGCTTCGCTTGCTCAATCTCCTGACTTTGAGCGGCAATCTCTTTCTGTAAGGAGTCTGCTTTATTTTGGGCATCGAGATAGTCAAACTGGGGCACGGCTCCCTCAGTGACTAAGGAGCTGAGCGCTCTTGCTTTGGTGTTGACATGCAAAAATTCCGACTGCAATTGACTAAGTTTGACTTGGGTGGTTTTAATCAGGCTCTGTTGGCGATTGGCTTCGGCATTAGCAGCGGCACGGCGATCGCGAAACTCTTGCAGGCGGGCAGCTAACAGTTGATTTTGTAATAAGCTTCCGGCTTGAGTGTTACCTGTGCGTTCAGCTTGCAATCGTGCTAGCGTTTCGCGGCTCTGTTGGGAGAGTTTTTCCAGTCGATCAACTTCAGACTGGGAAATAGTCAGGTCAAGCTGCACTAAGATATCGCCTTTTTGCACATGCTTGCCTTCGGTGACGTTGATTTCGCGCAGTAGACCACTGGCGAGCGATCGCATGGGCTGCACCTGCGAGGCGGGAATCACCTGTCCGGGAGCCGTTGCGACTTCATCAACTTTGCTGAAGGTTGCCCAGGCGATCGTGCCACCCACAAGGGCACAGATGGTAAAGCCAAGGAGACGAATATACAACGGTGGCAACCGACGTTGAGCATTGCCTAATTCATAGTTGAGGTAGTCTTGAGCATTGGCAAATTGAACTTTGGTTTGCTGTCGTTGAATAGATGTTGCTGGCGCTTTCATGGTGCCTTTCTCCTGAAGTGGCTTGATCAGCAGCTTGGACTCAATCGTTTGAGATCTGAGCCTAGAAGCTGAGATTATCAATGCGATCGTTTTAGTTTTGATCGCAATCGTTGCAGTCCTGAGCTTGAAACTCCAAATTAAGGACTTGACGGTTGGGGCGTTAATCGCGATCGTTGGAGTTTCGATCCCGATCTCTGAGTTTCTAAACAGTAGGGTGGGCAGTGCCCACCCTACCGCTGCTAGTTCCCAGATCGAGGAAGATTGGCCGCTTCCCATGAAGTAACAGGCTCATTAGTGGGATATCGAGTCACAAATTCCCATTTTTGAGCTGGCCAGTTATAAAACGGTACCAACAGTGCATTTGGATTTGCACCTGTAGGTTGGACAGTTCTGTAGGGTAAAAGATTTCCATTCACACTGCGTAATACATCTGTCTCTCCCGCCGAGTTAACTGCGAAAGTAGGTGTAGAAGATCTCACTGCTTCAATACCGTCACCGTAACCTTCAGGAGGACCACCAACAACTATTGCTTTGTGACGAGCCCAAATTTTCGCCTCACCGCTACTGTTGACTACGATTGTAGGTTTTCCTTGCATTTCCTCTAGTCCTCTACGGACTGCTTGATCTTCATGAGAATAGCTAGAGAATCGAGTTGAACGATCAGGTGGCCTAGAGACTACATCGCCATTATTCCGTCTTCTGATACTTAAGGTATTATCTGGAGAGAGTCCCATTGAAACTCGACGCTCGTGTTGAGCAAGGGTTGTCTGCGCTCCATGACGCGCATGACCATGATGGGGGTCGCTCTCGACTCGTAATCTAGCAAGTTGCTCTTTATCTCCAGCAGTAATTGCGGGTCTGAGAGGTGGGGCAGTAATTGCGGGTCTGGAGGGTGGATTTGGTTCAGGGCTTGTGGAAGGAGAGCCGCCACCACCAGTAGGTGGGTCTTGAGGGGGTTGATTGCTATTGCCGGAACCACCTGACCGAGGTGCGGGAGCTGAGTCAGCACGAGAGTTCCGATTGGGCGTGGTGGCACTTGGTGTTTCTACAGCAGTAGATGGGCGGCTTTGATCACCTCTCCGTGCTCCAACCGCAACGGGTTGGCTATCGCGGATATTTTCTTCTGAACGATCATGATCGTCGCGTCTTCCAGGGATGGAGAGAGCCGTTTCAGCCAGTGCAAATGCAGCGCCAGCAGAGTTGCCGTTGTTAACTTCCCGGACCACCTCAGACACTCCTTCTACAGTCTCCCTGGCTTCTTCTACGGCACCATACGCTCCAGAAGCCCGGTTAAGCAGTTCAGAAGCCCGGTTAGTCAGCCTCGCACCCGTTGCGACCTCACCTCCGGGAAGTATTCCCAGTGCGGATACAGCAGCATTTTCGTAATCCCCTTCCGCAGCGTACCAAACTGCATTAAGTCTATCAGCAATAAAACCGACTGGGGTCAACCCTACCACGTCCAGGACAGCATGCCCAACCTCTGAGACTACTGCATATCCATTGGTATCAGGAACAGGGTTTGGTGGAGCAGGGCGAGAGGGGTTGAGAGAGGCTTGTTCCCCTCGTGGGTGAAGTTCATTGGCTCGCTGTGAAGCGGTTGGTTGAGCAGGGCGGGGGGGAGAGGGGTTCGTTCTCCTCGTCGGTGAAGTTCATTGGCTCGCTGTGAAGCGGCTGGTTGAGGGTTGAGAGATTTTCGCTTCCCTTGTCCGTGAGGCTTAACGACTCGTTTTCCAGGAGCTGATGAACTAGGGCTTCGTGGTCCATCACCTTCAAGAAGGCGATTGGTGCTCTCACTTGCCACAGAGCCATTCTGACTTTCCCAGGTCGCGCTGTCCAAAGATCCAGGCACTTGCTGAATTAACTGAGCGCCAGAAAACACGATTGGTTTAGGAGTGGTGTGTGTTGCAAGATCGATCGCGCCCGTTGAATTGAGCAACCCCGCACCTGTTTCAGCATCCCTGTCAGGAGCCGTTAAATCAGTGGCAGTAGCAGTGAGAATTTGATTGACTTGCTGACTGCTCAATTCCGGATTGGCGCTCCAGATGTTGGCGATCGCTCCCGTCACTTTGGCAGCGGCGAGTGATGTTCCCGCAGCCCCCACGTCTGCAACCAGATCTAAGCCATTACCATAGCTGGAATAGGAAGCGCGATCGCTCCCATTTGCCGCACCGACCACAATCAAATTGTCAGACGGTTGAGATGCTTGCCCCAACGCCGACATTGCCCCGCCTTGGTTGCCCGCTGATGCAACCACCAATACCCCATTGTCACGGGCATAGGCTAAGGCAGATTGTTCTTCAGCCGTCAGTTGAGCGCGCGTTGAGATGCTGCCGTCCGGATGCACCTCAGTGAGATCAAAGCTGAGGTTCGCCACCGCACGCGTCTGCCCGGTTGCCTTAGCCACATCAACAAACTCAACAAGCGACTCTAACCCGCCTCCTGTACCAACCCCTCCACCTCGCCAAATTTTTGCCTGCGGGTTCTCTTTCTGAATCGCTTCAACCATTTTGCTGCCGTGCTCATCGGTGCCAAACCCCGAATCAATTACACCCACGAGCGGTTGATGCGTCGAATTAGTTTGAGATAGCGCTGGTTTTACGGTTCCTTTCAAAGCGGGAAGAATTTGATCGGGTGAGATTGTATCTCCCGAACCCATAAAACTCCGGGCGGTTTGCAATTTGTCAGCCACCCAGCTACTTGCTTTGTTCAACCATTTGGCACCCAGATCGCTGGTAGAACTGCTGTGATGGACAGGCTGACCAAGTTGAGTTGGCTCGATCGCAGATTGTGGCGATCGCGGTTGAAAACTGGCATGAGATTGCTGGTTAGAATAAGAATCGCGTTTCATTGTCGTTCTCCAATCTGAGGTATGGATTGTGAGTGGTAAAACTAGACTGCTGCTTGCTGTTGTTGATACAGCGCCCAATATGCGCCCTGTTGCTGCAATAACTCCTGATGCGAACCCTGCTCGATCAGAACTCCTTTTTCTAGAACTAGAACTTGATCAGCATGTTTGAGCGGGGCAAAGCGGTGCGTGATCATCAACACGGTGCGCCCGTTGCGAACTCGCTGCAAATTCTGCAAAACCTGGCGTTCGGTTTCGCTATCTAGCGCGCTAGTAGCTTCGTCAAGAATTAAAATTGGTGCCTTTGAGAGAAGAACTCGTGCTAAGGCTAAGCGTTGTCGTTGTCCGCCCGACAGCCCGGTGCCGCGTTCGCCGATCGAGGTTTCATAGCCCTGAGGTAGCGCTGAAATAAAGTCGTGAGCAGCTGCCATCTTTGCCGCTTCAACGACTTGCTCTACGGGGATATCAGCATTGTTGAACGTGATGTTATCGAAGACCGTACCATTAAACAAAAAGTCGTCTTGCAGCACCACGCCGATTTGTTGACGTAAAGACCCTAGATTGGCACCTTTAATGTCAAACCCATCCAGCAAGACTCGCCCCGATCGCGGATGATACAAGCGTTGAATCAGCTTTGACAAAGTGCTTTTACCAGAGCCGCTACGCCCCACGACGCCCACAAATATGCCCGGTCTCAGATCAACCAAAACGCCTTTTAGCACATCTTCGAGGTCTGGCTGATAGCGGAAAAATAGCTGGTCGAAGCTGACTTGACCCTGGATTGGCGGCAGCACTAACCCGTTGTCTGATGCCGCCTCCGGCGCTTCGTTGAGAATGTCACCAATGCGATCGACCGACAGCGACACTTGCTGAAAACTTTGCCACAGTTGCGCTAGATGTAATAGAGGTGCGATCGCTTTGCCTGACAGCATTTGAAACGCAACCAACTGCCCGATTGTCAAATGATGCTCAATCACTAACATCGCTCCAAACCAGAGAATGAGCAGTTCTGAAAGGTTGGTCAAAAACTCGCCGACATGACCATCCACATTCGACAAGGTAGACGCTCGAAAATTAGTGCGAACATAGCGAGCAAACAAGCCCTCCCACCGTTCTCTCGTTGCCAACTGAGCTGAGTGAGCTTTAATGGCATGAATCCCTGAAACTGTCTCTACCAGAAAAGATTGACTATCGGCATGACGATTGAATGACTCATTCAGCCAGCTTCGCAACAGGGGAGTGGTAAACAACATCAGTCCAACCAGAGCCGGAATCACTGCCAAACTGACTAAGGTTAATTTGGGACTGTAAAACAGCATTAAGCCTAAGTAGACCACTATAAACACGGCATCAATCACCACTGTCAAAGCGGTGCCCGTGAGAAACTGGCGGATGTTCTCTAATTCCTGCGCCCGCGCTACCGTATCTCCGACGCGGCGGGACTCAAAGTAAGCCAGCGGAAGCTCCAGCAAATGACGAAAGAGCTGCGATGACAAACTTAAATCAAGCCGACGAGCTGTATGCGTAAATACGAACAGGCGAATCACACCTAGAATGGCTTCAAAAATACCCACACCAAGGAGCGCGATCGCGACGACATGCAACGTTGACAGGCTCTCATGCACAATCACCTTGTCAATGATTACCTGGGTCAACATGGGAGTTGCTAACCCTAGTACTTGCAGCACCAGCGAGGCTAACAGCACTTCCCCTAGCAGTTTGCGGTAGCGCCACACGGCGGGGATAAACCAACGTAGATTAAACGATTCAGCTTTAGGGGCAGGTTCCACCAGCCACAATTGCCCATCCCAAACTGCTTCGACCATCTCACGTGGCACACTCTCACACCGCTGCTGACGATTGAGCGGGTCAGCCATCACCATGCGATCGCCGTTTACTTCATAGACTACAACCCAGTGTTCTTGCCGCCAGTGCAGTAAAGCTGGAAACGAGAGTCGATCGAGTCCCATCCAACTAACTTGTTGAATGTGATGCAACTGCAGCCCGATCGTCTCAGCCCCTGCCACCAAATTCTGAGCTGTTTGTCCTCGGATTTGCCGCTGCACTTGCTTGAGCGGCATTGGAGTTTGTAGATGTTGCGTCACCATTGTCAGGCAGGCAGCGGCGCTGTTGAGGCTAAAGACATAGGGATAGCCCGGTGCTGGGTGCGGCAGTTGTGGATCAAGCGGCTGATAGCGCCAGCGCAGGTCTGCCCAAACCTCATCCAGCAAGGGAGAGGCAGCTTCTTGCCAGAGATCAGACTGCCAAAATACGACGACCACTTCTTGACTAACGGCTCTCGCTTTCCAATCTCCGACCAGTTCTAGCGCATCGCCAAACCAGTCTCCTGGCTTCAGTAAAACTGATTTTCCCGGTTCCAGGGCTGAGGTTCCTTTCGTTTGCACCAACCGCACCTTTCCAGCGAGCAGCAGCAGTTGGCTACCCGGTGTTTGACTCGACCAAAGCACTGCTCCGGTTGTATGACGGCTGATCTGGGCGTGCTCTCGAAAGTATAATTTCTGTTCATCTTCAAGCAGGTTCAACGGGAGTTCATCCCAAGGCAGATTCAGCGTGTAAATGTCGCTTTGGGCAACCATGTCAGTTCACCTGGAATTCAATAGTCTTGTTCTTAAGCAGGGCGAGCGCGGAGACGAAACAAAAGCAAATTAGTGTAGATAACCGCAGGTCAGGAATGATGCTGGAAGGATTGCGGTGGATAGGAATATAATGTTGAGTGCTTGGTTTAAAGCTTAAGTAAGACGGGCTGAGAAGGCATTCGTTCTACCCACAAATCGCATGGTGGTAAGTGCGTAAGGGTGATTGTGGGAAAGTGCAACTTGAAGGGTTAATGCCACCTTCTAGGTGATTGTCTACCGGAGTCATTATTTGTGGTCTCAGGCGATCGCAAATTCAGTAACTAGCCGCGTTGCCGTGGGTGAAAAGCGAAACTGAGGTTTGTATTAATAAGCAGTTGTAGCGATGATGTTAGCTCTCAAGTGCCCGATCGCCTGTGATGAAATGCAAGATGAAAAGATGACAGAATATGATGCCATCTTTTGCCGCTGTGCAGAGCAGTGTAAGGCGATCGGTCTTATGTCTACTGCTTAGTTCCGCCAAGCCAATCTTGAAGCTGGACAGGTGTCTTAATTAATCGGTGTCGTTGGAGATCAAAAGCCACCGCCTGCGCCACCCCCGCCACTGCTACCGCCACCAAAGCCACCCCCCCCGCCACTGCTGCCACCACTACAACCGCCAAACCCTCCACCGCTATAGCCGCCGCTATGGTTGCTACTTGTAAAAGACCAGATTGGGCGTTGTTTAGATCGCTTGTTTCCACCGCCGCCACTGTTGGAATCATCGTCATCATGATTGCGAATGAGCGCAGCAACACATAAGGCAGCAAACAATAGAAATCCTCCCCATCCTAAAAAGTTGAATAGGTCACGGGTGAAGTCTGATACCTCTGTAGCTGAGTTGGAAGATACCTCGTCCACGGAACTAGGGCTAACTGCTGTATTCATGGCAGATGTCTCTACAGCTGTGGTGTTTAGTGATGTATTGGCGGTGGGGCTGGAAGAACTAACACTGTAAATCACGGGGGCTAAATCTTGGGTCACCGCCTGAATTCCTGCTAAAGTGCCGCCATCAAAATCACCTTGCTTCAAACGGGGAACAATTTTCTGATCAATAATCTGCCCCACCTGAGCATCCGGTAAATGCTCCTCAATGCCATAGCCTGTCTCGATCTCGACCCGGCGATCGCCTAGAGAAATGAGAAACAAAACGCCATTATTATGCGCCGCCTTACCAATTCCCCAATAGTTAAACAACTTTGTGGCAAACTGTTTGGGCGTTGCAGAAGGTGCAGTATCTGGAACTGTGACCACAGCAATTTCACTGCCATTTTTTGCTTCCAATTCCGAAATCTTTTGATTCAGGTTGGCTTCTGTTGCAGGGCTGAGGATATTTGCCGTATCGGTCACCCATCCCCCATTCACCTGCCGAGGGTTGGGCACTTGCTCAACTGAAACAGCGAGGCTCACAGTTGGGATACTGACAATGGCAACCGTTGCTAAGCTTATGCCAATCGTGGATTGAAATCGCGTTACTGTAAAAGTCATACTATTTATTTCCTAGCGAAATTTCACATCAAGTTCCGCCCAGAGAGCGAGATTCAAGAAAGCCGAAAACAGCGGCAGGCATTTCCTTGCATTTTTCTCGCGACACTCTAAACTGGAGTTGTTATTGCATCCAGATTAAGGGGAGCAGTCGTTAGGAACGCTCTAATCACCGTTAGGAATTTGGTTAGGATTAATGATTAGAAATTGCAGTCCAGCAGCGAATCATGGTGTTGATCCCAGATCCATTTGATCAGGCCGTAACTACTTGGAATCTTGATAAACTGTATCCAGACTTGGCTACTGCTAAACGGGAGATCGCCCCTCATAAGAAACTGGGATTGACCGAGGTTGAAAAGTTGCATCTGCGAGGGCTACTTTGTGGCTACAGTCCAGCAGAGATCGCAACACAATTAGTGAAGACAGCCAAAACCGTAGAAGTTGATCTGTGTAATACTTTGTACCGTTACGTAGAAGCTTTAACGGGGAGAGCCACAAATACGGTTGAGAGTTGGAGAGAGATCACAACTTGGCTAGAGGCAGCAGGCTATAAAACTTCTACACTAGAGGGTGAGGTGCAGCCCACTTCGAGTTGGGGAGAAGCACCCGATATTTCTGTGTTCTATGGGCGACAAGAAGAACTCGCGACTTTAGAGCAATGGATTGTGGGCGATCGCTGTCGTATCGTCACTTTGTTGGGCATGGGCGGAATTGGTAAAACGAGCTTAGCGGCTAAACTGGCTCACCAAATTCAAGGTCAATTCGATTATTTGATTTGGCGATCGCTGCGTCGGCCCTTACCGCTAGAAGAATTACTAGGCGATTGGTTACAGCTACTCTCTCCTAAGCGTGTGACTGACTCACCCATTAAGATTGGAAGCCAACTTGCTACCTTGATGGAGTATCTCCGCAAGTACCGCTGTTTGTTGGTCTTGGATAACCTAGAAACGATTCTACGCAGTGGCGATTTTGCAGGTCATTATCACGAAGGATATAAAAGCTATGGGGAATTACTGCAACGATTGAGCCAAGAAACTCACCAAAGCTGTCTACTTTTGACTAGTCGCGAACAAACACGAGAAATTGCTTTATTGGATGGTAGCAATCAACCTGTGCGATCGCTCAAACTTGAAGGGCTCAAAGAAGCAGCACGAGAAATTTTACAGGCCAAAGACCTATCAGGTGAAGGACAATGGACTACTTTAATTCAAATCTATCGCGGCAATCCTCTCGTCTTAAAAATGGTTTCTACGACCATTAAAGAAATTTTTGATGGCAGTGTGACAGATTTTTTGAAGCAGCGCATGACTCTGATTACTGGAGATATCAACGATTTTATTGAGCAGCAAGTCAACCGTTTATCTCCTTTAGAACATGAAATTCTATATCAGGTTGCAAAAGTCAAAGAACCTGTCATGCTGGCTAGGTTGCAAGAGAGTTTACAACCTGTTTTGCCGTCCGATTTATTACGAGCTTTAGAATCTTTAGTGAGGCGATCGCTGATTGAAAAAAGCGTCGCTGGTTTTACTTTGCAGCCCGTTGTGATGGAATATGTCACGAATCAACTGGAACAACTGAAGCAGCTAGAGGATTGAGTGTGAGCTACTGTATCAATCCGAAATGCCTAGTACGCCAAAATCCCAGTGATATTGCCGCTTGTCTTGCCTGTGGCACCCCTCTGCTAATCCAGCAACGCTATCGCTTAGTTCAACCGTTGCGGGAACTGGATGAACTGGGCCAGACTGAAGTCTTTCTAACTGAGGATCAAGGGATGCTGAAAGTCCTGAAAGTCCTGAAAACTCCTAAATTACTCAAGCTATTTGAGCGAGAAGCAAAAACGCTGCAACAGTTGCAACATTCAGGCATTCCGCGAGTAGAACCTGATGGTTTCTTCAGCCTTTCAATCCACCTTGTCACTTATAAACATTCTCTAATGCTGCACTGTTTGGTGATGCAAAAGATTGAGGGGCAAAATCTAGAGCAGTGGTTAGAGCAACAGGGTCCTATTTCAGAGGCGATCGCTTGGCAATGGCTGAAGCAACTGGTGGAGATTTTGGATGTTGTGCATCAGCATGAGTTGTTTCATCGAGATATCAAGTTATCTAACATCATGCTCCAGCCAGGAGGTCAACTCGCTTTAATCGACTTTGGCACAGCTAGAGAAGTGACCAATACCTATCTTGCTAAAGTCGGCAGTGGTCGAGAAGTCACAGGAATTGTTTCACCAGGCTACACCCCTTTAGAACAGGTGAATGGCAAAGCGGTTCCTCAATCAGATTTTTACGCTTTGGGTCGTTCCTTCGTCTATCTGTTGACTGGCAAACATCCGATCGACCTACTAGAAGATCCGCAAACAGGAGCCCTGAATTGGCGCGATGCCGCCTCCCAAGTTTCAGCTAGACTTGCAGATTTAATTGATGACTTAATGGCTCCTTTTCCTGGACAACGCCCCCTAAATACTCAGGAAATTTTGCAACGCTTAGCTCCTGACTTTCCATCTCCGCAGAAACCGCCGTCTCTGGCGAGTCCGCGCCTGCGATGGTTAATCATCCTCAATCTATGCCTGTTTCTACTCCAGCTGATTACAGGCTTCTTGTGGTTACAGGCCAAGCAACAGCAAAACTGGGACAGCTATCGCGATCGTGACCTGCCTCTACCCGCCCAAGTTCAATAGCTCTTGGCCAACAATCGCCGGGTCTCTTTGGCTGCTGCTTGCATCGCAGCGGCTGCACTCGGTTGTCCGGTTAGGGCTGCACTGAGATGACGCTGGAGAATTTGAGAAGCTTGGTCATACTGTGGGATGGATGGACGCAAAACCGGATGCTCTAGGACTTGGAGCAAACTGGGAAAGTGAGGATATTTTTGGGCGATCACAGGATCTATAAAGAGATCGCGACGGGTAGGTAAATATCCAGACTGAAGCACAAAGCGACGCTGTGACTCCGCACTGGTGAAAAATTGAATCGCTCGCCAAGCTGCTTCGGGGTGTTTAGCATTTCTCGCAATCCCAAGCCCCCACCCTCCTTTACAAGCTGCACTACGATAGCCTGGGGCATGCACCATCGGTTTAATGCCAACTTTTCCTTGAAGCGTTTTCATCGCCTCAACTCTCGGCCAGATATAAGGCCAGTTACGTAAGAAAGCTACCTCGCCTTGCTGAAACTTCTCGAAGGATTCTTCTTCGTCGTAGGTTGTAGTTTCAGCGGGAGAGATGCCCAGTTGCAACGTATCTCGGAGAAATTCCACAGCCTGGATGGCTGGAGCTTGATCGAGTCCAACTTCCCCAATTTCCGGGTTGATCCAGAACCCACCATATCCAGCCAGGACTTCCACAAACATCGCTACCAACCCTTCATACTGTTGCCCCTGCCAAACGTAGCCCCAGCGAGCCTGTTGCTGTTGCTGTAACTGTTGGGAAACCTGCACTAGCTCTGCAAATGTTGATGGGGCTGACTCGCCTATCTGCTGTAGTAAATCCTTGCGATAGTAGAGCATACCGACATCGGTGCGGAAGGGGATGCGATATAGCGCTCCTTGGTAACGTCCTGCCTCAATGTCATCGCTTAAAAATGGAACTAAGTCATTGGACGAAACGTGATCTGAGAGATTGCTGAGCCAACCTGCGGCGGCAAACTTTGGAGTCCAGATGATATCGAGATAGATCAAGTCGTAGATCGAGCTGCCTGTTTGTAGAGCAGAAGTATAGATGGCTTCCACTTCATTGGTAGTGTAAGCTCCTTCCACCAGTTGGATTTGAATATCGGGATTCTGTGCTTGAAAATCTTGAATCAGCCTTGACCAATGCTGGCTTTCAGGAGCAGGAACTACAAATGTCAGCGTAATAGGTGCCTTTGGCCAAGTGAACCAAAGTAGCAACAAAATAACAAGTTGCACCCCAGCCACTACTCCCAAAAATTGCGGCTTGTGCAACTGCTCGAATAACTTTGGTAGTTTTTGCAGAAACTGGGGAATGGCTTTCATGAGCAGTAGGATCAACCCATCACTTGAGAACAGTATGAATAAAATTTAGCTACTGCTGGAGTGGAGGAGCGATCGCCGTTACAAAATCAGACCTGGAACAGCTCCCTAACCCAGGATAGCAGGCAATAACCTTTGTCCACCCTTCTAGGTCCTGATCAGCAATTCTTCTAAGCAAAGGATGAGCGGGTGCAAGCGGCTTTAACCCAAGCAGTGCAATGGGCTCAGAATGAAGATTGCCCTAGCCCACAGTAACCTTCCTCTCATCCTAGTTGCCAAGAATGAGAAGCTGCTGCGCTCCCAACGGTTTCAAGTGATAATGCAAGTGGAATATCGAGTCAGAAAAGCGAGAAACGGCCAAGAATGCTTAGCCCTTTATTCCCAGATCCAAGCGGATTTAGTCTTGCTCGATGTCATCCTTCCCTAGCTGGAAAGCTTTACCTGTTGTGCCGAGCTAAAAACCCACAGTTTTGAACAAACTGCTCTGACCCAAATGAGCCGTGCAGGGATACCGCTACAAGTCATTCAGGAGATATCGGGGCATCGTAGCGTAGCTTGCAAGCGCTTCAGTGGTATCTAGAGGTGTCGGAGATGCAGCTGGAGGGGGCGATCGCGGCATTGAGGTTTTAAGAAGCGATCGGTGGCTCGTCGATAGTTGGTTTTGAAATGATATAGAGAAAGATTCGCTCTATTATTCAAAGTTAGATCAATAGCCGAATTTTTCAGTCTAATCTCCTAGCTAGACCGCTATCCTTAATGACGGCTATGTCCACTTCTGCGTGAGTGTTGGGGCCAAGGTGCGTTAATGGTTGAAGCAACGGAGGAGCTGAACTCTCAGAGATTTGCTCGGGGGGCGATTGCCCCTAAGATCAGACTTTGTAGTGAAAGATGGGTATCGGAAAATTTAGGGTAATTTTGAAACGCTTTAGAGAAGGCTATGGGTGAGTGGGAATATAAAACGATTAAGTTCTTTGCTCAAGGAACATTCGGGGCAGGGAAGATTAACGAAATAGAACTTGAGGATGTATTGAATGAAGCGGGAGCTAGAGGCTGGGAGTTAGTGACAATTCTTCCTGGCACACGTGCTAACGGGGAACTGTGGGATTTTGTAGCAGTACTCAAGCGGGAGGTTATTTCATAGTTTGCAGCGCGATCGCCCGCTTGATGTAAGATTCCCTCTCTCCCTCAGCCTCCTCTCCCGAATGCCAATCTCAGCTCAGCCCACAACGAGTCCTGTTCGAGGCTGCGATCGCTTCATCAAAACTGCGTAAGAGCCAGAAGCAGGTGTCATGATCGCGCTTGATGTTAATGCATCTCTGCCATTCAACTACACTTAGAATTAACCCAGATCCGAGGGCTTCAAAGCAATGGTGGGAGCGCTTCCTCAACTGATCACCTTAGACGAGTTTCTGGGCTGGTATCCAGATGGCTATGGTCGCTACGAATTGTGGAATGGGGTCGTCATCGAAATGCAACCGATGGGTACGCATGAGCAAGTAGGGTGGGTTTCTAGCAGGTGAGTTATTCCTAGAAATCAAGCGGTTGCAGCTGCCCTACGTCATTCCGCGCCAAGCGATCGTCAAGCCAGTCGATACAGATAAGTCAGGCTACAACCCCGATGTCATTGTTCTAGATCAGCCTGCGTTGACGGAAGAACCCCTCTGGAAGAAACGCTCCACGATTACCCAAGGCACATCAGTGCGAGTTGTCATCGAGATTGTCAGCACCCATTGGCGCGATGACTATGGACACAAGTTTATTGATTACGAGGTGCTGTAAATCCCAAAGTATTGGAGCGTCGATTACGTGGGCTTCGGTGGTAGGCGTTATATGGGCTCACCCAAACAACCCACCCTCTCGATTTGCCAACTAGTTGACGGAAAATATCAGGTTCAGCAGTTTCGGGGTAGCGATCGCATTGTTTCTGCTGCCTTTCCAGAACTGCAACCCACCGCAGAGCAAGTCTTTGCAGTCGACCAATAGGCTAGTTTTAGGCGATCGCCTTCCCTTCCCCACGGGTATCTAGGCAAAAACACTCATTCTGAAGCGACCAACGCATCCCAAAGCAACGCCCGCTCGCTCCAGGCAGAGCGTATTAAATCCCAGCGAACTTCAGGGGTGGTGTGACCAAACAAGTTCATCATCGTTTGCAACATTTCGGGGGTAGAAAGGGTATTTGCCAGAAAAGCAGTCCACTGCGATTGCGGCAACTGCAAGAAGGAGGCAAAGAAAGCCTGGAGCGTTTGTTCATCAAACCGCATCAAATTCTCTAAACCAAATAAGTAGAGGGCGCGTTTCCGCCTCTCATCGCTGGACCACAGCGTTTGCCAGGTAGGTGCAGCAATTCTGATGGGGGGAGCTTCCAGATTTCCAACCGCATGGGCGATCGTCTTCGCAACCCCAGGCGCACGTCGTAGCAGAGCCCCCACCATGTAACCTAAGGCAGGATGCACCAGACTCGCTGCCCCGCCAAACCCCATCACTGCCTGGTCGAGCGAAGGTAACGGCAGATTCATGGGAAACAAACAGTATTCCACGTGCTGCACTTCTTTCACCTGCACCCCTCGAAAACCAAGTCGCTTCTCTAACCGCTGCTGCAACACCTCAAACGTCACAGCAGGACTGCTCGCCAATGACGTCTCTTCGACCTGATGGGGGACGAAAGGGTTTACAAAGTAGAGCGAATCAGGGACATAGCTCGTTGACCTCGTTGATAAAACGGTCGCTTTCCAGGACTCAGTTGCAATAAGGCAGCCACCAAATCCGCACAGGTGTCGGCAAACTTGACCCAGCTGTAGGCATACAAACCCGTATAAAAATGGCTATGTCTAGCGCAACTTCGCTGCGATTCGGGGGGACGAGCAATGTAATGAGCCACCCCTCGTTGACGCAGTTTTTGTCCGACCCAGGTTGCGGCCCCATAGGCTAAAGTCAGGACTAACAACAAGGCAATTAAGCGAGTGCCTTTGAGCCCGGTTCCCTCCAAGTGATAGCCTCCTTTTTTGCAATCTCTCAGCATCTGCTCAATGCCCATGCGCTTGACATAAGCTCGAGTGGCAGCTTGCAGGGATGACAAATTGGTTAACAATCCTTCTTTTGTTACTTTGGTGAGGAAAAATTAACTTGGGAATAGCTGTGATTCTAGCTGACCTATGCTTGAGCAACGAGATCCGGTCGCAACCGTTAGCTTTATTGATGAC
>NZ_JACJPK010000010.1:0-5615 GCF_014696035.1 Trichocoleus sp. FACHB-262 | reverse complement strand
TTTTGCCATGCTTATGCGCTTTAGCATGACCGCACAGAGGACACTGCATCACCTGGTTTCTAGGGAAGGACTCTCTTTACTTTATCAATCCCACAGTCGATTGATGCACTACCATGCATGAACCCACTCAGTGAAACTTTGTGAGAGAAATAGACTGGTTGAGATTGCAGTGCTATCTACATGCTGGAGCCGTAACCTTATTCCGTTATTTCTGTTCTAAACTGTTCTTCCCAAGCAGCTCGCTTCCCGATATACTGGCTGCGCACTTTCGTACAACCATACGATTGTGTGAACCTGCGATCGCAGGCAGTGAAAGCTAGGCTCTTTTGGGGGCGGCAAAATGCCCTTCAACTTCCTGCCTAATCTGGGTTGTGGCTGGATCACCCTCCCTGTGAGTTTATTAATAAAGAACGGGTAGGGTGATCCAGCGATCGGGTGAGGAGGTGAAAAGTTTTGGGGGCGATCGCAGGTGCTTGGTCAACTTTGATTCATGTGCAAAATTGGCAGAGCTTTAGAAATTGCACATGAATCAAAGGGGGAGACTGGCATCAGCAGAGATACTCTCCTGAGCCAAGGGGCACGAGGATCGGCGCACTGCCTACTCGGGTTGAGTTAGGCGATCGCTCTTGTTCCACTAGCGAACTTGAGTCAGAGGGTTCTACGGGTTCTGAGGATGAACTGTTCGCAGACTCCTGAGCTTGCTCCTTAGCCTCTGGCTTGGCTGGCCAAGCCAGAGCCTTTTCACGAATCTCTCTAGCGTGTGCTGCGTTAACTTCCTTGTCATACTCCCCCCAGGTATTGGCACTAATAAGTGAGCATTCTAGTGGAGTGAGGGGGCGATCGCAGCATTTTGATCACGCCCTTTCACGCCTTTTCACGCCCCTCGGCTCATCCAGAGAGTTTGTCTAATGTAGTCCTAATGGAAATCAGCGTTGCTATCCGTTAGACAAGCTTTCAAGCTTGCAGCAGGCTTAGAAACGTCATGACCATTCACGAAGAGGTTAGAACTTTACGGATGATCGGGGCAGACAAACGAGCGCCCTCGACTGATGGGTGAGAGAATTCGTCTCTGTAAAGAAGCTGACCGTTCTTAGCATTGTAAGTACATTGCTCCTCAGGACAAAAAACATCAGATACGTCTACTATGCGTAGTTTGTCTCCTGTCTGTAGGGAGGCAAAGACTTTATTCAAATTGTCACGGCGTCGAAGTGACTCACTTTTACTAGGCAATTTGCAAGGAGTCCCAAACGGAGAAAACCATTGCTCTGCTGCGATTACGGGGTCACACTTCGCATCACGGGCGAAAGGAATACCGTGTAGAACTGCCAGGCGGATACCTCTTGTCGAGAGTTTGCCTGAGAGTGCTTCCAGCCCATTCTCCAATTGCTTCAAACGCTCATCTGTTTCGGATGTCCTGTACTTGGGCGAAAAATCTGACATGTCGTTGATAAGAAACACCCAATCACCAGTTCCTAAACGGCTGATGAGAGAAGGAACAACGCTTTCCCAGTAATAATCATTTGCTGTCCCCCATATGGTGGTTTTGTTAGGTATCTCCTTTACAGGGGATGCCCCAAAGGAGGATGTAATCGTGACTGAATATCCGTCTGATATCACAAGGTCATCAAACGCTTGAGTGAATGCTGCTGAAAAAGAATTCCCAAGAACTATGACCCTTTTCTTTGCGTTAGAGAAATTACCCAGTGTACAGTTCTCAATGAGAATTCTTTTACTCACTTGCGAACCGTCAGCTAGGATGCACTTGTCACCTTTCCATAATGAATTGGCTTGTTCTAGCGGGTATACATCCGTAAGTGAGGGAACTCCTGCCGCAACCAATGATGGACGGCGACCTACATATAGAGACAAATTGGGTATCTGGACAAAAGCAAAAAGCACAACTGCAACACTGACAGAAGCAGCCATTCCATATCCAATGGATTGCCAGCGAACAGCAGACCAATCCGAACGGCGAAGAGGCGTCTCTACATACCGATAGGAAGCGATGGATAGCAGTAGCATGAGGGCAATCTGGAATGGTACCGTCCACCAGTGAATGCCAACTATCCAACGACTGAGAGACAGAACACCCCAATGCCAGAGATAGAGAGAGTAGGAAATCAGACCGATATAAACCACTTGTGGGTGAGTGAATAAGCCATAGGCAGCAGTTCCTGGGCGAAGACAGGTAATCAAGACTGCTGTGAGCACCACTACGGCAACGGTTGCTTGCACAGCGAATTGCAGGGGGACAAATAAAACTGCAACAACAGTACCAGTGGTTATCAAAGGCGGAAGGCGTCCAAGGGCGCGGAGGAACCTATTTGGATGCTTCAGGCTTAGAAACAACAAGCAACCAGCACTCAGTTCCCATAGACGGGAGGGCATTAAAAAGTAAGCAGCAGGCTGGTTTGTTTGGTAGACGTAGACAAAAGCAATCAAGGAAGCAACTGATAGTGTTCCTGTCACCCAGAACAGATTCCTTGCTCCTTGGGTGGCCAGGCGACCAAAGCCAGTGAACCAAGCCAGGAATGGGAACAGAAGGTAAAATTGTTCTTCCACCCCCAGAGACCAAGTATGGGTGAAGATATTTAGCTCTGTGGAGGCGGCAAAGTAATTTGTGGACTGCTTTAGTAGGTAGAGATTGGAAAGACCAAATAGAGATGCAATGCCAGTCTTTAATGAAAAGCTTGGGCTGGGATTAAAGAGACATACCAGAACACCAGTAATGAGAACGAACAACACCAACGCTGGCACTAAGCGTTTGATACGCCTGGTATAGAACCCGACCAGAAAGTCACGGAAATTCTGGCTGGAACGCCCTGCTAGAGAAGAAGTGATAACAAATCCAGAGATGACGAAAAAAACGTCTACGCCCAAATAGCCGCTTGGTAGAAGGTCTTTATTGAAGTGGTTAATGATGACTGCAGTCACCGCAAACGCTCTGATCCCATCAATTTCTGGTCTATAGGAACCTGATTTATAGGGATACTGGCTTGCCTGAGGTGTGAGATTTATCTGCACGGGGTTTACGAAGCCTCCGTCATTACGATGCACCTGGCTAAAATTGTAGTTAGCTGCTTGCGCTAGGTGGATCTTCAAAACCAGGGGTATTGAAAACTAAAGGTTTTTGCCAATAGCCTTACCCTTGCGTTAATGAATGTTTCCGCATAGCAATTTAGCTCAGACAATATAGATAGATAGGTAGTGCCATATACCTCTGATGAAAAGATAGGCAGAATTTTACATATATCTCTGAAACCAAACACCTCACTAGTTGCCGTCCACACCCTAAACCTAAAAGATTAGAGAGGCGATCGCCCCCTCCAGTTGCAACTCCGACACCTCTAAATATTGTTGAAGTGCTCGCAAGCTAGGACAGCTCAACATCTTCTGAATGGCTCGCAGCAGCACTCCGGCAGGCTTATTTGAGTCAGCGCGGTGTGTCCAAAACTATGCGTGCTAACTCCCACGAAACCAAAGTAAAGCTGCAGTTAATCTTCCAAATTCAGATTGATTTGCGGAACGCATAACCAGTTGTTGAGTTCTTGAGCTAGCCACTGGGATTCTCTGAGGGTGAGTTGTCCGTGAGTAATCTGCTGGTTGCCAAGTCTCACTTGTAGGGCAACGTCTAAATAGTTGCCAAACCGGGGTCGAATTAGGCGGACTTGCCTGATCTCCTCTCTAGCCCAAGAACGTGTCCAGAATGGGTATCCGAATAGCTTATAAATCATCGCAACCCGATGCTCATCAATTTGGAGCCGAACTCGATATTGGCTATAAAGCACGATGCCTACCAGAAATAGGGGAAGCGCGATCGCGAAGCCTGCTTGTGCAGAGGTTAGGAGACGCGGCGAGGATAGACAATCATCTCCAGTTCTTCCTTCACAAACGCTGAAGTACAATTGTCGATACCCGAACACAGACAAGATGAAAGACAGTGAAGCAATGAGTCGCCAGCCCATAGGTGCCAGGGGCAATGTCGCAGTTAACATCTGGCCTATTTTGTTGAGTGCAACCAGATGGGAAGGCGGCTCATCCCCCGCTACGACTGTCCTGGCTGTTGTTTGCTTTTCATACCATTGGGCCAAGTTGTAGCCAAGGGCATCGCCGATGAGGGTAGCAAAGACAGAGACGGTCACGCAATGAAAGCCAATCAACAAAGCCGAGATTGGCGTCATGCCCTTGTTGATATTGGTTAAGAGTACGCTCAGGCAGACACCAATGCCAGAAAAACCAGCCCCCATCAACCGGCTCATCCAGCGATGATATTTCACGTGGGTGAGAGGATAAAAAATCACGCAGGTGACGAGACCCAACGACAAACCATTACATAGCCCTAGCCCCAGACCATACATAGCACCCAATAAAACGCCAAAATAGGCTCCACCGGGTATCGGAAAAAAGACACCTAAACCATACAGTCCACCAAAGGTCAGCCCTGCTAGCAGCCCCAGAAAAGTGCTTTGCCAAGTCGTGCAGACCAGTACATACATTCTTGAAAGAGGCTTCACTGATTGCCTGTTTCCACGAGCCATCGTTCTGTCCCTTAGCAGTAGAACAAGCTTCTATTTTGCACCTAGTCCTTGGAATGAAGACGAGCGATCGCCCCTAGAAACTCAGAAGCTCAGAGACGCGATCGCCCCCTCCAGTTACAATTTCGACACCTCGAGATACCTACTCAAAACCTTTACTCAAGCTACTGCCTCTCTTAATTTAGTCGTAAGAGTCTCTCATGTAAGCGGTTTGACTTGCTGGAGAATACAGCAGCTCGTGAGTACCGATGGAGTAGCATTGCACTCCAGAATCAGCTTCAAGCTCTTCTGGGTTCCACCAAAGCCTTGCAGGAGATGAGTCAAGATTTATAGGTACATCCATGTGCGATGGAACACATTCATTGCCAAACGTACCCGCTAGCTTGCCAAACTTTAGTCCCTTTCCTTTAACGAACTGTTTGACATTCAACGGCTTCATATTAAAGCGGCAGTAGTAAACATACCTGTCTAGCGCATCGACGGAGACGAATCCATCAGTTACGCAACGGAGATTAGAGGCTTTGCCGACGATACTGGGATGCTCAAGGTAAAAGCCAATATAAATTTTGGTGGTATTACCCGAATTCAGTAAAGGTAGAACAACGAAAGATAAGAGGGTAATACGAAAAACTAAATAACAGAAGCCAGCAATGACGCCAGCAAGGAGTAGTCGAGGAGCAATAGAAAATAAACGCCTTGATAGTTGCGCCATTGCAATTCTTCGATGAAGTAGCACCAAACTAGCAAGTTTCTGGCGCTCAATCTTTCAACGGCGCCTAGAAGCTGAGAGAGGCGATCGCCCCAAGCTCCTTTGTTGCTCTATTGCTTATACTGCAATAACTCATGATTCTGACGGTCCTTAAGCTTATTCCTTCTGATGGCTAGTAGATACAGCTTTGGACTAACACTCTGGACTAAAGCTTTACTTGTCTACCTAGCTAACTGCGTACGCAGCTATTCAGTGCGTTGAATATAGCAATCCTAATCAAGTTGTAAGGATAAGGAGAAGTTATTAGGCTGAGAGAAGGACTCGTAACTAACTCACAAGAAATGGATTCACTCCAGCAATTCATTGCCACC
>NZ_JACJPK010000001.1:0-1838 GCF_014696035.1 Trichocoleus sp. FACHB-262 | reverse complement strand
ATTCACTTGCCATGTAATCACAATGATTTCTGCAAGTATTAAGACGGCTAATAGCCGCGAAAATGCTTGTAAAATGGCTTCCATTGTCCAGTTCTGACTCTGAAGCTCCCAGACCGTCACAATAATGTTCACTCCAATCCCCAACCAGGGTATAATGATCGCTGAATTCCGTCTGCGGTAGAAGCCGAGCGTCGCCTCCCGCCAAAAAGGGAAGGTACTGAAGAGACAAACAAGGTAGGACGCTCCTGCACTGGCGAACAGGCTGGTTTGAAGACCCGAAGGCAGATTTGAGTATTCAAGCGCGATCGCTGTCAGGCAAACTCCTAGCGCAAGATACAGGAAGGTAAACCAGGTAAATCGCTTCATTCTTTCTCCAATAGAGTTTATTCTCCGTACCAGACACGCATACATTGAAAGCAATTGGTTGACCATCTCATGAAGAAGCGATCGCGGTTTGATTTGTTGATGGATCGATTCACTGTGAGTCCACGATCAACAATCAAAAATCAACTCACTGTATATCCACCATCGATTACTAAGGGTTGCCCCGTAATATAGCTGGCAGCGTCGGAGCAGAGAAACACAACCGCTTGAGCAATTTCCGTTGCCTGACCGATCCGACCCATTGGAATCAAAGAGCTTAAATCATCCGCTGTGATACCCAGTTGCCCAAAGGCGTGATCGAGCAGTTCAGTTGCAGTGCCTCCAGGATTCACCGCATTAACCCGGATGCCTTGCTTGGCATAGTCCAGCGCCGCCGCTCGCGTCAACCCCATTACTGCATGTTTGCTGGCAACGTAAGGAGAAGTCTTCGGAAACGCAACGAGACCACTCGCTGACGAATTGTTCACGATCACACCAGATCCTTGAGACAACATTTGCTGAATTTCGTACTTCATGCACAAAAACAGCCCCCGAACATTGATTGCCATCAGGTTGTCAAAATCTTCAATTGATTG
This sequence comes from Trichocoleus sp. FACHB-262, assembly GCF_014696035.1. Taxonomy (NCBI): domain Bacteria; kingdom Bacillati; phylum Cyanobacteriota; class Cyanophyceae; order Leptolyngbyales; family Trichocoleusaceae; genus Trichocoleus; species Trichocoleus sp. FACHB-262. The sequence goes on along the minus strand of NZ_JACJPK010000001.1, from coordinate 879 downwards.
TTCATGCAGAGGCTTAAAAGAGCCGTCAGTGCCTGCATTATTGAAGGCACAGTCGAGTTGCCCGTAGGTTGCAACCGTCTTTTGCACTAATGCTTTGATGTCTTCCTCATTCGAGGCATCTGAATGAACGTATAAGCATTCGGCACCTGTTTCGCGAATCAGTTTGGCGGTTTTTTCACCTTCTGCGTCGCGTCTGCCTGAGAATACTACCTTGGCTCCAGCAGCACCGAATGCGATCGCAGTTACTCTGCCAATTCCCGATGTGCCTCCCGTAACTAACGCCACTTTATCTTGAATCATCATTTTGTTTCTCCTGTTTCAATCTCTGTGGGTAGATTCCCCGCCCCTTGGAGCGTAAAATGCCAGGATTAGTGAGTACATCCATAAGCGGCATAACGTTCCTGCTCACCGGACGCAGATCGCCTTTGTCTGTGACCAACAACCTATATTCGTTTTGGTGCAGAGGGCTTGTTAGCTAGTTTTTGTTGCATCGAACATGGAACTTTATGAGTTCAACGCCTTTTCAATACGACGATCGGGAATGAGCCACAGAACTGCAACCAGAACGTATAATGCACATGCAAGCCAAGGGATTGCAAAAGCAAGTGGAATTGTAACTGCATAAATCAATACCGATGACTTGCCTTTAAAATTTCGACCAAGAGCATTTGCAAGTGTGGAATCTTGACCGTGGTGAGAAACAAGTGTGCGGGTCAGAGTGAAGTAGGCGATCGCAGCCAACAATAGAACCACACCATAAAGCGCCACAGGCAACGCAGCAAAGTGATTTTCACCCATCCATGCGGTGACAAAGGGAAATAATGATAACCAGAACAACAAATGTAGGTTTGCCCACAAAGTTGAACCATTCACTTGTCG